>CAYXSE010000249.1:0-5391 GCA_964466675.1 uncultured Rhodothermales bacterium | reverse complement strand
AATACAATCCAGGAGAAAATATCGAGTCCGAGGGATGGTTCTGCGACCTCTTTGTATTCGGGCTTCATCTGGAGACCGACATGCGAGGCGCTGATCAGGTAGATCCGAAGCAGTGGCGGTTCCTGGTCATACCAACGAGTGATCTTGAGCGGGGCCGAGACTCCATGGCGCTGTCGAAGGCCCTGAAGCGATGGGAAGCAGTTGCCTGGCCCCATCTGGCAGAACGCGTGGAAAAGGCCACAGCCGGGGGGTGATTCTCGTCCTGCGTCCTCCGAATTCCACATTCAGCGTTCTGTCGCAGATTGAGCTGGAGCGCTCCAGCGGTTGGAAGCCCTTGGTGCTCCGAAATTCACCTTTTGCCTGTCTTTGCAGCCGTCAAGTTTCCGGGATTGGGCCCTACCCAATTCCAAAACCTTGCTTGGGGCACTGAGCGCAACCGTGGCGAAAATCACCGAGCCACCCAGCCTACCGAGTGTCTGTCGACGCTACGACCCGAACCGACCCAGGCCCAGACTCCAACTCAAATAGCCAATGCGAAACCGGTACCGTTTCTCACCATCATGCCCACAAAGACGTAGCGGTTGGCAACGCCATCCCGCTCGGCCGATCCCAGATTGGTATCGGCCGCCTGAGTCCCTGAATCAAGGATTGGGAGGGTGATCAGGCTCGTTTCTCAATCGCTCGCCCGCACCGTAAGTCGGAACTCGTTGGATACTCGGTCCTCAATCGGAAGCAGATCATTCTCCCGAGGTCCACGTGCGTCCGGGCCGGGGTTGCCGTAAACCAGGTATCGGAGCCTATATGTGCCGGCGATGGAGTCGATAGGGAGGCCCGTATTGAACTCAAACGACCGCCCGGGAAAGGAAAGCCTATGGGAAAGCTCTAGTGAATCTCCCGCCGCGACCGGGTGAACCTCGGCAGTTCCGACGGCCACCCGAGCCGAGGACATGGCCGGGATCCAGTTTCCGCCCGTGAGTCTCTCGAAAATGGGCCAGGGGTCCCAAGACCCACAATTGGGGGGCACGTAGACGCCACAGGTATTCGTAAACAGGAAGAAGACCGTCGAGTCGCTTCTGTTGTTGTACATCACTCCCCAGTCAGAACGTCCGGAGTACTCATCGGGCAGGGGTTGTTGACGGAGTACGTACAGAAGCGAGTCAGTCCTGAAGGGCGCGACAACTTCCTCCTCAGGCTGATCACCTGGCGGGTCGACACCGCTGTCGCACGCCGCCAAGGTCAGAAGCAAGAGAAGGAAGGGATACCGACAAAGGACAGTCACAATTCCGAGGACTGGTTACGGCTGATCTGCATATACCTGGACAATGGGTCGAGAGATCCCTTCAACCCCTCGGCTACCCAACAGCGCCTCCATACTCACTCGGTCCGACTACATCAGAAGTCGACCCGCACCTCAAACCGAATATTCCGCCCATAATTGGGCACGTCGAACGGCTTGAACCTACTGAGATGGCTGATATACCTCACGTCGAACAGGTTAGCGACGGCCAGTAGCGGCGTAAGCGTAACCTCTCCCTTCTCGAATCTGGCGGCCACGGATGAGTCCCAGAGCGTGTAACCCGGCGTGCGTGTCTCGCTCGGATCGATGCGCGTCTGACGGCGCGTGAAGCTGGGTCCCAGGCGGAATGTAACGTCCTCGGCCGCTCCCAGGCGCCCTCGCTCTACCTCCACTTCCACAGTGAGTCTGGGGGCTGGCGACCAGGGCAGGGGATCGTTTGTCGTGAGGTTACGCGTCCATATCGCGTCACCCGAGACGTGAAAATGGAGCCACTCGGCCACGTGGGGGTGATAGTCGATTCGGAGCTCCCCACCCGACAGGCGCGCTTCGGCCTGCTGGAAACGGTAGATGGGAAAACCGGAGCCGGGATCGATCTGACTAGTGCGACGAGGAAAGATGTAGTGGTTTATCTGATTCACGAACGCGGTCACTTCTACGTACGCGTGCGTTCGCAGCCAGCGGATCGTTCCTTCCAGCGTAAGGCTCTGCTCGGGTCTCAGGGAAGCATCTCCCCGTTCGAATCGGATCGCGCCCTCGTGCACCCCGTTCCCGAATAGCTCGATGAGGACCGGCGCCCGCCAGGCGCGTCCGGCATTCACCGAGAGGGAGAGCCCCGAGAGGGGTTGCCAGGCCAGGCCGATGGCGCCCGACAGTGCGTTGTAGGAACGCGTCTGCGAGGTGACGCCCAGTGCCTCGTTGGCCTCCACCTCAAGACGCCTCGCATCGAACCGGACGCCGCCGCTGATGGTCACGCGAGGGAGCATCAGCTCCTCAAACACATAGAAGCCACCGTTGAGCGTGCGTGCGCCGGGGATGAGCGCCTCCTCGGCCAGCGTTTCGTTCTTCTGGAAGAGGCCGCTGACCGCGATGGTGCCGAAGAGGCGTCCTACCGGTCGGTGGTGAAATCGAAGGTCAGACGTGAGCGTGCTGAGGCGAAGAGAAAGGGTCGGAAGCTCCCGACCCTCAGTAGTTCCAAGGATTTCTGAGCGCGTGACGAGCTTCTGCTGCGCCTCTTCCTCCTCGAATTCTCTCCGTCGATTCTGTTGCCAGGTGGTCACCCATTCCAGTCGATTAGCGCCGACTCGCGTCTTCAGGTGCACCTTGGCACGGTCATGGGACACGCGCTGTTTAGGAAGGTCGATCTTGAATCGCTCTCCCGCTTTCTGGCCGGGCTCGAACAGGCCGATCGTTGCGCCGAAGTGTTGGTACTCCGCGGTGACCGTGCCCCATGAGAAGCCGCGACCGAGCCGGAGCATTCCGTTGAGTTCCGTCAAACCGGTGTTGGGCACGACTCCATCCGGAGTCCTGTAGCTACCGGCCCGCCTGACGGTGAGTGCTCCATCGTAAACCGTTTGGCCAGCGCGGCCGCCGAGCCGCACGTTCGCGGCCGTCTGCCCGGTATTGCTCAATCCCTGGATGACCGCCTGTGTCTTCAACGGGCCATTGTAGTCGAAGAGGTCCACGCTGGTTGCGTGGATCACACCGCCCATTGCGTCGGAGCCATAGAGCAGACTACCTGGTCCCTTCACTATTTCGATGCGATCCACGCCGAAGGCGTCGAGCTCAGGAGCGTGTTCGTCGCCCCACTGCTGCCCCTCCTGCCGAATGCCGTTCTGAATGACAAGGATGCGCTGGGAGGAGAGACCGCGTATGACTGGCTTGGCAATCCCGGGTCCTGTCCGAAGCAGACGAAGCCCAGCCACCCCTTCAAGTGCCTCGAAGGCGGTTGCGCCCCGTCGATGCGCCAGCTCGCGACCCTCGAGTACGACCACCGCTTGCGGTGTCGAGAGAATGTCCGACGCGTAGGCCTTCGCCGTGATGGTGATGCTCGGCGTCTCCAACGTGGTATGCCTAAGCGCAATGTCCTGAATCATCATGTCGCTCGACACGGTGACTGTCCGACTCTCGCCCTGGTAGCCGACGAAGCTGAAGACGACGCGGAACGTGCCGGTCTGCCCCAGTATCACTTCGTACCGGCCTCGGTCGTCCGTTGCCGCGCCTAGCTGAAGGCGGGGGATGAAAATGGTCGCGCCGATCAGGGGTTCGCCCGTTTCGGCGTCGGTAACAAGCCCCTGCAGTGTCTGTGCGTTCACTTGCGAGAAAACGCCAAGCAGTGCTATCCCGATCATCAGTTTTCTTCGCAAACCAATCCTCTCCCGTTCAAGTGCCCAAAAAATTCGGAACGGGTGACGAACTCAGTGTGTCACTCGCAACCGGTGATTTCACGCACGGCCGGGAGGGCCCCTGATGAGGAGCAGCGAGGGTAGGGAAGCACGGCGCAGTGAGGCAGGTGCCGGCATTGACTCGGACAGCGTGCGGAACCGTTTCGCCGTCTCAGGCTGTTCGCAACAGCCCTCGAAAGAGCGTTTGCATTGTGTGCAGTGGACGTCGTCAAGCGACGATGTCGCCGCTTCGAACCCGGTGTCGTGAGGCGAGTGAGCGCAGGCTTCGGAGTCGTTGACAGCGGCAAGACGAGAAGCCCATCCATGCTGAAACTGATGCACAACGGGCGCCAGCGCCCCTCCGAACATGACGGCGATCAGAAGCGCAGAAACCGCCAGCTTGCGGCGACCCACTGGGCCGCGGTTCGCCAAGGCTGGAGTATGTGCCGTCGTTTTCATGAGCCCTGCTGGCACGGTGAGACGCTATCTGTTCTCGTCCGGGGGCACAATCTCCTCCACCGACACTGTCAGTCCGGCAACTGCCTCGGACGAGACTCTGGCACTCTTTTCGTACAGCTTGTGTTGCTGGTAGCCTCCCGCTTCCGGGCGGCGAAAGACCTCCACAACCCGTCCCGCCAAATCGACGATCCAATACTCCTGGATCCCTGTCGACGCGTAGATGGCCTTCTTTGTGGTTCGGTCGGTTGCTAGCGAGGAATGCGCGACCTCGATGACCACCAGGCAGTCTGTCCCACGAAATCCGTTATCCCAGACACTGTTTTGCACCCTGACTACGGCCAGATCTGGCATGAGTTGGGTATCGTCACAGATGTTGATAGCGCCTTGAACCACGAGTTCCATCGGGTCTCGCAATTGCTCCTGAATCACCCTGCCCAACCGTGCCACCGAGGCGCTGTGCCAATTTCCGATCGGGCACATCGAGATGACCTGCCCGCCAATGAGCTCCACACGGTCCTCGGGCTGGAGAATGCCCGACTCCCCCATCGCGACGTATTCGAGGACGGAGAAACGATGGAGGCGAAACGGCTGAGTCGAGGTGGACACGATGGCTGGGACAGTGGATTGCATTTCACGCGATTCGGGGCGACGGGTTTCTGGACCCATAGAGCATTCCGTCTGGGATACGCTACGTGGGAGCCAGTAACATTATGGCCATGGGACACGCGGTGACAGCCTGTGGAGCGACTGCGTCCGCTCATGCCCTGTCCGGCGGCGGAATCACCTCCGACACTGGCACCGCCACATCGGGTGCGGCCTCGGGCGCAACTACCTTACCCCTCCCATGGATAGCACGAGACCGGTACACCCCCGACTCGGGGTTCCGGTACACCTCGACGGTGCGCCCGGCGAGATCGACAACCCAGTACTCGGGAACGCCCACCGTCGCATAGAGCGCCATCTTTGTAGTTCGGTCGGTGGCTAGGGAGGTCTCCGCGACCTCGACAACCAGCACGCAATCCTGGCCTCGAACGGGCGTATTCCAGGGGTCCCGGTCCGCTCGAATCAAGGCCAGATCGGGAATAACTTGGGTGGTTTTCCCTACGTTGAGGGGATTCTGAATGTCCACGACTAAGGTCCTGGGCACTTGTGCCTGAAAAAATCGCGCCAAGAGTCGCACCGAGGTACTGTGCCAGTTTCCGATGGGACTCATCGCGACGATTTGGCCATCGATGAGTTCGACACGGTCCTCGG
>CAYXSE010000248.1:4994-5467 GCA_964466675.1 uncultured Rhodothermales bacterium | reverse complement strand
TCGCGGAAAATGGGGCCACGATCGCCAACTTAACCCTATTTTCCCCAAAGACATCGCCTTTTTGTGCCTCCCCGCCCGACACGCAAAGAGGCTCCGCCGCCCCAATTCCCTGCCAAGCCACCCCATTTTCCCGACAGGACGAGGCGGTTTCCCATCCAGGCAAGCGGCTCTCGCAACTGCACGGGGCAAGGACGAACGGGTCATTCTCCGCCAGGAAGGCCGAGCACTGATACGGATCACGAAAAATCTGTAGGCGTCTTTACGAGCCCTGTGCGCGAGCACAGGTTGGGTTGAGCCGTAAGAATCGACCATTCGTGATCCCGAGTTTGCGCTCGGGGCTCGTCGAGACGCCCACGAACTTCTCGAAAACCGTATGATTCACGTCCGTCAGGCTCCATTCAATCGCGCAGGGCACCGCTCTTGACGGCGAAAACCGGGTCATCGCTCAGACGCTGCACCAAGAGCCGACTGGT
>CAYXSE010000248.1:0-4929 GCA_964466675.1 uncultured Rhodothermales bacterium | reverse complement strand
GCTCCTCCTTTTTGACGGTTGACACGCGGCTGCAAATGCGGTAGGTTGTGAAACATCGTCGCAACCGGATCCGACCTGATCGGATCCGTCAGGAAGATCGCTGACACGTAAGCCTTGTGGGAGTACAACATGCTTATTCGTCTTGCCCGTCGTGCCACACGGAATAACCGCCGTCGCGCCGTCCGGATCGCGTCGCCCGCCATCTTTGAGCATCTCGAAAATAGAATTCTTCTTAGTTCAGCGGCGTACGATCTGATCGGGCTGGACGAGTTGCGAGCGAATCCGGCGTACTCCGATCTTGATGGGACTGGCGTTTCCATTGCGATCCTGGACACAGGGCTGGACAGCACCCACCCGGATATTGCACCAAACTATCTCGCCTGGTTCGACAGCAGGTACGCGAGTCCTTCTCCAAACTGGGTCGGCTCACACGGAACGCATGTGGCGGGTATCGCCGCTTCATCGAATCCTGACATCGGCGTTGCGACCGATGCCAGCATCGTCGCGGTCCAGGTCTTTGATCGGCTGAGCTTCGGTAAGCAGGGTGCCCAGCCACAATCGGTCATCGACGGCCTGCTTTGGGTGCTTGAGAACCGAGACACTTACAACATCGTTGCTGTGAACATGTCATTGGGGTCCGGCTTCTATGAATCGACGCAGGCCGCGATTGGCGATTTCTATGCGCCGGTGATCGATCGGCTTGAGGCTGCGGGCATCACGGTCATTTCAGCCGCAGGGAACGACTACGCCAAGACTCCTGGCTTTGCCAACTCGGCGTCGCCGGGGATATTCAGCACGCTCAGCGTTGGTGCTGTGTGGGAAACCAATGAGGGGCCGCAGGTGGCGATGTACGACTTGTCAACCGGCGCTGACCGCATCACCAGTTTCAGTCAGCGGCCGCCCCTGGCCGTCGGCAACGCCATCTTTGCCCCGGGTGCCCTCATCCGAAGCACGGTGCCGGGGGGCGGCTACGAGGAACAGGCGGGCACGAGCATGGCGTCGCCCATGGTTGCCGGAGCGGTCGCCATTGTGCAAGAGGCGTCCTTGCGCTTCGGTGGGCGGCTTCTGCGACCGGACGAGATCAGGTCGATACTCATTTCGACGGGCGATGTGATCACCGACGGCGACGACGAAGACTCAAGCCTCGCCTCGACCGGGCTTGTGTATCGGCGGCTGAATATTTTCAGTGCGGTGCAGCATGTTGAGAGCATGTTTGCTGGCCTTGGCGGCTCGCGGACCGACCCGAACTCGACGATGAACGGTGCCATCTGGGGTCCATTGCTCAATGGTGTCCCGACGACTTCGCTCACTGAAGCAATCGGCACCGATGCGGATGTCCAGTTTGTGGCAGCCGATCGAGATCTGTTTCGATTCGAGGTGGCCGTTGAGGGCACCGTGACAATCTCAGTCAATGTCGCTTCCGGCGCAGGGATGTTCAGCGGTTCCCTTCAGTTGTACGATTCGAGCGGAGTGCGTCTGGCGGGCTCCGTTGGAGCGACCGGTTCCCTGTCGATCACGTCTGCGTTAGTGCCCGGAACGTACTACGCGGGGGTTAGCAGTTCGAGCAACGCCGTGTATAACCCGTTGGATCCGGATTCTGGTGCGTCCGCCAACGGCCCGGCGAGCGAGCGGGGGCGCTATGAGATCGCGTGGTCTATCGGGATGCAGGAACGAAACGGACTGTTGGCAAACGCTTGGGAAATCGTGACCTTCGCCGGGGACGGCTTCCAGCAATTCGGGGGCACGATCGGTGCGGACTATGGTCAGTTCGTAGGCGTCGGTGATGTTGATCTGTTCAAGATCACCGTTCCGGATCATGGAAGCCTGCTCATCGACATCGATACACCGTTTGCGACCGGGTTTGTCGATTCGTTCCTTCGCGTCTTTGACGCGAACGGCGTTGAAGTGCGCTGGAGCGACGACGACCTGGCGTACGACTGGCTCGGGAACTCCCTGGAGTTCCCGACCGGCTTTGGCGGTGAGGTTTCCGACGGTTTCGGCGGCTTTGAGGGCCATGAGACGGACAGTATCATCGAGGGAGAGGTATTCCGAGGAGAGGTGTACTACATCGGCGTGTCCAGCTATGAAAATTCCGTGTACGACCCGGCGAGGCTACAGGGACGGACTGCCAACGGCCTCGGCGGCTCGTATCAACTGTCGGTGGCGTTCATCAGCAACGACCGCAACGGCAGCCTCGCACAGTGGCAGAATACATGGTCGCTCCAACTGCCAGTTGTCGATTTCCCCGGCATTATCGGCGTGGATCCGGACTTGCAAGGAGGCGGGATTGTCGAGGTTGGCAATCTGGATGTCGACTTTGTCGAACTTGTGCCGGTCCAGTCCGGATTGATGCGGATCGCGGTCGATTCGTTCGCAATCGCTGGCAACCTGGACCCGCTCGCGACGTTTATCTCGCTGTACGATGACGAGGGCAACTTCCTTGCGTTCGGCATCAACCCCGACAACGGAGATCCCGAACTCTACTTCGAGGTTCAGGCCGGCGTGAGGTACAACGTGGCCATTTCGTCCGCCGACAATCTCAGTTTCGATCCATGGCAGACCTCCAGCGGCACGCCCGGGCAGACCGGTGTCTACCGGCTTTCAGCCAGCATCGTGCCGCTCAACTCGACTCTTCAGGCCATTGCCAACGATCGCATGTGGACGGCGGGCATCTCCGAGATTCAGTCAGGATTCGATCCGGTTGGCGGCTTCCTGCTGGTCGATGACTTGCGGTTGTTCAGACAGTATCGCGCAGGAGAAAACGGTGAACCTCTCACCAATGACATCGACCTGTTCCGATTCATCGCGCCTCGCGACGGTGCGATCACGGTTACAACACTGACCGATCTCGAGTTTTCAGCCGATACATACCTTCGCATCTTTGACGCGCAGGGCAACGAACTGGCCGCCAATGACAATGCCTCTTCCCAGACGCGCGGCAGCCGAGCCTCGATCGACGTGGTCAACGGATCGACGTACTTCATCGGTGTGAGCGGCGCGGGAGTCACCAACTACGATCCGAGGTCTGCGATGGGAACGTCGGGCTTCGGCAGTGCTGGTCTCTATCAGCTTCGCCTCCTCTTTGCAACCGATCAGGTCCGCATCGATCACAATCGTTCGTTGGATATCAGTGCTTCGCCTGACGGCGGCTTCACGGTGTCTGGAGTCAATCCAGCCGGAACCCCCGTTGTGTTCACCCACAATGGTACGACCGGGGCGTGGATCGCGAGTGACCCGGGCGCGGGGCTGAGCAACCCGGAAGTGTCCGAGGAGCTTGTCAGTTGGATCGATCCCAAGGATGGTCTCGCCCGAGCCGCCGGGCTGACGATCGACGGCGTTGTTCTGTTTACCCAGTCCGCGTCTGGCAACTGGTCTTTCCGTAACCTGACCGCAGAAGTTACGGGCGGTCGCCCGATCGCAACGAGTCTGCAGGTGATGATCACGCCCAACGGCCAGGTCAATCTGACGGGGCTGAACTCCTCCGGTGATCTCGTCCGGTACTACAACAACGGCGAGGGAACACCGGGTCAGTATGGCTGGTCGTTTATGGATATCGCTGGCACCCAGTTAAGACGCAACGGCGTCGCGATGCCCGAATTGAACGGACCCTTGCTCTCCTACGCAACGGATTGGGGCGGGCTCAATGTTGTTGGTCTTGATTCGTCCGGTGACGTCTGGTCGATCTGGTGGGCACCGGGCCGCGTGCGGTGGCAGACCGCCAACCTCACGGTGCTGACCGGTGCCCCATCGTTGGAGGGGGCGTTGACCGAGTATTCGGCGGCCTGGGCCTCGATCCACGTCGCAGGCCTCGACGCTAACGGCCATCTGCGTGTGCTCTGGTGGACCCCGGATCTCGCAGGAGACTGGCAAACGAGTGACCTGACCGCTGCATCGGGCGGACCGGTGCTGAGCCCCAACAGCCTGTCCAGCTACACGACGGACTGGGGCGGGCTCAACGTCGTCGGGATCACGCGTTCGTCACAGGAAATCGCGGTGTATTGGTGGACGCCCGAATCGTCCGTGTGGGGGATCGACATGGTTGGAAGGAAAGTCGGCCTCGCCGCCGGGTCTATGGAACTTGTGATGGCAATCGGCGTGACGGGGCAAAGCGTATCTGCGGTCAGTCTCAACATCATCGCCGTCGATGATACCGGCGAAGTGTACCGCTTGTACTGGAAGCCCGAGCCCGGTTCCTGGCAACTGGACGACATCACTCAGATGGCTGGAGGGCCGTGATCCGTAGATCAGCCGGTACGATCCGGTTCTTCGTTCGCCATCTTTGGAACTCCGGTCGCGACCGCGCCCGCCCTCTGGCTATTTGGCTCAGCGTCTGTGAGGGAATAGGTGGCGGTGGTGCCGTCGGGAAAGCCTCCGCAAACTCGTTTTCCATTGTCGTCGCGAACGCGCCGGGGACCCCCCGTGCCGTGCCGCGCTGTGTCGATTCGCCCGGCACAGGCCACTGCGAATCGTGCGGAGATTCGATGCTTGCTGCAAAGACCAGGCCGTTGTGCTGTCACCGTGTGAGTTGTTGAGAGATCAGAGGATCCTGCGCTGGACAGCCACGCCCTCTCATCGCTGTATCGTCATCCTGGATCCGGCTTCGCCGTAGAATCCTCGCTCGGAATCGTGGAACGCTGCTTGCACGATGCTGACGCTGGTTTTCCTGTGTTTGCCTTGCTTTTCAGACATCGGGCTGTGTCGCGGGCGTGGGCGTACGACTTTTCTTGACAAAAACCTTTTCACACCGCTCAAGAGACCGGCGAGGGCGGTCGATGGTGTCTTTGACAGGGTTGTGCGCCGCGGTGTGCAGCCCGTTTTACTCGCTGTTTGCAGGCGCTGCGTGTTGCCGTTGCTTGCGAAAGCATTGTACGTGCCGCTGAGGCGCTGAGCCAACGCGGATGCAGGAAACGGTTTGAGACAATGCCGGTC
>CAYXSE010000247.1:0-5473 GCA_964466675.1 uncultured Rhodothermales bacterium | reverse complement strand
TCCCGGGCGGCGTCTTTCATGCCGCGGTGTTGGGTGGCGTCCAGTTTCCCACCGGTACCGCGGGTTTGAGTTCGGAGTCCACTGACTTCGTCGGTGGGCTGGCCGCGGGCTTTGAGGGGAGGCGATGGCTGGTCTTTGCAACCGGGCGTTACCGGGTCAACGGGCGGGGGGCCAATGATGTCAAGCGTGGAAATGTGCTCCTTTATGATGTCGCGCTGGGAGTGCGGCCGGTGAAAACGGGCTACTACAAGCCCGACTTCGTATTCATGGCCGAGGTCAATGGTCAGGTTTTTGCCGAGCGCGAAGTTGCCGGAGTCGCAGTACAGTCTTCTTCAGGCAATCGTCTCTTGGCCGGCTTTGGTGCCTGGATCACCTACCGCAACTGGGCTCTGAAACCTGGCGTTCAGGTTCCCTTGTACGTAAATCTCGAAGGCGGCGATCTTGACTATCGGTTCGTCATCTCAGTCGAGTTTCACATCTAGCGACCCACTCTAACAAACCACACATCTCGGACAGCCCGATGACCCCAACGAATGCCTTTGTTGCCTGTCTCCTGATCTCTCTTCTGGTCGCTGCGGGTGTACCCCGAGAGATTCGTGCCCAGGACGTTGTTGAGAGCCCTGACGTAGTCGTCACCGTGGACGGGCTCGCCTGTCCATTCTGCGCCTACGGACTGGAAAAGAAACTCAAAAAGCTGGAGGGAATCCAGGCGATTAGTTTGGAGATGGAAGAGGGAGAAGTCCGTTTGAAGTTCAAGGCCGGTGAAGCGGTTTCCGAAGAGCGCATCAGCCAGGCCGTTGCCGACGCCGGCTTTACGGTAAGGGAATTTTCATACCCGTCGCAAGAAGACTCGTCGGGTCGGGGGACCGTTCCGACCGGAGCGCGTGAGTGACTGGCCCTGCCCAGAACTGATGATGATGCTTGAGGGCCATTCGGACCACGGACAAGATGTGCGATTGCACCTCTCTATCCGGGCACCAACGCCACGTACGCCCCCACGAGATCCTGAAGCACCGCATATGCGTCCCCCCGATCGTTCGCCGGTGTCTGCTTGATGATCTTACCCCCTTCCTGCGGTACGCGACGGAGACTTTCGGCGAGGTCGCCAACGGGGAGGTAGAGCATCCAGACAGGCGGCACATCCAGGCTCACGCCGCGGGCATGGCAGACGCCCGCCGCGGGGTTTCCATCATCGCCCAGCATTTTGTAGTCGGCGTAGCGCTTGCCCGCATCGTCCATCTCGATATCCTTCGCGCTCCAGCCAACGACCTGTTCGTAGAACTCACGAGTCGCCGTGGCGTCAGGTACCGTCAAGTCGAGCCAGGCGACGCATCCCACAGGCGCCGACGGGCGGCGCGACGCGGCGCCGTCTGATGCGGAAACCTCTTCTGCAGATACGACTGGAATGATCCCGAACGCCGCCCCATTGGGATCGAGCAGCACCGCCCACTGGCTCTTTCCATCGTCGTCCTTGCCATGCATGAGCTCGCTCCCGCCCAGAGCCAGGGCACGCTCAACACTCGTCGCGACATCAGCGACCTGAATGTGCGGCATCCATTGGAGAGGGAGCATCTCATGCTCCGTGCTACGCGCGCCCAATCCGATGATCGGCATACCGAGGTTGTTCATTAGATCCTCGCGCCAAAGCGGGCTCTCACCCGTGCTGAGTATACGCGAGTAGAAGCGCATTTCACGTTCGTGTTCGGGAACGGCGATGTCGGCGCTAAGGACTCCGCCGACGCGTGGAGCAAATGGGTCACTCATGGTTTGCGTCCTAGTTCACATTGCGTGGAAGTGAAAGGCTCATTGGCCAGATATCGTACTTCAATGGTCATCGCGGCTACGATTGTCGAGGCGGGGGTGGAGACTTTCTCGAAGAATCGTACTGGGTGAGGTGGGGTCGGCCTAACAGATTCTTTCGCGGCAACCCGCCTCTCTGAACCCCTGGGGATAACCGACGCCTATGTTTGTTGAGTCTAAGGGGGGCGATGCTCGACTCCAAACTGCGGTAGCGGAGCACCACCAATACACGGTCATTCCACAATTCCTTCGAGTACCGCCTCCCGCTGATGGTACATATCTGCTACAGCCTTACCTGGGTGTGCCGGGTTGCCGTAAAGACAAGGCCACCATCGAGCACCTAAATCGCCTCCCGCCATTCAAGTGGCCGAGACGGAGAAGACACTCGTGATAGCCCGCGGGAGTTGCAACTCCTGCTCCAGCTTCGTGATGACGTCCTGGCGCATTCAACCGTGAATGGTGCCGGCGTCTCCGACCATCTCTCGCCTTGCCGCGGCGATACCCTTTGAGCCGATTAGTCTTTTGGAACTCACCCGGATCGATACAGTTAACGGTACGGTTGGTAGTACTATTCAAGACACATCACAATGAGAACGATTCCATCCATCGTACCCATCTCTGAGCTTCGACAGGACACAGCGGGAGTTATCAAAAAGATGACCTCGTCTCAAGAGCCTGTGTTCATCACTCAGCGAGGCCGCGCTACAGCGGTTTTGGTAAGTGCCCAGTCATACGAGAACACTCAGTACGAATTGGGATTGCTTCGCGCCCTGGCCAAGGGTGAGACTGAGGCCGCTGCTGGAAAAGGAGCAGACATTGATACCGTTTTCTCAGACATTGACTTGATGCTTTCTGAAGAGGAATGAGGATCCGGTTTACTCCCTCGGCTCAAGCTCAGCTCAAGTCTGCGATTGAGTACATCCGCCGAGATCGCCCGTCGTCGGCGGCGGCATATTCGAAAAAGGCGAAACGACGACTGAAGCATCTGTCTACCTACCCCAGTTCCGGACGCAGAGTGCCAGAATATCCGGATAGCCAGATTCGAGAGGTTGTCGTATCGCCTTACCGTTTCTTTTACCAGCAGCAGCGAAAGGTGATCTGGATTCTGGCCGTATGGCACGAAGCTCAGATTCCAGCTGATTGAAGCCCTGAAGTGTGGGACATCAGGGGTGAGGAATGCTCGTGACCCCAAGCTGGGGAACGGTCATGGACCTGGGGTGGGGAATACTCGTGACCCTAGACGGGGAATGGTGCTGGCCCTCGACATTGAAGTCGGGAATTTCGGAGCTGGTTCGAAACCATCCAAAACAGAAACGAATCCGGGCTCGTCTACGACCCCGTTGCTGTTTCTGTCGAGGGTGGCGCCGTAGCAAAAGGCTTTGCTCTCGAGCAGAACTATCCAAATCCGTTCAATCCGACGACGCGCATCGAGTTTACGGTGGGAACGCCGTCCAACGTCGAACTCACTGTCTACAACATGCTCGGCCGACTGGTTGCGACGCTCGTGTCTGGACAGACGATTCCTGGGTCGTACTCACGTTCCCTCGACTTGTCGAATCAGCCCAGTGGCATGTACCTCTATCGTCTCGCCATCATATAGACGGCTTCGGCGCGCCGCCAATAATGCCGACCGCGGCCGGTGGGGTCAGTTTGAAAATACTTGGCTTGACCCAGCATTGGAATGACCCATCCACCGCTTCGCACCTTCTGAGATCAAGCACGGATCACAGAGCGCCCCCGTGACACGAACCAGTTAGCGAAGCTGATATCCGAGATCGCCACCGGAGAGGCAGACGGTTCCCTCACGGAGAACCAGAAGAGGTACAGAAAGGTGGGCTTGCAGGCGGCGAGGCTCGGAATCCCTGACAGACGAAGGCGTGAAGTCGAGTGGCACCCCGTGATCGCCCATTCGGCACCTGGCACCAACCAGAAACGCCCCAAAATCGCCGTAATAAGCGTTTCTGAGGCGTTTTCCTTGGTAGGCCCGCGGGGACTCGAACCCCGAACCCTCTGATTAAGAGTCAGATGCTCTGCCAGTTGAGCTACGGGCCTAAGAGCGCGGTAAAACTACGACGCCAGGAATCCGGTCCCCAATAGAGCGCAGCTTCACGGTAAATCCGTTCCGGACCCCATGCGCGCCAGCGCCCCAAGCGCCGGTCCAGCTTCCCGTGACCGCAAATCCTAGCGGGAATTGGATGCCAGCAGCGGCTCTTCAGCCGGAGGCGCCACAGGGATGACATACACGTCTCCTCTGGGATCGATCACGAAGCCGTCCGGGATGGGTCCCCCACGCAGCATCATCCATGAGACGTGCGCGGCGGCAATGGAGGTACCGCTCATGGTCTTGTGGTCGCTGGGATCGCCCATTTCGGGGCCACTTCGGATGAAGCTTCGGCTCCGTTTGGCATCGACTATGGAGTAGTCCGCAAGACTGAACTGCCGATCGGGATAGACTCCTTCGACGGTGTCCAACGAACGGGCAAGAGCGAGTTGGCCTTGGTCAAGCCGAGCCGAGAACCCGTAAAGGGAATGCTGGAAGATTCGATCCGGAGCGACACCGAGGTCCCTCGCGACATGTGCGACGGTCTCAACTGAGGACCAGGAATCGTCCAAAACAAGCAGATAGGAACGCTTTTGAGTCTGCTCTAAGAGCCGGTTCAGAGTCCGGAGGAAGAATGATCTTCCGGATTCCCCGCCAATTCTGCCGTCGAGGCAGAGCCTCCCGCTCGGCGAAGCTAAACGTCCAGTTCCTCCACTTCGTTGGCATGGGCCATGATGAACTGGTACCTGGGCGCGGCGTCTTTGCCCATCAAGTCGGAGATAGTCCGTTCGGTGGTCATGCGCTCACCCTCCGGGATGGTGATCTGAAGTAGTCGACGCTTTTCTGGATCCAGAGTGGTGTCGCGAAGCGTCGCGGGCATCATCTCGCCGAGTCCCTTGAAGCGCTGCATCTCAATCTTGGCAGATCGGTTCTTGGCCTTGATCTTACGCACGATCCGGTCTCGATCATTCTCGTCGAGCGCCCAGAAGGTCTGCTTCCCTGCGTCGAGGCGGAATAGGGGCGGCTGAGCGAGGTAGACGTATCCCTCGTCGATCAGCGGCCGCAGGTACCGGTAGAAGAACGTTAGTAGCAGCGTCGCGATATGATGCCCGTCCGAATCGGCATCCATGAGCAGGATAATCTTGTGATACCGGAGTTTTTCGGGATCGATGTGCTCCCCTAGGCCACATCCTAAAGCTTGAACAACATTCGATAACTCCTTGTTGTCCAGCACTTTGCGAAGCGTGGCTTGCTCCGCGTTCAACACCTTCCCTCGAAGCGGAAGAATGGCCTGGAATTTCCGATCGCGGCCCTGTTTCGCGGAGCCGCCTGCGGAATCGCCCTCGACAATGAAAAGCTCGCATTCTGCAGGATCCGTCGAGCTGCAGTCGGCCAGCTTCCCGGGTAGATTGAGTCTGTGGCTGACACTGGTCGCGCGGCGAACGGTGCGAGCGGCGGCGCGGCTGGCGAGTCGCGCCCTGGCAGACTGGATGACTCGAGCGGCGATCGCCTCTCCAGTGGTAGGGTGCCGGTTGAGACACTGCTCCAACTCCAATCTGACAGCGCCCGAGACAATACCTTTTGCTTCAGGGTTATTCAGTTTTTCCTTGGTCTGACCCTGGAACTGCGGGT
>CAYXSE010000246.1:0-5495 GCA_964466675.1 uncultured Rhodothermales bacterium | reverse complement strand
GAGGTAATTTGGAGCTCTTCTTCGTGCGCTTCGAATCCGACGTAGGTGACCTTCAGGTGGTAGCTGCCGGCTGTAACCGTGAAGCTGAACTGGCCGTCGAGGTCCGTGGCGGCCCCTTGAACCTCGCCGCTCGGCGTTTCAAGAAAAATATTGGCGCCCGGGAGGGTTTCGTCGGTTTCCGCGTCCAGGACCACGCCCGATACCCGGTGAATCGTCTGCTGGGCGGTGGCTTCAGACGGTGGCAGGGGCAGGAGGAGTGCCAGGAGGAGAAGTGGAGTGCGCATAGGCTCTATAATCGTGGGGCGGCGAGGGTGGCGCAAGGGGGTGAACAAAAGGGAGCCCCAAACAATTCAAACACCCGACAAAACCCGGAACGCTGACAATAGCAGGCAAGCTAAGTCACGAATTGCCGCGGGGGACGCTGATCAGCATCCTCAAGCAGGCGGGCCTGAGGCGCTAATCATGCAGTATGCCATAGTCATTGAGAAGGCCGCGTCCAACTATGCGGCGTTTGTACCCGACCTACCTGGATGCGTAGCGACGGGCCATTCTGAATCTGAGGTCAGGTACCTCATTGTCGAGGCGATTCGCTTTCATATCGAGGGTCTCGCACTCAACGGCGATCTGGTGCCTGAACCGAGCACGCTTGTGGGATACGTTGACGTGGCCGGCGCCGCTTAACCAGTTGGGGCGATTTCAAATCGTCCGAACGAACCCCACAATTCGCGCCGCCAGCGGCTCGGTGTTGTGCGGCGCAAGAATATCGCCCGCCAGAATGTGGTCGTGCCTGGCGTTCACGTCCCCGAGATCGAGAATCTCCTTCCGGCCCGAGCTGAAGCGCTCCGTTGTGGCGATGGCCTTCTCCACGTCCACGACCACGTCGTCCCGAGAATAGCCCATCATCACCGGCGTCTGGACCTTTTCCAATTCCTTCGACCGGACCAGCCGGACCAGTCCCATCATGGGGAGCAGCGCGCGGGTCGGAAATCGATTGGTCCAGAACCGGGCGTGACGGTCGTTGTGCGGCGCCCAGTTTTGCTCGTTTCCTATCACCGTTTCCGCGACCTGCCGCGCCCATGGAAGCAAGAGTAGATCGGCGAACCGGTTCGCAGGTCCGAAATTCGGCGACAGGAGGACAATAGCCGCCAGTCGCTCGCAGAGCTTCGGATACATCGCGGCCCAGGTAGCCAGGGTGCCACCGGTCGAGGTGCCGATGACAACCACGCGCTCCCCAAGACGCCGGCCGATGGCGATGGCCTCGGCGGTGTCGAGCAGCCAATCGCGCGCGCGAGCCCGCCCCAGGTCGCGGCCGGGAAGGCCGTGGCCGGTCAGTCGCGTATAGAACAGGTTGGCCCCCAGGTCACGAGCGACGATATCCGACAAGGGAGCGGTCTCCTGCCTGGTCGCGCTGAATCCGTGCAGGTAAACGACGGACAACGCCGTCCGAGATTTCGCGGCAGGGTCCGCCCAGACAATGGTCTTCTCAGTACCCGGGGTGATCTTGGGGTACTGGGCCTCAGCTCCGGCGAGGTAGGCATCCAGATCATCGGGGAGATCCGGCAATTCGACGTCTTCATCCACGCGGACCCGCGGTCCGAGAGCGAGAGCACCGGCCAGGGCTGCAAGCCCGCCAAGTATGTAGCTGGATTTCTTCATTCTGGCAGGCCACCAACTCCGGCGATGGCTCTTCGTTCGACGCGTGGCCAGGTTCCTCCGGGTCGGGAGCAGATAGCGTTGAGGAACTGACCCGCCCCTTCGTGGGACTGCAAGCATTGCAAACGTGGGACTACAAACGTTGCAAACGTGGGATTGATTGCGGACATTGCCACGGTACAAACCGTGTGGACGCCCGAGTCTGGGCGTTCGAACGCGGAGGTGTCGCTGTCAGGACTATTCGAGGGCAACTTTGCCTCTTGCCGGCCGCCCGAACTCTCCGTCGAAGACATCGCCATGCTGATTTCAACCGGCGGGTGGGTTGACGTGATTCCCATTGGGGCACTGGGGGCTTGACGCGTGTTCCCTCGTGTGAATTCGGCCACCCGCGCCCGCGACTGAAATTGATACCAGGCAGATAGCATCACACCCTCCGCCAAATCTCCCAACCGCACCCTCGTCCGCCTCACGGTGCCGGTCCTCTTCTCGCTGATCGCCGAGCCACTGACCGGCCTGGTGGACACCGCGTTTGTGGCGAGGCTCGGGTCTGACGCGCTAGCCGGACTCGGCGTCGGTACGATCGCACTTTCTTCCGTCTTCTGGATCTTCAACTTCCTGGGCATCGGTGCACAAACCGAAATCGCCAAGGGAGAGGGTGCGGGCCGAAAGGACCATGTGAGGTCCATCGCCTCCTTGACCATCGTCCTTGGAGCCGCGCTCGGCGTCGCGCTGGTCCTGGTTCTCACACCCGCTTCCGCGCTGATCGCCCAGGCCATGGGCGCCACTGGCCGGGTAGAATCCGCCGCCACCGAGTACATGCAGATCCGCTGGCTCGGTGCTCCCGCGATGCTCGTGCTCCTGGGTATCTTCGGCACGATGCGCGGTCGGCAGGACATGATGACGCCGCTGTGGATCGCCCTCGGAATCAACGCGCTGAACGTGGGGCTGGACGTCGTTCTAATCTTCGGATGGGGCCCCATTCCGGCCTTCGGCATCAAAGGCGCCGCGGCGGCGAGCGCCATCAGCCAGTGGGTCGGCGCGATCGCCGGTGTCTGGATTGTCCGAAACCGAATCGGCCTCCTCATAAGGGGAATCCAGTGGAGTGAGCTACGAGGCCTCTTCCGGATCGGCGGCGACCTGTTCGTTCGAACCGGGATGCTCACCATTTTCCTCATCCTGGGCACGCGCGCCGCCACCCGCCTCGGCGCGGAAAGCGGCGCCGCCCACCAGGCGATCCGTCAGGCTTGGCTCTTCACGGTCCTCTTTCTCGATGCCTGGGCCGTCTCGGCGCAGACCATGGTCGGGCATGCGATGGGGGGAAAAGACCTGTCTCGCGCTCGACGCATAGCTGCACTGGCCTGCTGGTGGAGCCTGGGCACCGGGGCCGCACTCGGGGCCGCGCTCCTCGCCGGTACCGGATGGGTGGAAGCTGCTCTGGTACCCGTCGCCGCATCCGGACAATTTCAAAATGCCTGGTGGGTGGCGATGGTCATGCTGCCCATCTCCGGCCTGACCTTCGCCACCGACGGCATCCACTGGGGCACCGGCGACTTCGCGTATCTGAGGAACGCGACGACCATCGCCACGCTCGCCGCCGGCTCCATTCTGGTCGCATTCGAGATGGCCGGCTGGCTGTCCCTCGCCGGCATCTGGTGGCTGACGGCGCTCTGGGTGGCTATCAGAGCGGTGATCGGGATCATCCGGGTGTGGCCGGGAGTCGGGAAGGCACCGCTGAGAATGCAGGCGTGACGGAGACGGCTCGGGTGTGCTCTAATGAGCATGTTGGAACCACCGAACTCGAATGCCCGTACCTGTACCGAGACCCAGTACAGACCGAGATCGAGAATGCCAACCCACGTCACCTATACCGCCGCAAGGGCGAATTTCGCAAAGCTGTGGGACGAAGCGGTATCCACCCGCGAACCGATCTTCATTAGTCGGCGGGGCAAGGAGGAGATGGCTCTCATCCCGGCGAACGAACTTTCAGGGTTGCTGGAGACCGCGCATCTACTTCGATCGCCCAAAAACGCGGATAGACTCTTGTCGACTCTCGTGGAGGCACGCCGGGGTGACGGAAAGGTCGAACCCGTCTCGAACCTCCGTCGCGATCTAGGTTTTGACGACGACTAGATCATCTCCTGGGCGAAAGGCTGTCTTCCACGCCGCGTTCCGAGAGGATCTTCGCCATTGGATTAAGACCGATCGCAAGATCGCGCTCCGAGCGTTCAAGCTCGTCGAGGCCATCCTAAGAGATCCTCACGACGGATTGGGTAAACCGGAGGCACTCAAATACCTGGGTCCAGGAGTCTGGTCGAGGAGATTGACGCAGGAGCATCGCTTGGTCTACCTCGTGAAGCGCGACCGCATTGAATTCCTACAGGCTCGGTATCACTATTGAGGCCCCATGGGCTCAACCCAGATTGGGCACCGTTCCGAACTCCCGCACTCTGACCCGAAATGCGGCTGCCTCAACGCCAGAAAGCGCTTCAAGCGGCGGCCGAACATTCAACCAAGCGTCCAATCCGGTGTGCTCCGCCATGATCTGCTTGATGCCAGGCACAAAAGGAGCGGACTCAACAGCCGCCCGCGCCCGGGTCAATCGCTCCTGAAGCTCTGCGCTCCGACTCCGATAAACCTCGGCCGCCAGCACAGACGTCAAGTTGGCCGACGCGGTCAAGCAGCCCGCACCGCCGGCGTCCAAGAGATCTAACAGCAGGCTCTCCGTCCCGGCCAGCACCGCGACCGACGGATGTGCCTCGGCAACACGCTTCATTCGGCCTAGGTCGCCGGACGAATCCTTGAGAGCCACGATGGTCCGGGGCCAGCGGTCCACCAATCGCCCAATCAACTCCTCACTGAATCCGATTGCGACGAGCCGGGGGAAGTGATACAGGATCAGCTTCAGATTCGCGCCCACACCTTCGACAAGGCGTTCGAAAAACGAGAAGATGCCGTCGTCCGACACGCCCTTGTAATAGAAGGGCGGGGTGACCAAGACACCGGCCGCGCCCATTCGAGTCGCGTGAGCGGCAATCGTGATGCCGTCCGGGAAAGCGCATGCTCCCGCTCCGACGATGATGCGCGCGGGATCTACACCGGCTGCCAGGACGGCATCCACGGCTTCGATTCGCTCGGCAACGGTGAACGAGTTGGCCTCACCGGTGGAGCCGAAGACAGCCACTCCATCGTTTCCGCGCTCAAGAAGCCATTGCACATGGCTGGCGAACAGGGTTGTGTCAATGCTCAGGTCCGCCCGGAGTGGCGTGACCGATGCGGTCCAGATGCCTGAAATACTCATCGGCTTGTTTTGGTTTTGTCACACACAAGGAAGACTGGCAATTCGAAATCGCCAGAAGCGACGCACGAAAAGCACGCGCAAGTCGTGAAAAACGCGCGCTGAATCACTGAGTCGGAGAATTAGGCGAGCCATGCACCCAGGGACTCGGCATAAATGTGCTCGATTGTAGCGGCTTCCTCGTCGGTGAGGGCCGAAAACTCCTTGCCCCGGGCTCGCTCAGACAATTTTCCGTTGTTCTGTTCCAGAAAGCCTCTCAGCAGGTCAACGGTGCCACCAGGCATGTCCACCAGAGCCTCAACCCGCT
This sequence comes from uncultured Rhodothermales bacterium, assembly GCA_964466675.1. Lineage (GTDB taxonomy): Bacteria > Bacteroidota > Rhodothermia > Rhodothermales > UBA10348 > CAYXSE01. Next base: position 240 of record CAYXSE010000246.1, on the reverse strand, counting down.
CAGAAAACCGATCGAAAGCCTCCAGGTAGGCCACTTCTTGCGGGAGATCCCGATCAACGGTTTCGGCGACACAGGCGTACAAGAACTCCGTATGGGCGGTGGCATCGAAGTACCGGTAGTAGTCCGCCGTGTTGTTCAACACCCTGACGTTTCCCTTGGGCGTGGCTTCCCACTCCACGAATTCAAGCAGCGGTCTAGAGTAAGATTCGAGCACAGCGCGGTACGCCTCTATCCTCCTCA
>CAYXSE010000245.1:0-5525 GCA_964466675.1 uncultured Rhodothermales bacterium | reverse complement strand
CGGCTGAGTTTTTTGACCCTACGACCACCACCCTGCCGCGTCCGTTTCTGGCTTGCTCCTGACCACGGAGTCGGTCATCTCGGACAAGCCCGAGAAGGAAACAGCTGGCCCTGGCATGCCTCCGGGCGGTATGGGTGGAATGGGCGGAATGGACTTCTAGTCGATTCCTCTGCCTCTGCCGATACGGCAGGCAGTCGATTTGAAAAGGGGCGGAATCTCGCAAGAGGGTCCGCCCTTTTTCTTTTCGGAGTTCTGCCGGCGAAGTGGACTCGCGTCATCCGGATTGCCGATCTTGCGGTGACCCTCCCCGAAATCCCCGTCTATTGCAAACCCAGCACCCCATCGTGGCCTATTTGGCCCTCGGCTCGAACTCCGGGGACCGAATTGCTCATTTGCGATCTGCTGTGGAGGGGCTGTCAGATATCGGTGGCATCGAAATTTCCTCAACATCGCCGGTCTATGAGTCGCGGGCGCACACGCGAGGAGACTCCCAGCCTGATTTTCTCAACGCCGTCGTCTGCATCCTGACTACGCTTGACGTGCGTGAGCTATTGGAATTCGTCCTGGAGATCGAGAGAGAGAACGGTCGGGAAAGAACCCCCGGGAGACGTTGGGAGGCCCGGACCCTGGACATCGACATCCTGCTCTACGGCCTGGAAATAGTCGATGAGGCTCGGCTTAACATTCCTCATCCTGCCATTCCCGACCGCAGGTTCGTCCTTCGGCCTCTGGTCGACCTGGCTCCTAACCTGTTTGTACCGGGGCTTGGCGCGACGCTGTCCGCGCTTCTGGAAGATTGCCCGGATACCGGCGCCGTTACCAAGACCCCTCACACGCTGACCTCCGCTTTGGCTGAGAGCGAACCTTCCCGACCCCAAGCCGAACTATGGCCTGAAGACCGCCGCGGGGTTACGACCAGATTGGACGGCTTGCCCTCCGAGTTGAGGTATGTGGTCATCGAAGGGGTCATCGGAGCCGGAAAGACCTCCCTTGCGCGGCTTCTCGCCACGCGGTTCGAAGCACGGGAGGTGCTCGAGCGATTCGACGAAAACCCGTTCCTGGAACGATTCTACGAGGATCGGTCGCGATGGGCGTTCCAGACCCAGCTTTTTTTCCTCGCGAGTCGGTTCCGGCAGCAGCAGGACCTCGGACGACCGGATCTGTTTCACCAGACCGTGGTCAGCGACTATATCTTCGATAAAGACCGGCTGTTCGCCCAGCTCAATCTTTCTGGAGACGAGTTGCACCTCTACGACACCATGTTCGGGATCATGAAGGCCAGCGTGCCGAAACCCGACCTCATCGTTTACCTTCAGGCATCGACGGACAGACTGATGCGCCTGATCCAACTCCGGGACCGGCCGTATGAGCGTGAGATGGATCGCTCTTACATCGACTCGCTGAACCAGGCGTATGAACAATTTTTCTTCCACTACAACAACACGCCCCTTCTCATCGTAAACACGGAGCAGATAGATTTCGTGCACTCCGATAACGACCTGGAGGAAATTGTAGAGCAAGTTTCCCGCCTGGGTTATGCGGGTACCACCTACTTCAATCCGGTCAGGCCCTGACGGGCATCACAAATGTTCAAGCTACTACTCCTGCTGTTTTTGGGCTGGCTGGCCTTCCGGATGATGAGGGCCGGAAAAGTGGTGATGGGTATCGTTCGCGGGGTGGAGCAGGTCATGCGGGAGGCGAACGGGGAAGCGGCCCCAGTCCCACCGGAAGCGCCCGAGGGCGAGGTGACCGTTCGGCGGCACCCCAAGGAGGCCTCGCAGTCATACAATTCCGGACTCCAGGCCGAGGATGTTCCCTTCAAGGATGTCTGAAGGGCATCGATAACCAAACCAATACCATGGGATTCTTGGATAAGCTCAAGTCCGTTGCCAACGCCATCACCGGTGGTGGGGCCGAGGTAGCCCTCGAGTCGGACGCGCTCGTATTCGACAAGCCGTTTACCGTGAAAGTCTCGGCGACCATTGCGGACAACGACGTGGATGCCGCCGGAGTGTACCTCAAGATCGAGGGCTTCGAGGAGATTAGTATCCCCGACCGGGATGTGATCTACCAGAATGACAATGCAGATCCCAACAGGCATCGGGAGCGCATTCGGGCTCGCGGAAGGACTTTCCTCGCCGAATATGTGGCCGCCGAGGCGGCTGTTCTGAAGGCCGGCGAGACCTATGAATGGTCGGTGGAGGTCAGCATGCCCGCGGGGTGCCCCACTCCGTACAAAGGGCTGTTCTGCCAGCACTCTGTTCGCGCCAAGGCTGGAATCGACTGTTCGGGGAACGATCCTGACTCTGGCTGGGTGGACCTCTCGGTGTAGCCCAGCGGTCCGATTCTACGGGATCAACTCAGCCATGAATCGCTGGCCCAGTTCGCGCGCGGCGTCGGCAGTCCGGGCTTCGGTGTACACTCGGACAATGGGTTCGGTGTTGGACTTCCGCATGTGCACCCAGCCGTCCTCGAAGTCGATCTTGACTCCGTCGATGGTTGTGATCTTTTCCGACGCATACCGGTCTGCCATGTCCTGCAGGAGTTGATCCGGATCCATGGCTCCGATCTCGACCTTCTGCTTCACGATATGATACTCAGGGAGGCCGGCGCGGACATCGCTGAGGGAAGCGTTCTGGTTTGTAAGGTGCTGAAGCACCATCGCCGTGCCGACGAGCGCATCCCTCCCATAGTGTAACTCGGGCAGGATCACGCCACCGTTGCCTTCGCCCCCCAGAACCGCGCCCACCTCCTGCATCTTCTTGACCACATTGATCTCGCCGACCGCGGACCTGTAGACTTCCGCTCCGTAGCGGGCCGCCACATCTTCGATGGCTCGCGAGGACGAGAGATTCGTCACGAATGGTCCGCTCCGGAAGCGCCACATAAAATCCGCTGTCACTACCTGGGTGAGTTCTTCGCTCAGGTACACGCCGCCGTTCTGGATGAGCGCCAGCCGATCGGCGTCGGGATCTACTACGATTCCCAGATCGGCGCCTGAGGACCCTACCGCATCGATGGTGTCCCCGAGGTTTTCAGGGAGAGGCTCCGCGGCATGCGCAAAATGGCCGGTCGGCTCACAGTTCACTCTCACGATTTTTTCGTCTTTCACTCCGAGAGCCATGAGCATCTCCGGAATGGCCAGACCACCGATGGAATTGATTCCGTCCACCACGACGTGGAAATCCCTCGCGGCGATGGCCTCCCTGTCAATGAAGGGAAGCGCGAGAATGGCCTGGATGTGGTGCTCCAGGAAATCCTCTGAGGTCAACGAGCCCATTTCGTCCCATTTTGCGGTGGAAGGGTGACTCGATTGTGCCAGGTCGATGACGGCGGCTCCCTCACTTGTGGAGAGGAACTCCCCTTTCCCGTTGAGCAGCTTCAGGGCGTTCCACTCCGCGGGATTGTGCGATGCGGACAGAACGATGCCGCCAGCCGCGCCGGTAGCCATGACCGCCATCTCGACGGTAGGCGTTGTGGCGAGACCTATGTCCACCACGTCGCAGCCCGCGGCTCGCAGGGTGGCAATCACGATGCCGGCACAAACTTCTCCCGTGACTCGGGCGTCCCTCCCGACTACAACGGTGGCTTTCGAGTCTGATCCTGGAGGCCGCGTCCTTTGGCACCAAGCGCCGAATGCGCTGCTGTACCGAACGAGAACCTCCGCATCCAGCCCGTGGCCCCATATTCCCCGAATCCCCGAAATGGAGACCATCAGCGTCTTGTGCATTTCAACCGACTATTTGGCTTCGCAAGTGCATCCCAAGATAGATCGCCCACGTACGCCGGTCTTTGACTATTCTATCAAGGCACCGCAAAGGAGCCATCCCCTCAATTCAACGCAGGATATCCCATGGGACTCGTAACGATCGTGATAGTCGGCTTTCTGGCCGGCACCGCAGCCAAGTACCTCATCCCCGGCGACGAGGGTGGTGGATTCGTCATGACCACACTCCTGGGGATTGGCGGCGCCTTCGTGGGGAGCTTCCTGGGCGGCTTGGTTGGAATCTCTTCCTCAGGCATCATCGGCAACGTATTGACGGCTACCGCCGGAGCCGCTGTTCTGATTTTTGCGTTCAATAAGTTCAGCAAGTCCAGCAAGAAATAGCCCCTCCCGGGATATCAGTCCAGTAGGAAGACCACGGTGACGGTGGCGCGGACTTCCATCTCCCCGGATGCGAAGGCCGCGGGATTCGGCGGCGCGTCGGACCGCGCAGACATCATCACGGCTTCGTCGAGGCGAAAGCTTGGACGGGGAATCTGAATCCCTTGCTCTGAGATCTGCGAGACGGGACCGAGGGTGGCTCCCAAAGTTGTCGCAAGGAGGTTCGCTTTGAGGCGGGCGTTTTGAGCCGCCAGCTTCAGGGCTTCCTGGAGAATCGACTCTCGATCTGAGAGCTCGTACGTGATCCCGTTGAGCCTGTTTGCCCCACTCTGGACGATGCGGGCGACTAGAATCGGAAGCTGGTCCAGATCCGTCAGCGTGACGCTGACATCACGAATTGCCTCGAACCCGATTTGGTCGTAGGTCCGTGTCTCAGGATTGTACCTGCGCTCTGGCTGCAATTGGAGTCGATCCACACGGATGTGGTTGTCCGCGACGCCCAGTCCACGCACCTCGTTCAGGGCAGCGGCCGCAGCCGAGGCGTTCATGGCTCGCGCTTCCTCGGGGCTGCTTGAAGTGGAGACAATACCAAACCGGACCACGGCCTGGTCCGGCAACACGGTCATCACGCCCTCCCCCATTACAGTCACCGTGCGTTGCGCGACAGCGTCCTCAAAACTGGCCGCAGCCATGAGCAGCAAAATGAGCAGAACTGTTCGAGAGGGTGTATGACGCATGATCCTATGGACTTTTCGTGGTAACACCCAGTATACCGCAAGACCCGCGCCCTAAGGATATACCCGATCGATCAAGCGTGGAAATGGTATCGCCTCCCTGAGGTGGTGGAGGCCGCAAATCCACGCGACGGTACGCTCCAGGCCAATCCCGAAGCCTGCGTGCGGCACCGAGCCGAATCGACGGAGATCGAAATACCAATCAAACGCTTCCGCGGGCAGGCCATGCGCGGCGACCTGCTTCTCCAGAAAGGCCAGGTCGGTGGCGCGCTCGCCGCCGCCCACTATCTCACCGTATCCCTCGGGGGCCAGCACATCCATTCCCAGCGCGAGCCTATCGTCCTGCGGGTCCCGCTTCATGTAGAACGCCTTGAAGCCGTGAGGGAATCGATGAACGATGATAGGCCGATCGAAATGCCAAGTGATAACGGTCTCATCGCTCCCACCGAAGTCAGTCCCCCATTCGAAGTTTCGGGCAGACTCTTTCCACTTCGGCAGATTCCGTAGTTCCTCCTCGATTTCCGAGCGACGCTTTCCGACCTCGATCTCGCGGGCGTCCATCTTCCGTTTTTCCCACTTCTTGGCCTGCCCGTAACGCTTCTTGTTGTCTGCCAACTCGGATTTCAGGTCCTGCTCCTCGGAGCGGGTAGATTCCATCCGCGCGTCCATCATTTCCGAGGTCTCGT
>CAYXSE010000244.1:0-5556 GCA_964466675.1 uncultured Rhodothermales bacterium | reverse complement strand
CTCCCCCGTCATCGAGCTCAACAATCAATTTATCGTGGGCGTCGTGGAGGCCATCCAGGAAGCCGGATTTCAGCCTTTTGAGGAGGTTCGCTCGCAGCTCGAGCCTAGAGTTCGTAACGAAAAGAAGGCCGCCATACAGTCTGGTCGACTGAACGAAGCCCTCGTAGATGCCGGAGGTTTCGACGGTGTCGCCGCGGCCCTCGGCGAGACGGAGCGGACAGCCAATCAGCTCTCCTACGCCAACATGATCGTACCGACGCTGGGCCGTGATCCCCATTTTGTAGGTACCGCTTTGGGCTTGGCCGAGGGCGAAACTTCGGACGTGATCGAGGGGGCCAACGGAGTCTACCTGATGCAGGTATCAGGCGTGACGCAGGCCGGTGACATTCCGCCGACCGAGCAGGCCTCCCTGCGCACCCAGCTTGAGACGCAACGACAGAACCGCGTCCGGTCACAGTGGATTGCGTCGCTGCGAGAGGACGGAGACATCGTCGACAATCGACGCAAGGTACTGATCAACTAGCCCGAGCGACACGGCCGAGGCTGGAGGGCCAGACTTACACTTCGAAGGTCCCGCGGAACACGTTTTCTGCGGGGCCTTCGAGGTATTCCAGCGTCCCGTCGGAATCGAATCCGATAAGTAGATCTCCCCCGCGCATGCGGACTCGGACCTCATCTTCAGAAACTCGCCCCGTCAGCCGGGCGATGACTGCGGCAGCCGTCGCGCCGGTTCCACATGCCAGGGTTTCGCCTTCCACACCCTTTTCGAAAGTTCGGATTTTCAACCCCCCGTTCGACACTTCCACGAAGTTAACGTTGGCACCCTTCGGCGGATTGGTGTGCCTGAGCCGCTCTCCGAGACTGAGCACGTCAACGAGCTCGACAGCTTCACAAAATACCACCAGGTGTTCTGTCCCCGTCCACACGAAGTGCCGATTCGGGCCAGCGGCATCCGCAGGAATTTCTGAAACGTCCTTGTACATTGGGATCAGAAGTCGCACCGATTCGTCGAGAACCACGGCTGAGTAGGCCCCGGCATCCGTCATGAACCGAACCGGCCTATGCCGAACCCCGGCGTCGAATGCATATCTAGCGAGACACCTGGCCCCGTTCCCACACATAGTGCCGACAGCACCATCGGCGTTCACATACCGCATGCGGAAGTGTTGTTCCGCGCTGCCGGCCGCTTCGAGTGCCAGAAGCCCGTCCGCCCCTATGTCCAACCGGCGACGGCATACCCTCCGGGCCAGTTCGCAAAGTTCATCGGACGAGAAATGATAGAATCGGTTGTCTATCACCACGAAATCGTTCCCAGCACCGCTCATTTTCGTAAATTCGACTACGAGTTTTCGGGGCGGCTTGAGGACCTCGCGCTCGTGAGTTTCTTCCATCCAGTCATGCAGTTAGCGTAGGCTCAAAATATACACTTGGCAGAAAAGCAGATACTTATCGAGAAGGCTGAACCGCTCCTTCTCTTCGGTTTCAATGATGTCCACCTTCGGCGCCTGGAGGATGCATTCCCAAAGACTGCCATCACCGCGCGCGGAAACCAGATTTTCCTCAAGGGAGAGGAGGTTAGCCTCGGGCGAATAGAGCGTATTCTGGACGAGATGACGGTTCTGGTCAATCGGAACGGTCAGTTGACTCACAACGACATCGACACCATCCTTGCGTTGAGCGCCAGTGGTGGCGGCTCCGGGCAGCCTGACGCACGACATGCCGTGGTTTTTACGCCGTCTGGAGGCGTCATTCGGGCCAAGACCCCTCATCAGGTCGAGTTGGTGCAGTCTCTTCGCACGCACGACATTGTCTTCGCGGTCGGGCCCGCGGGTACGGGGAAGACGTACACGGCGGTGGCGCTCGCCGTGGCGGCGCTCAAGTCCAAGCAGGCTACTCGGATCGTTCTATGCAGACCGGCCGTGGAAGCCGGCGAACGACTTGGATTCCTGCCGGGTGACTTCCGGGAGAAAATCGATCCGTACCTCCGTCCGCTCTACGACGCCCTGGAAGACATGCTGTCTCGGGAGAAGTTGACCGCTCTCATGGAGCAGAATATCGTCGAGATTGCCCCTCTGGCTTACATGCGAGGACGCACTCTCAACTCGGCTTTCGCGATTCTTGACGAGGCTCAAAACGCCACTAGTTCCCAGATGAAGATGTTTTTGACTCGGCTGGGAGCAAATAGTCGAGCCATCATCACCGGCGATGTCACTCAAAGTGATCTCCCGCGTCCTCGAGAAAGTGGCCTGGTGCGAGCGAGCCAGATTCTGGAAGGCGTGGAGGGCATCGGCTTCGTCCATTTTGACGAAGGCGATGTGATTCGACACAAACTGGTCAAAGACATCATCCGGGCCTACCAGAAGTACGACCAGGAGAACTAGCGGGTACTGTCACGATCTGATTGTCTATCAGCCGACCACCCTCGACTCGAGCGGCGGTGGCGGCGACCACTCTGCTACCGGGCTTGAGCCGCCCGAGGGGCTGCAAGACGTTTGCGTCCACCAACTCGGTGTACTCCACCTGGAGCATCGGTGCTTCTTCAAATGGGGCGCGCATCAGTTCGAGAATCGTGTGGGCGTCCCTCTCTCCTCCGAGGATGGCGTCGCGAGCAGCGAAAACGGCCTTCGACAAAGCCATGGCCTGCTGCTTCCCCTCGGGAGACAAGTACCGATTCCGGGAAGACATGGCCAGGCCCTTCGCCTCTCGCACCGTATCGACGCCCACCAGGTCAATCCCGAAGTCCAACTCATGGACCATGCGAGCCAAAATAATAAATTGCTGAGCATCCTTGAGACCAAAAACCGCCGCGTGGGGCTTGCACGCGTTAAACAGCTTGGTCACCACCGTCGTGACTCCCCGAAAGTGGCCCTCCCGGTAAGGCCCGCAAAGGTGCTCTGACAGGCGATCCACCGTGACCCAGCTCAGACCGGCCTCGCCCCCAACAAACATCGCCTCGGGCGACGGTGAATAAACGACATCGACGCCACCGATGCCCTCCAGAAGCTCGAGGTCCGAGTCCAGGTTTCTCGGGTAGCGGTCGTAATCTCCTCCCGGTTCGAACTGTGTCGGGTTTACGAAAACCGAAACGGTAACGTGCGAGCCGACTTCGCGCGAGCGGCGGACCAGCTCCAAATGCCCCTCATGGAGCGAACCCATGGTCGGCACGAGCGACAATCGAAGTCCCCGTCCGCGCGCGCGGTCAGCTTCGGCCTGCATGGCAGGTATTTCGGTTATAACGCGCATCACTTCCGGTCTAGGAGGTCGAAGCTACGAGAAAATGTTGAAGACCGCCGCTACCCGATGTGGAGACCGGAGGCCCCCTATATTTGAGGAGATCAACAGACCACCTATCGGTATCTCATTCATGGCCGAATTTCGCGTTGAACGTGACTCCCTTGGGGAAGTCAGGGTGCCCACACATGCCGCCTACGGCGCCCAGACCCAGCGAGCCGCCGAGAATTTTCCTATCAGCGGGATCCGATTCCCACGCGAGTTCATCGCGGCACTGGGCATGGTCAAGAGAGCGGCCGCGGTGGCCAATGAGGAACTGGGACTGCTAGCTACAAACAAGCGAGACGCGATTCTGGCGGTGTCCGAACGCGTGATTTCAGGGGAGTTGGACGACCAATTCGTCCTGGACATCTTCCAGACGGGCAGCGGCACCTCCAGTAACATGAATGCCAACGAGGTGATTGCCAACCTCGCAACAGAGCGCCTGGGAGGAGAACGGGGAGGAAAATTGGTCCATCCCAACGATCACGTCAACATGTCGCAATCCTCGAATGACGTGATTCCGACCGTGATGCATGTGGCCTCGAGGGTTGCCCTCAGCCAGAGACTACTCCCAGCCCTGCGTGCGCTTGCGGAGTCGTTCGAGGCGAAGGCGGTAGAGTTCGATGACGTGCTCAAGAGCGGCCGCACCCACCTCATGGATGCGACGCCAATTCGGCTGGGCCAGGAGTTCGGCGGATTTGCAGCCCAGATTCGGCACGGAATCAGGCGGATTGAAGGGGCTTCCGAAGAACTCTCCGAGCTGGCTCTTGGAGGGACCGCGACAGGCACAGGAATAAACTGTCCAGCCGGATTCGCCCCGTCTGCCATTCGGCATATCTCCGACTACACAAAACTCCCGTTTCACGAGGCGGAGAATCACTTCGAAGCGCAGGCTGCAAAGGATGCCCTTGTGAGCGCGTCGGGGACTCTGAACACGTTGGCCGTCTCCCTGCTCAAAATCGCCAATGACATTCGGCATCTTTCGAGCGGTCCGACGAGCGGCCTCTCGGAAATACGGCTGCCAGCCGTTCAGCCGGGTTCATCTATCATGCCCGGCAAGGTGAACCCCGTCCTGAGCGAAGCCATGATGATGGCCTGCGCTCGAGTCATGGGAAACCATGCCACCATCACCATCGGCGGACAGCACGGGAATTTTGAGCTGAACGTGATGATGCCGGTCATGGCTCATGCCATGCTCGAGTCCATTTCCATCCTCAGTGGTGCCTCCGACGCCTTCCGGACTCGCTGTCTGGACGGAATCGAGGCGGATCGGGAACGCTGCCGGGAGTTGTTGGAACTCAACCCTTCCATCGCCACAGCGCTGAATGGGGCCATCGGCTATGACAAAGCTTCGATTGTGGCCAAGACGGCCGCCAAGTCGAAAAAATCGGTCCGAGAGGTGGTTCGAGAGATGGGTCTCTTGTCGGAAGAGGAACTGGACCGGCTCTTGAATGTGCGGGAGATGACAGAGCCCGGAATACCTGGAGCGTAGCGTGCCTCTCCCCTGGGCATCAGAACGCCCCGTAGTCGGGATCACGACCTCGTTCCAGAACGGGAAGCAGACGCTGGACATCAGGTACCGAGTCCGATCGGCTCTTTCTCACCGAACACATGCAACGCGGCGCCCCCATTCTCGGAATCTGCTACGGAATGCAACTGATCAATGCCGTAGCGGGGGGCACCATTCACGCCGATGTCCAGGCGACTGTCCAGGACGGACTCGTACACTCGTCGATGCGCGGAGGCGAAATTCATGGCTTCGAGGCTCGCCCCGGGTCGTGGATACAGCGCCTAATCGGAGAAAGCTGCAGCACAGTAAACACGTTCCACATCCAAGCCATCAGCACCGTGGGAAAAGGGTTTCGGGTGGCCGGAGTGGCCCCCGATGGCGTTGTGGAAGCCATTGAAAGCGATGACGGATTGGTCCTGGGTGTCCAATTTCACCCAGAACGACAGATCGACGACGCCTTGCCGCTCTTCGACCACCTGGTTGAAAGAGCCAGGGCCGCTGGGCGGGGACGGGACGCTAGTCGGGGGTAGCGGCCAACTCTGAGATCGTCCACATCGGCCCTCGGGCATAGTCAGGGCGCTCGGCGGCTACCTGCTGTGCGGTAATCGCCGACGCGGTCCCAAACTCGCTCCGGACATAAGTCAAAACGTTGGCAATCTGGAGGTCGGAAAGAAACGCGTGAGGCGGCATCACGTTGTCGAACTCACGGTCGTGGACGGTAATCGGCCCCTGAAGGCCTCTCAGTGTCATCCGGATCAGTTTGGCGTCAGACA
>CAYXSE010000243.1:0-5586 GCA_964466675.1 uncultured Rhodothermales bacterium | reverse complement strand
GCAGCGAACGGGTTCTCGTGATCCCGAATCGGAGCTGGTTCCTTGTAGACGGCCTTCTCGTGCACGTTGCGTTTGAATGGCATCGAAGTGCGGCGGTTGGTTTCGCGCTGGAAGCGCTTTTTATGGGATTCGGCTTGGACGGCCTAACTTCGGCCGACCGCTAAATTTACCAACTCTCCCCGGAATGCAAATTCCAAGACGTCTTGAATCTTGGCAAGAGATCAGATGAAGCCCCGCTGACGGAGAATCGCCGCCGAGAGTACCAGTCACTCCGTCGCGCGAAGGGAAGGCGCCAGACCGGCCAGTACCTCATCGAAGGGGTTCGCGCCCTCGAAGCCGCTGTCGATGGCCAGGCGGAGCTGGTAGATATTGTGACAAGTCAGAGCCTTCTGTCGAATACCTCCGTGGCAAGGCTTCTGAGCCGGGCCACGGTCCGCGTGCTGATCGCAAGCGAGAGGGATCTGGATCGCATGTCCGATTCGGTAACCCCCCAAGGAGTGTTGGCCGCCGCAATGATTCCGAAGGTGGTGGGACGGCCCGAGGTCCCCTGCCTGATACTGGACGGAGTCCAAGACCCAGGAAACGTCGGAACCCTGATCCGGACCGCGGCCTGGTACGGGGTCCGCTCAGTTATTTGTGGGCCCGGCACGGCGGATCCCTATCAGCCCAAGGCGGTGCGTTCCAGCCAGGGCGGCCTGTGGGACCTGGACGTGCTGCGAATAGACGATCTTGGTTCCGTCTACGACCTCGCCGGCCGAGAGGGCATTCCGGTGTTCGTGGCACACATGAATGGTGGGGAGGCATCGAAGTGGGGACCCGATGCGGGCGCGTTTCTTGTGATTGGATCCGAAGCTCATGGACCCTCGGCCCGGTCCCTGAAGGCCGCGAGCGAAACGGTGCGGCTTCCTCGTCGGCGCGCGCGAGGTGCCACGGAATCCCTGAACGCAGCGGTGGCCGGAGGAATCCTCCTCGATCGATGGTTGGGAGCAACAGCGCATCCTTCCGGATGATGGTGTATTTTCTAGGCTTAAGGCCAGCCTGATTACAGTTTTACCGGAGGACGCGGAATGGAAGTGCCTGCATTGCAAGGCATGGGTGTGGAGCATGGGCTCAGGACTTTGGAAAAACGCGCCGAGGTTGGCGAGAAGCAGTCCAAGATGAGGATCGGTGTTCCCCTGGAGATCTCGAACGAGGAACGACGGGTTGCCCTGGCTCCTTCCGGGATCATAGCTCTCGTGGCAAACGGGCACGCGGTCCACGTCCAGCAGGGAGCGGGCGCTCAGGCAAATTTCTCGGACCAGGAGTACTCGGAGGCGGGCGCCCAGTTGGTCTTGGAAGCGTCCGAAGTTTATAGTGACTGTGACCTGATCGTGAAGGTCGGACCTCCCTCGGAGAGCGAAACCGGCCTGATGCAGGAAAAGCAGGTGCTGATCTCGGCGCTTCATCTGGGAGGGACCTCGCCGGAGTTCTTGCGGAGTCTCATGGAACTCAGCATCACTGGAATCGGCTTCGAGTTCATCCGGGATTCCGACGGCACGCTGCCCATCGTCCGGATGATGCACGAGATCATGGGTTCGATGGCCGTCCAGATTGCCGCCAGGTACCTGGAGAGTGGCGAGGGCGGGAAAGGTGTGATGCTGGGCGGGATTTCGGGTGTGCCTCCATCCACCGTGGTGATCCTCGGGGCCGGTGTGGTGGGCGAATGGGCGGCACGAACGGCGCTCGGGTACGGGGCTCACGTAATCGTGCTGGACAACGACCTGTCGGCCCTTCGGGAAATGGAGCACTACCTGGATCGGCGGATCACGACGGCGATGGCTACCGAGCAGTATATCCGTCAGGCGGTGACGCAGGCCGACGTGGTGATTGGGGCGATGATGACCGCCGGGCAGCGATCACCGGTGATGGTCACCGAGGACATGGTGCTACAGATGCGCAAATGTGCCGTTATCGTTGATTCCATGATGGATCAGGGCGGTTGTGTCGAGACCAGTCGCCCCACGACACATTCCGAGCCTTCCTTCGTGAAGCACGGCGTGATCCACTATTGCATCCCGAATATGCCTTCGAACGCGGCGAGGACCGCGACCTATGCGTTGACCAATGTGCTGGTCCCGTACCTGCTCAAGATTGGGGAAGCAGGAACGATTCACGAGGCGCTGTGGAGGGATGTCGGCCTGCGCAATGGGACGTACGTCTATCGCAGGCACCTGACCAAGAAGAGCCTGGCGATGATGTTCGGCATGCCGCATCGGGACATCGAACTCCTGATAGCGTCGGGGATCTGACCGATGTCGCTCCTAGCGTGGTCCGTGAGTGCGATGCCGTGGCCGTGGGAGGCGGGAACACATTTTGTCTCGTGCATGCCCTCCACAAATTCCAACTGATCGCCGCCATCAGGGAGAGCATCGGAGCCGGTAAGCCCTGCACGGGTTGGAGCGCGGGCTCGAGAGTGCCCGTATCTTCGAGTGGTCGGTTCCTCCGTTCGAGGTCAGTCCGGGCTCCGACCTGAACTTCCTCCACCAGTAACGAAGTCGGCAGTATGGCGTTTGATCATTCCGCAGAGGAGTTGCGGGTACTGGGCGTTCTGATCGAGAAAGAGCTTTCAACCCCTGAGTACTACCCCCTCACCCTCAACAGTCTAACCACGGGTTGCAATCAGAAGTCCAACCGTGAGCCGGTTGTGGCCTTCACCCAAACTCAGGTGATGACGACGCTGGACTCGCTCATGCGTCAACGTTTGGTCGGTCATGCCACTGGGGGCGGCAGTCGAGCGGAGAAGTTTCGCCAGGCCGCATCGGAGGCCTGGAGTCTGGAGCCAAGTGAATCGGCCTTGCTGGCTGTTCTCATGCTTCGAGGCCCTCAGACGTTGGGCCAACTGCGGGCTCGGACGAACCGGCTGTTCGCGTTCGAATCCCTGGAAAAAATCGAATCGGTTCTCACCGGACTGGCGGCGAGGGAGGACCCACTCGCCCTTCAATTTCCGAGACAGCCGGGCCAGAAGGAGGTGCGTTTCGCGCATCTGCTGGCCGGCGAGCCGGACCTCCCTGACCCGCCGCCGCGGCAGTCGGGAAGCGGGGCTGCCTGGGAGCGCGTGGACGCTCTCGAGACCAAAATCGCCGAAATCGAGGCGCGACTGGACCTTTTTTCGGAGGAGTTCGATCGCTTCCGTTCACAATTTGAATAGCAGACCATGATTTTTCCCGGCCACAAAGGTGGAGGTCACCGATGAGTATCCACACGTACGCGCCCATAGTGGCTCCGAAAGGAACCACGCTCAGCTGTAAGGGCTGGCACCAGGAGGCCGCCCTCCGAATGCTGATGAACAACCTGGATCCTGCCGTGGCCGAGCGCCCAGAGGAACTGATTGTTTATGGCGGCGGCGGGAAGGCCGCTCGTGATTGGGCCTCGTACCATAGGATCGTGGAGACCCTGCGTCGACTGGAGAATGACGAGACCCTGATTGTTCAGAGCGGCAAACCGGTCGGGGTTTTTAGGACTCATGACGAGGCCCCTCGGGTCCTGATCGCGAACGCGCACCTCGTTCCCCGCTGGGCAGACTGGGATGAGTTCAGGAGACTCGATGCGCTGGGACTGACCATGTACGGTCAGATGACCGCGGGGTCGTGGATCTACATCGGCACACAGGGAATCCTGCAAGGGACTTACGAGACGTTCGCAGAATGCGCGCGCCGAGACTTCGGAGGCACTCTAGAGGGAAGGCTGTTGGTTACAGCGGGGCTCGGCGGAATGGGGGGGGCTCAACCCCTGGCCGCGACGATGAACGGGGGCGTCACGCTGGCCATCGAGGTCGATCCGGCACGGATCCAGCGGCGAGTCGACGAGGGATATTGTGATGAGATGTCCTGGGACCTGGATAGGGCGCTGGATCGCGTACTTACCGCCAAGGCCAACCGCGAGGCGCTATCGGTCGGGCTGGTCGGCAACATCGCAGAGGTATTGCCAGAGATGGTCCGTCGGGGAATCATTCCAGATATCCTGACCGACCAGACTTCAGCGCACGATCTGAGGCTCGGCTACCTGCCGGTGGATCATGATGTGGCCTCGGCGGAGATATTCAGAACGAAAGACCCGTCCGGCTACGAAGCGGCCGTGCTGGATTCGATGGTTGTCCATGTGGACGCCATGCTGGAAATGAAGCGGCTCGGCGCCGTGACCTTCGACTACGGGAATAACCTCCGAGGGCAGGTGGCGGACCACCGGGACATGCAGAACGCTTTCGACATTCCCGGCTTCGTGCCGGAATTCATCCGCCCGCTTTTCTGCAGGGGGTCGGGCCCGTTCAGGTGGGCCGCGCTTTCGGGGGATCCGGCGGACATCGCCGTGACCGATCGGGCTGTGCTGGAAACCTTTCCCGAACAAGAAGCGCTTGCCCGGTGGATCCACAAGGCCTCAGAGCGGGTCCAGTTTCAGGGAGTGCCCGCGAGAATCTGTTGGCTGGAGTATGGCGAACGCGCCGAGATGGGACTGAAATTCAACTGGCTGGTCAAAAAGGGCAAGGTCCAGGCGCCGCTGGTGGTTGGTCGGGATCATTTGGACAGCGGGTCGGTGGCCTCTCCAAATCGCGAAACAGAAGGAATGAAAGATGGCTCCGATGCGATTGCAGACTGGCCGCTCCTAAATGCGCTCTTGAACACAGCATGTGGTGCCAGTTGGGTATCCTTGCATCACGGGGGCGGCGTGGGGATCGGCTACTCCATTCACTCGGGAATGGTGTGTGTTGCCGACGGGACCGACTCGGCAGACCGGCGCCTGGAGCGAGTTCTGACAGCAGACCCAGGCACGGGAGTCATGCGACACGCGGAT
This sequence comes from uncultured Rhodothermales bacterium, assembly GCA_964466675.1. GTDB lineage: Bacteria > Bacteroidota > Rhodothermia > Rhodothermales > UBA10348 > CAYXSE01. The sequence goes on along the minus strand of CAYXSE010000243.1, from coordinate 759 downwards.
GCGGGTTACGATTCTGCGGTTGAGACCGCCAACGAGCGGGGGGTCGACCTCCCCATGATCAACGGGAAATGATTCGAATCCCAACCCTTTTCGAGGACCTTGAAGCGAGTGTAGACCGCCTTCGCGCGGACTCCTCGTCGGTGACCAAATCCAGAGCGCTACTGGAATCGGTCATCGCCAAAGGAGGCGTGCACTACGGTGTCAACACCGGGTTCGGAAAGCTCGCTTCGAAGCGCATCCCGGCGGACCGGCTTCGGGGCCTTCAACGCAACATCCTTCTGAGCCACGCCGTGGGCGTGGGCACGGCCGTCCCTCGGCCTATCGCGAGACTCATGTTGCTCCTCAAGATTCACGCTCTGGGACTAGGGTACTCCGGCGTGTCGAACGGGACCTTCCAAGGCCTCCTCGACCTGGCGGAGAAAGACCTGATCCCGCGAATCCCGTCCCGCGGTAGTGTCGGTGCTTCCGGGGACTTGGCGCCACTCGCGCACATGGCGCTTCCTCTGCTGGGGGAAGGTCATTTTCTCCGCGAGGATGGTGCCGTGGTGCCGGCGGCGCCGGAACTGGCGTCACATGGCCTCGGCTCAATCGAGTTGGAAGCCAAGGATGGCATTGCGCTCCTGAATGGAACCCAGTTGATGACGGCCTACGGAGCCTTTGTACTCCACAGGGCCCATTCGCTCATCCGGCTCACGGATCTCATTGGAGCCATGAGTCTGGAGGCGCTGCAGGGATCGCTGACTCCGTTTGACGAGCGCA
>CAYXSE010000242.1:0-5633 GCA_964466675.1 uncultured Rhodothermales bacterium | reverse complement strand
GAACCAGGTATTCAAACTTCCGCCGTTCCGAGCCCCAGTACGAGTCACGACTCCCGAAGCGAGAATCAACGGCGAATTCATGTGTGCTGCGGTACACCCATTGGTAATTCTCCCGGTCGATGCCCATAGTCCGGGCGAACGGGTCCGAGCCCATGTCTTTCTGCCAGGCCTCGTCGGGATAATGCAGGTATTCCTGCATGGGCATGAGGTGTACCACGTTGATTCCCAGATCCACTAGATAATCGAAGCCAACCGGGTCCCCGTTGGAGTTGGTCAAGCCGGAGGCCGACATGGCCGGGAGGGTACCCGCCAGCGATGGGACGGGTAGCGCATCCGTGAAATCCTGTATATGGACTTCGTAGGCCACCACGGATTCCATGGCAGGACGTCCTCCCATGACGGGCGGTGGCGGCGCCTCGTCGACCCAGACTCGGCTCTTGCCATAGGAGTCCACGCTTACCAAGGCGTACGGGTCGCTGACATGGACAGGATTCGTTTCGAAGAACCAATTGCCCGGGTCTGGCGGGCCGTGAATGGTGTAGTCGTAGTAAACTCCGTGGTGATCTCCGAGTTGGGTCGTCTCCCACACGCCATCCCGATCCCGTTCTAAACTCACGACCATCGCCGCTTCTTCCGCGCGATCGAAGGCGTCGTGATATAGGAACAGGCGAACCGAGTCCGCACGAGGCGCGAAGAGTCTGAAATCCGTCGTTTTGTTATCTGTGGACACGATCGCGCCAAGCGGCTTGTCGGAATACAAGGTTCGGAACCAGGGATCGCGCCGAGCTCTTCCTCGAAGACCGTTCTCCTTGTCGATCACGAAATAGACACGCGTGGGATCCAGGGGCGATTCGGGTACGAGCAAGGATGCACTGGCCGTGTTGGGGAGAAGGGCCGTAATTGGAATCCGCACCCCAGCACCGTTTTCGAGTGCCAGGCTTGGCGTATTCGGTCGTTGCATCCCCACCCATTCGACCCAAACGGCGCGTTCTCCACGCATCTCGACGCGGAGTCTCGCCTCGACGTCTTGTTCGCCAGCGTCCTGTGGCGCGGCCCGGAGCGAGGTTGGCGTCGCCAGGATCGCGATGGCCAGGAACCGGAGAAGCAACCGAAAGGGGTCAGTCCCCGAGCGCGGTATTCTTGAGTCCTTCAGCTCCATCGATGTGTAATTGAAGGTGAGGGAATGGGATTTCGATATCGGCATCGCGGAGGGCCTCTCGAACTTTTTCGATGTATTCAAAACGCATCGGGACCTCTAGTGATGGGTCGGCGATGTGAAACCGCGCCACCATGTCGACGCTTGAGTCTCCCATTTTGGAGACGACGACAGAGGGAGGGAGGCCGGAGACAAGGCGCGAATCGCCCTCGAAAAGGGCGAGCACCGCCTTTCGGGCTTGCTCAGGAAATTCCTTGTAAGCAATTCCGAAAGGGATTTCTAGTCGAAGGGTATCCAGCAGCGAGTGGTTGATCACGCTCTGGTTGATCATGCTGAGGTTGGGCATGACCATGACCTCGTCATTAAGGGTACGGAGTCTGGTGGATCTAAGCGTGATCTCGGCGACACAACCGTAAACGCCGCCGACCTGGATGTAGTCTCCGACGCGGAAAGGCCTATCCAGCATGATGGCCAGCCCGGAAATGAAGTTTTCCAGTGTGTCTCGGGCAGCAAAACCGACGGCAATTCCCGCGATACTCAGTCCGGCGAGGAGCGCAGTCACGTCAATGCCGAATTGCGCAAGCACCATCACGATGATGAACAACCACGCCGCGAGGCGGGAAGATTTCAGGATGAGGGCCTGAAGTCCGGCGTCCACATGCGAACTCCTGGTCAGCGACGTTTCCAGCAGCTTTGCCACAACCCGGTAGCCCAAATAGAAAACGAGAAAAACGAAAACTGCACTCAAGAGGGCAGGCAAGAACTCGCCAATGAGGCCCTGCGCACCTTCGAAGAAGCGGCCGAATGCTCCGCCAATGTCACCGGAGGCGAGCAAGCGACCAGTCTCACTCACTTCTCGACTTATATCGCCGACTATATCACTGGAATCGGGCGGCGCAATCTGCTCATCTGCTACCTGTGTGATCACAATTTTATCCCTAGGTCCATCTTCCCGCGGCGGCGAAGAAGGTATTCTTGAGCAGCATGGCTATCGTCATAGGCCCGACTCCACCCGGAACGGGCGTTATCCAGCCTGCCACCTCCCGTACCGCCTCGAAGTCCACATCGCCCACCAGGCGGTATCCGCGGGCGGCCGAAGGGTCCTCTACTCGGTTGATGCCGACATCGACCACCGCCGCGCCAGGCTTGACCATATCTGCCGTCACGAACTTCGCTCGCCCAATGGCTGCGATCAGAATATCCGCGGAACGGCAGACAGCGGGGAGATCAGCAGTACGAGAGTGGCAAACCGTCACGGTGGCATCGATCCCACGCTGCATGAGCAGATTAGCCATGGGTTTTCCGACGATATTGGACCTGCCGATGACAACGGCGGACCTCCCTCTGGTTTCGACCCCGGAGCGTTTGAGCAATTCCATGATCCCAGCAGGAGTTGCTGGCCGCAATCCAGGCTCGCCGGACACCAGACGGCCCACATTTTCCGGGTGAAAACAGTCGACATCTTTGGCCGGAGAAATGGCGCGCAGGACCTTGCCTTCGTTGATGTGGTCGGGAAGGGGGAGTTGAACCAATATCGCGTCAACAAACGCGTCGGCGTTCATGTCCCCGATGAGAGACAGTAGTTCGGCTTCTCCCAGGTCGGAATCGAACGTCAGGGTCTCGCTCTCGATTCCCGCTTCGGCACAGGCTCGGTTCTTTCCCCGGACGTAGGATGCCGACGCGGCGTCGTTGCCAATCAGAATGACTTTCAGGACCGGTGCTCGGTTTCCGGCCGCCATCCAGGACGAGACGGACGCTGCGACCTCGAGTCGTACCTCAGACGCAATGGCGCGTCCGTCGATGAGTTGTCCGGGCAATACTTCCATGAGTCCAGCGGCTGGTCGATTTCTTGAGGGAGCCGGCGTCACAACTATTACTGTGCTGGTGGGTTCTGTAACGCAAGATCAAATGGAGTGGAAAGCCACCTATCTAGAGAATATGCGGCGACTTCGTGTAGGAATTCTGGGAGCCACCGGCGCGGTCGGGCAGCAGTTTGTTCGACTCCTTGACGCGCACCCCTGGTTTGAGGTGACCGTGCTGGCTGCGTCCTCGAGATCGGCTGGCAAGGAGTATCAGGAGGCTGCCAATTGGATCGGATCGGAGGAAATACCCAGGGCCATGGCCGGCCGTACGGTGATGCTCTGCGAGCCAGGCGTCGACTGCGATTTCGTATTCAGCGGCCTCGATTCCAAGGTAGCCGGGGAGATCGAGACGGCCTTTGCCGCGGCCGGGTATCCGGTGGTATCCAATGCCCGGAACCACCGCATGGCTCTCGATGTGCCACTCCTCATTCCGGAGATCAACCCGGATCATATTGGACTCATTGATCGGCAGGAATGGGGCCATGGGTTCATTGTCACCAATCCGAATTGCTCAACGGTTGGGTTGACCTGCGCCTTGAAACCGATCGTGGATACGTTTGGCGTCTCCAGGGTGCATGTTACCACCATGCAGGCCTTGTCAGGGGCCGGCTATCCCGGTGTCTCCTCTCTGGATATCCTGGGTAACGTCGTACCGTACATAGGCGGGGAGGAAGAAAAACTCGAAGGCGAGCCTCTCAAAATTATGGGTAGTCTGACCCCAGACGGTGTGATGCCCCTCCAAGCGACCATAAGTGCTCATTGCAATCGTGTACCGGTACTGGATGGGCACCTGGAGACCGTTTCTCTGTCACTTGGCCGGCCAGCCAGCCCGGGCGAGGTGATGGAAGCGTTCCGAACCTTCAAGAGTCCCATCGATGAACTGCAGCTCCCCAGTTCGCCCGAGCATCTGTTCCGAGTCTTCGAGGATCCAAGATATCCCCAGCCTCGCCGGCATTCGCTCCTGGGAGGTGGGATGACGGTATCCGTGGGAAGAATCAGGGGCTGTCCGCTGCTTGATGTTCGACTGGTCGTGTTGTCTCACAACACGATCCGGGGCGCCGCCGGAGGCGCGATTCTCAACGCCGAGTTGCTGCACTCCCAAGGTCGGTTGCGGCGCCGATAGCGGATTGGCAGGACCCGCATTCGAAAGCTTGTTGAATGGTGAGTTCGAGGCCGTCTGGTCGTTGACAGATCCGGACAGACTGCCGTATCATTATCGTCTTGCCCGCGGGTGTAGCTCAGTGGTAGAGCATCACGTTGCCAACGTGAGGGTCGTGAGTTCGAATCTCATCACCCGCTCAGCAAACAGGCCCCGATCAGAGCGAATCTAGCTTGGATTGGGGCCTGCTCTTTTGCGCTAGTCGCTGAGTGCGCTCGGCCGCCTCATCGAAGCCGGAACCGGAGGAGGGTTGCAAACAGCCAGGCCACCATGACTCCGGCGAGAAGCAGCGTGATTCCGCCGGCCGACAAGGAGGAGGCGCCGAGCCTGAGGAGAAGGAACACGGCGGCCCCTTCCAGGATGGGTCTTGGGTACACACTCAGGCACTTGACCCACCCAACGTTGGCAGACCGTAGGGTGACCAGTACCTGTGCGATACGCGCGACCACGCCTGCCGCCCCCAGAAGCGAAATGGTGACGATCGGATCGGCAAATTGGCTGCCGATGCCAAGGGCCACCCCCAACAGGGAGAACCCAAGCAGGTTGACGGCCAGATCTCGCCTCTGAAGCTCCAGAACATCGAAGACTCTCGTCAGCGGTGAGCCAATCGCCGAAAGGGCAATCCACGGAGCAATCCAGACTGCGTACTCTCCTGCCGGCCGCCACGCTTGTCCAAAAAGGAACGAGAACACCTCAGGCGCCACCGCACTCACACCCGCTAGGGGTACGATCGCCGCTAGCACAAGCCAGCGGTGGACCTCGTGGGCTTCCGCGGCCAGGGATCCGGCGCGATGAGCCTCGGCCGCACGAACGAAAAAAACTTGCCCAATGGCGACCCCGACAAGGCTTAGGGGGATGTAGAGGATATTAAACGCCTGACCGAAAAGGCCCAACACCTCGGATCCAAAGAGCGCCATCAAGACGAGGAAGGGGAGGCGGGTGGCCAGCGCACTGACCAGGGCCGCCGGAGCCGCGTACTGGGGAAAACGCTTATATCTGCGAGCCGTCTCTCGCAGTCTGAGTCCTGCGGTGCGTGGGATGCTTTTTAACGCGGCGGCGGTATAGAGCAAAGCCGTGATCAGGTGGCCGAGTCCGAATCCGAGCAACAATCCGCCCGGTCCCGCTCCTTGAAATCCGGCTCCGATACGCGTCAGCGTCATGGTCGCGCTCTGGGCTGCGTTCCCGGACGAGATGACGGAAAAACTCTCGCGGCGGGTCAACCATAATTCTGACAACTTCGAGAGGCGAAGGATCACCAGTAGCACGGGGATGCTCCATAACCAGATGCGAACGTCGGGGTCCACAAGGGGACCCAGGAGGAGCACGGCCAGAGTCGCCAGTAGGGCAGTGCCAACGGTGAGGATGGAGGAAAGGGCCAACACATCCCGGGCATCCGTATCGGAATCCGGTAGCATGACCGCGTCTTCATACCGAAGTGATGCCACCGGGAGAAGAA
>CAYXSE010000241.1:5215-5707 GCA_964466675.1 uncultured Rhodothermales bacterium | reverse complement strand
ATGGGAGCGGAAGGTTGTTGTTGAATCCGGTGGTGACCGGGGAGTTGGCGAACGTGATTTCGTAGTCGGAGGGCTGTCCTTCCCGGCCCGGGCCGGATCGGGCAACGGCAACCTCATATTCGATTCCCGTACCACCCTGAGACCAGCCGGTTTGCTCTTCGTCAATGGCCAGCTCATCTTCCTTGACGAATACGTGCATCCCATCGAAAATAATGTTTGATTCCTCTGAATCGACGAGCGTACTCCCCGCTAGAGGCTGATGCTTGAATCGGACCACAAGCTGATCTCCATCCTGAACTTGCCCCTCCAGCACTTGCACGGACCCCAAAGTGCTGTTTAGGACGTAATCCACACCGGCCGTCAGGACAGTTCCGTTGAGTGTGAGCAGGAACCCCTCCTCCAGAATATTGGCCCGTCCGAGAGAAGACGTCTTGCCGGTGACGGCAATGAGCGTGTCCACAACGACCCTCTCGTTGGTAACCGAATACTGGG
>CAYXSE010000241.1:0-5166 GCA_964466675.1 uncultured Rhodothermales bacterium | reverse complement strand
TTGATGCTGTAGGTACCCCCGTCGGGCACCTCCAACTGGTCTACAATTTCGATCGAGATCGGCCCGGTGCCACTACCCGATGCCTGCACGAGTCCCCCAGTAGCCTCAATCGAGGCCGGGACGTATCCAGCGGCTCTGACCCTGGGGATCACGGAGGCCGTGTTCACGTCGAAAATGTACTCGTCCGTCACCGGATTGAACGTGATCGTCTTACTGGTCTCGCTGGGCGGGATGCCGTTCAGGAAATTGATCCCTCCGCCCGCGAAACCACGGTCGTAGGAGCTGACGGCGTAGTAGTACGTCTGACCATTGACCACGTTGTTTTCATCCACGAAGGTGTGGAAGAGGCCCGTGTCGGATCCCAAGTCATAGGCTACGCCGCGTCGGGGGAAAACGATGGGCGACGGTCCCGTGAGGCCATTGATCAGGTCAAATCTGGCGTCCACTCCCACCTTGGTCTGGTGTGGTCGGAACAGGAATTTCGATCCATTGAGATCGGTGATGGTCTGCTGATCGCTGAATTCGTGATCGGTCGATCGATAAATCACGTACCCCTCGAAATCATTCTCCCGCGAGAGGGGATCGGTGCCGTTTTCCGCGCGATCATCCCAATAGAGAGTCACTTTTTCGTCGCCCGGGACGACCCGGACAATGGGCTTCTGGGGTGGCTTGGCGAACCTGTAGCCGACATCGAAGATCTGCTGGACGGTCTCCGCATTCAGCCTGAGATCGGCCAGGCTTTCACCGAGGATGAGCGCGATCGAAAATCGCTTGGTCTCGCCCGCACGGAGGGGGAAAGCGCCCGATCCGTAGAGGAAGACGTAGTCGCCCGGCTCGGACGGCACCTCGTCAAAGCGGCCTGGAGTCACAAAGTCCCAAACTCGCTCGTCGTCGCTGACCCGGTTTCCTGCGAAGCGGGGCGAGGCGAAGGAGGTGAGACCGATCATGTCGCTCTCGTCGATGTCGGTGAATTCGAAATTTGGCTCACCCGGTTTGGTGATGTCAAAGGCATCGCCGGCCGTCGGAACTCCGTCTCCCTCTCCGAGGTCTCCAGTACCCGGAATGCCGTCAAGCCCGACGTCATCGAACTCTGGGTCCCAGTCGCCGTCGTTGTCGATGCCGTCGGTCCAGGACTCATCCACCATCCCGTCTCCGTCGTTGTCGATTCCGTCTCCGGGATAAACAACCCCGTCAATGATCTCGGTTCCAAGGCCAGGGCTCTCCAGAAACTTGTACCCGAAGTATCCTGGTACTCGGCCGGGAATGTCGGAGCGGCCATCGTTGTCCCACGCGAACACCATGTCCCGGCTCCGGTCGAAGAAGGCGAGGTCGTCCTGCCAATCATGAGGGCCTCCGACGTGAGGATCCCCCCACATGCCGAAGATCACCTTCTCGAGATCGCGCTCACTCTTGTTGGTGATTTTGTAGACCAGGAAGATCGCGTCTTCGGCCAGCGGGTTGGCCCACTGATACATACGAACCTCGACCTCCAGCCCGAGTCCTCTCTTGGTCGAGTCAGACGGGAAGGGGTAGTACGCAAATTCGCGGTTCGCGTAGTCATTGATGAAGTAAAGCGCCTCCTTGTCAGCGTTCGAAGATCCCTGCTGCAGCGCGCCGGGCCAGACGTAGTCCTTGAGTGCTTCGTTATACCAGGACTCGGGCCAGGAATCCGGCAGACCGTCCAGGTTGCGGTCCACGGCATCACTCGTCGGAATTTCGTCTGAGTCCGGGTTGACTACCTGCAGTCCTTCGAACGAGCCGACCGGTTGAGCACACGGCGTGGGCTGCCACCCCCAGAACTCCGTTCTGTCGGGAGATATTTCTCCACCATTGGAGACGATTCCGTCCGAGATGATGTGCATGACCCAGATCGTCTGGCCGTTTTCATCGAGGACCAGGTTGCCGTTATCGTCTCGGAGTTCCACACTCTTGGGATCCTTGCGACCGACGTCCACAATCTCTGCACCGACGAACGGACCGAATTCGTAGCCATAACCGAGGCCATTCCAGACTATGTCGGTAATGGTATTCCCAGGAGAGGAGATCGATCCGAAATTGAGGATCTGCGTCGTGATCCGGTTTCCGTTCAGGATGACGTCCCGCCGATCGGTCAGATCTTCGAGACAATCGGTTGCAACGGGCCCCGAGGAGCCAGACCTCTGTGCGTTAATCCAGCCGCGAAGTTCGGAGTAGCTTTGTCCGCGGTCTCGAGACTGAGCCCACGCATCACCGGTCCGCCCGGACTGAACGACCAGGACGGCGAGGGCCATGAGCAGGCCTGCACGCAGAGTTTTGGTTAGGGTCATGATGCCGCTAGAATGTCAGAGTTGCTCCCACGCGCACTTCGCGCGGGCGGGAGTAGTATTGGGGCCTGGACTGGTACTCGTCAGGCGTCTTAATGCCGGGAAGTCCAGCAGCGAGCGCTGCTTCCCAAGCGGCGTATTGTCCTCGCTGCTCGGCCAGGGAATAGGTGGCGCGGCCTGTATCGTTGAACACGAAGCGTTCGTTGAGGCGGTCCAGGACGTTGAACACCTTGGCGAACACGCGGAGACGCGCACGGTCTGTGAGGCCGAAGGCCTTGGACGCGGTAAAGTCCAGCTTGAAGTTGGTCGGCTTCCGCTCCTGGTTCGGAAGTTGGTCGATTTTCTGGTCGATGAGGAGGGGCGTGTAGGGATAGCCCGTGGTAAACTGACTGATAATGCCCATACTCCAGTCGCCCGCCTTGGAGAGTGTAACCGTCGATGAAAAGGTGTGACGGACGTCGAAGCCCAGCGGGATGACCTCCAACTCGTTCTCCCTTCCCGAAAGCGTGTTGAAGAAGAAGGCATCGGAGTCCGTACGATTTCCCTCCGCCACCTGAAACCCGTAGTCAAGGGTAGCAGACAAAAGGCCATCGCGCGGGCGGCGTCGGGTCAGCGCGAAAGTGATGCCCTTCACGTTGGCATAGTCCCGATTGAGGCGAATGCTGTACTGGTCTTGGCCGGCAATCGTACTGAATCGGATGGTCTGCGTCGCCAGGTAGTCGCGAATGTCCTTGAAGAACCCGGTGACATCAAAGGCGACGTTGTCACTCAGCTGCTGCTGCAAACCGAACTCATATTGGACTGTCCGTTCTGGCCTGAGGTTCGTGTTGCCGTAGAGCGTGCCACCGATCGGAAATTCGAACTCCGGGTTGACATACATGGACCTCAGACTCGGCATCTGCGCGAAATGCCCGTAGGAGAAGTGGATGATTCCCGTGTCGGTGATCGGGAAACTCACTCCCAGCCGAGGAAGGAAGATGTTTTTGGTCCCGGCTGTGGCCAAGTCCTCGTCCAGATTCTCGATCTGAGGCTCCAGGAGATTCGGGACGAACCGGCCATGTGGATTGAAATGCTCGAATCGGAGTCCAACGTTGATGATAAAGTCATCGAACTCCAGCTTGTCCTGGGCGAACAGGCTCAACTCGGTGACCCGCTGTTCCGTGTAAATATCGTGTGCTGGAGCGCTGAATGCCGGAATCGTCGGGATCCTGTACTGGTCACCGTTAAAAAGAACGCTCAGATTCTGACGACTCAATCGGTGGATCTGGAGGTCCAAGCCGAGTTTGGTCTCGTGAATGATCCCGATCTGCTTGGTGAAATCGGCCTTGAGCCTGAATGATTTGGCCGTCTCGCTCACATAACCCTTCTGGTCGCCTCCGAAGAGAAAATTATTCCCCGGGAAACCCACGATGCCTCCGCTGGACACGTAGAAGGGGAAGGGCAGCTCGTCCAGTGATCCCGCCAGCGGTACGTCGACGGTATCCAACGGGATGTCATCCAACTCGTAGAGGAACGACTTGGCCCGATTGGTGGCCAGCGAGGCCCTGATGGTATAGAAGGTCCTGTCGTCCAGGGTTTGGGTCCAATGCACACTATGGTTGAAGCTGCGGTCCCTGAAGGTGGAGACGCCATCTGGGTTGAACCGGTACGCGAAATTGAAGCTCTTGGAGCGGCCACGGTCTGCGAGGAAGGAATACTCCAACTTTGACCCGCGGATGGGCTTCATGGAAAATTTGGCGATGAAGTTTCCCCCACTGGACGGGTTCATGTTTACCGGGTCGTTGGGAATCTCCTCACCCTCGGCATACTCGTACCAGGGCTTGCCCATGAACTCATAGTACCAGGCCGGGCCGTCGTATCCGGGAATGAACTCCTGGATCGTGTCAATCAGCCCTTGGTCTCCGTTGAAGTTTGCAGAGTCAGACGGAAGATGCTGCCGACGCCCCCAGATGTAGCCTTCGGAATCGTCTATTCGTCCCGAGAGGAAAAAGCGCATTTTCTTGTAAAACGGCACGGGCCCGCTGAGCGTGCCTTCCAGCGTATAAACACCAATGGTTCCTCCCCCCTCCGAATTCAGAAACCCGGGGGACAGGAACAAGTCTTGCTTTCCTGTCCAGGTGTCGCCTCCGTACGCCGAGAACGAGCCTTCGTAGTGATCGCGACCCTCCTTGGTGACCAGGTTTACGATTCCACTCATGGCCTTCCCGTACTCGGCATTGAAGGCCCCCGAGATCACGGTCATCTCCTGAATGGCATCGATTGCGACCGAGGTTGCCAGCCCATTCGTATTGAAGGGGTTGCCGACAGACATACCGTCTACCAAATACGCGATCTCGTTGGCACGGCCTCCCCGGATGTGAATTTCGCCGCCAGGACCTGTGGTTACCCCGGCTTGAGTGACCAGTACGCCGAGAAACCCTTCGACTGGCAGTGCCTCGATTTCTTCGGCCGTAACCGTCTTTCTGGACGCGGTCAGATCTCGGTGAATGAGTGGACGCTCGGCAATAACCACGATTTCCTGGCCCTGGATCACCTCCTCGGACATGCGCAGGTCATACCGCGTGGTTTGGCCCGTGACCACTCTCAACTCATTGACTCGCTGCGCAGCGAAACCGATATAGGAAAACAGCACCGTGTAGTCGCCCGGCCGAACGTTGACGATGATGTAATTACCATCCAAATCGGTCACCGTCCCTTGGGAAGTCCCGTCGATGATGACGTTGACCCCAATGAGAGGCTCGCCGGAGCCAACGTCAGTAATGCGTCCTGCAATTTTTCCCACCTGAGCTGAGGCCGGTAGTGCTAGGGCCAGCAAGAACAGGGGCAGCAGCCAGAAACGTTTCATGTGTCGAGGGCCTGTCGG
>CAYXSE010000240.1:0-5771 GCA_964466675.1 uncultured Rhodothermales bacterium | reverse complement strand
CGAGACCCCGGGTACCGTCTGTAATTCGAATTTCAGAAACCAGTCTTGTATTGCTCGCAGTTCGCTGATGTCATGTCTGCCTGATCTGTCAACCAGGGCATATTCGTATATCCAGCCTACGCCCGTTGCATCCGGCCCCAACGCCGGCGTTACGTTGGCTGGCAGCGATGCGCTCACCTGATTGAGATATTCCAGCACACGGCTACGCGCCCAGTACATGTCCGTACCGTCATCGAAAATGATGTAGACGAACGAGTAGCCGAAGAAGGAATAGCCCCTGACGACCTTGGCGAAAGGCACCGCCAGCATGGCCGTTGTCAAGGGATAGGTGACCTGGTCTTCCACCACCTGTGGCGCCTGCCCCGGGAACTCGGTGAAGATGATGACCTGGACATCGCTAAGGTCCGGAATGGCGTCCACCGGCGTGTTCCACAGGGCATACAGCCCGGCCAAAGTCACGGCAACGGTGGCAATGAGAACCAATCCCCGGTTCTTGATCGACGCTTCAATGATTTTTTCGAGCATGACTTCTACCGAACGGCCAACATCTTTTGAATAGCCTCCTGGAGGCGGCTCTCGGAATCGAGTAGGAACTGCGCGGAAATCACGACCTCCTCGCCTTCCGAAAGGCCCTCCAGGACCCGAATTTCAGCATTTCCTTCCCCGCCTATTTCACCTATCCGAATCTCCCGAGGCTCAAAACGACCCTCTCCGAGGACTACAAAAGCGATGATCCTCGCCCCGCTCCTGATGACGGCTTCAGAGGGGATGACCAGCGCATCCTGAATCGTCCGCCCGGTCAATTGAACGTTGGCATACATACCTGGCTTCAGGTCGAGTGACGCCGTGTTCTCGAAGATGAGCCGGACATGTACATCCCTGGACTTCTCGCGGAGAAATGGATATATGTATGAGACCCGACCTGTGTAGGTTTTTCCCGGCAGATATGAGAGTTCCATCTCAACCTGTTGCCCCACCTGTATCCAGGGCACCTCGTTGTCGAAGAAACTGGCGTGCACCCAGACGGTGCTCAGGTCTGCGATCTTGAAGAGGTCCTGGCCAGACCCAACATGGGCACCGACTACCGCGTGCTGCTCCACCACCACACCAGTTGCCGGGGAATTGATACTGATGGTCTTGCGAACCTCGCCGCCGGCCTCCAGACGGGCGATCTCATCTTCCGGAATATCCCAATATTCCAATCGTTTCCTGGACGCCTCAAGGAGGCTCTCCGCGTCCTCTCGGACGAACTCCGGAGCTCCCTCGGCGATCATGCGGACATTCTGGATGGCGAGCAAGAATTCTTCCTGGGTCGAGACAATTTCTGGTGAGTATATCTCCATGAGCGGTTCTCCTGCGCGCACTTCCTCGCCAACGAAATTGACGAAGAGCCGCTCAATCCACCCCGAAATCTTGGAGTTGACGATGTAGATCTTCTCGTCATCGTAGGCCACCTCGCCCACCGTTCGAATCAGTCGAGAAAAATCCCGGCGCTCTACCGGGCTCCAACGGACGCCCATTTTCTGGACGGTCTGAGAATTGATCGTAATGGTCGAGGCACCTCCGCCGGGGCCCGCTCCGTCGGTTGGCATCTCCATCGCGCCGTCGCCGGCCGGCATGGTCTCCGGCTCCATCTCATCGGCATAGACCGGGACCAAGTCCATCCCCATTCGGGACTTCCCTGGCTCGTCATAGATTTCTGCCGGATTCATGGGAGCCTGCCAGTAGGCGATCTGGCGTTCGTCTGAGGCATCGGACATAGTGTCAGATCCCGACGTCATCCGACCGGCGAAGAACGCGGCGAGACCGACAGCAACGACGAGCAGTAGTGTAATGAGGGGGCGACGGGCGCTTTGTGCCATCGGATTGTTTTTGATTCGTCTATGGACTGGGGTTCGGGAGGTAGTCCAGGCCCAGAGCCCGTTCTAATGAGGCGCCGACCTTCAGCAGAGCACTCTCGGATGCCTCATAGGACCACCGCAGATTGAATAACATGCGCTCTGCGTCGAGTAGGTCCAGGAATCCGATCCTTCCGGTTGTGTAGGCACTGAGTGTAGCGGCGAGGGTGTTTCGAGCCTGAGGTATGAGTGCCTGAGTGAAGAGCTCCAACTGATCCTGCTCCCGCTCCAGGCGATACAGCAAGTCGGCGATCTCGGTACGGATGGAAGTCTGAAGCGCCTCCCGCTCAGCCGATACCTGGCTCGCCACTAGTCGGGTCTCTTCCAGCCTGGCGCGCAACCTACCGCGCTGCAGGGGCACGCGGACAGAGACGCCCACCGCGAGCGCATTTCTGCCGTCTGCGGATGCCGGGATGCGCGAGTCGGCAATATCGAAATAGGTCAGGCTTAGACCAAAGTCCGGATACCAGTCCATTCGAGCCAACTCAATCATGGTCTCTGCACGTTCTGCGGCGGCACGCAACGCCCTCGCTTCGGGGCGATCCACCTGGGCCTGGTCATGCAACTCGGCAGGCGAACGAAATTCCGCTAAAGCTGGGGCTTCGGCGAGTCCGGCATCTCCTAAAACCAAGGGGCGATTCGTCAGCCTGGAAAGGCGCTCAAGGACCGTTCGTTTTGACCTATCCAGGTCTATCAACCTGCTGGATAGGGCGTTTCGCTCCAATTGTGCCCGCAACACGACCTGCTGAATCCCGGTCCCAACTTCGTAACGGGTTCTTGCCACCGTTTCGTAGTCGCGGAGTGTTCGCTGGAAGTCTCGGACCAGTGATTCTTGGCCCACAATGCGGTGGAGATCGAAATAGGCCACCTTCGTCTGCTGGAGTAGCGAGTGCTCCATGGTGCTGACCCCGGCTCGGGCGACGCGAGCCGTCCAAACGGCGGCGTCCTCGCGCAACTCCAACTTCCCCGGGAACGGAATGGCCTGCTGAACCTGCCACTGCGTCCTCTGCGACCCGCGGGCTGTCACAATTGGGACCAACTGCAACCCAACGGCAAAATTCGGGTCCGGCAACAACCGAACCTGCTCCGGACGTTCCCCTAGAGCACGGGCTCCGAGGGAGGCTGCCCGAAGGCCCGGGTTAGCCAAGTGAACCAGCTCCAGCAACTCATCCAGACTGGAGACCACCAGAGTGTCTCCTACTTGGGCGGAGCCTTCCTGGGACAGGGAGCCTGTGAGGAACAGTACCAAAATCAGGGCTCGGGGACTGAAAAAACGCATAGTCAAAGCGCACACTTGGAAAGATCAAGTCAAGAATATCAGGGTCTGCCTTAATTCGCCCTGAATCGAGCCTGAAACTTGGTTAAGAATCTCCGCTTCACCTTGACCTTGCCAGCCGAAGGTCAGATCGGTCGTCAGTTGCACCAAAATCATCGCTCTACCCGCAACAGGCGGGCGTTGATGGCCACCACGACGGTGCTCACAGACATTAGCGCCGCGCCTGAGGCGGGGCCCATGAGAATGCCGGCTCCATACAGCACGCCCGCAGCGACAGGAATCGCGACGATGTTGTAGCCCGCTGCCCACCAGAGATTCTGCACCATCTTTCTGTAGGTTGCCCTCGAAAGTTTTAGGATGGCTGCTACGTCCCTCGGGTTACTGCGGACGAGCACGATGTCGGCCGTCTCGACCGCCACGTCAGTCCCGGCCCCTATCGCGATGCCAACATCCGCTTGCGCCAGCGCGGGTGCATCGTTTACTCCGTCTCCGGTCATGGCCACTACGAGCCCACGAGCCTGGATTTCCTTGACCTTGGCTGATTTTTCCTTCGGAAGAACCTCGGCAAAATATTCGTCCAGCCCGACCTGTTCGGACACCCAGGCGGCCGCCCTTGGGTTATCGCCGGTGAGCATCATCGTCTGTATTCCCATCTCCCGGAGTTCGGAAATGGCCTCTCGCGATTCCGGTCGGATGATATCTGCGAGGGCGATGGCGCCCGCGAGATCTCCCTCCAGCAGAACGAACACCACCGTCTTCCCCTGGCCTGACAGTTCATCGATTCGGGGGTCGTTCGGATAGATTCCGAGTTCTTTGAGGTAACCTGGACTCACCACCCGAACCATCTTGCCATCGACCTTGCCTTCGGCCCCCTTTCCCGGAATGGCCCGGAACTCAAGGACCTCGCCCGGCCGATCCACGGCGGCGACGATGCCTCTCGCGATGGGGTGCTCTGAGTGCGCCTCGACAGCCGCTGCGTGCTCTAGTATTTCATCCTCCGACAGGGAAGCAGAAAACACGAGGGTGTCGGTCACACCGAATCGCCCTTCGGTCAGGGTGCCCGTCTTGTCGAAAATAATGGCGTTCAGGTTTCGAGCGGCCTCGAACGCGGTCCTGTTCCGAATCAGCAGGCCGTTCTGAGCGGCGAGAGATGTTGAAACGGCCACGACCAACGGAACCGCCAGCCCAAGCGCGTGAGGACAAGCAATGACCATCACCGTGACCGTCCGTTCCATGGCAAAGGCGACATCGGAACCCGCCAGGACGAGCCAGACAAACATGGTGACCGCGCCGCCACCCAAAGCCACCGCCGTCAGCCAAACAGCCGCTCGATTCGCCAGATCCTGCGTCCGGGACTTCGACTCCTGGGCTTCGCGAACAAGCTCGATCACCTGAGAAAGAAAACTGTCCGCTCCGGTCTTCTGAACGACCACCTTGATCGATCCCTCGCCGTTGATCGAGCCCCCAATGACTGACGAGCCATCGGACTTGGAAACAGGCACGGCTTCACCGGTCAGCATGGACTCGTTGACCGAACTTTGTCCCTCGTAGACGTCGCCATCGGCCGGAATTTTCTCGGCTGGCTTTATCAGAACCCGGTCTCCCGACCTGAGGCTACTCAGTGGCACATCGGTAACACTGCCGTCAGATGCGATCAGGTGGGCCTCCGAAGGCATGAGGCGCGCCAATTTTTCGAGCGCAGCGGACGCCCCCATCACCGATCTCATTTCAATCCAGTGGCCGACCAGCATCACGTCGATCAGCGTGGCCAACTCCCAGAAAAACATCTTGCCACTCGCACCGAAAACCACGGCGCTACTGTAGACGTAAGCCGTCGTGATGGCAACGCTTATCAAGGTCATCATTCCTGGCTGACGAGCCTTGAGCTCCTCGTACAGTCCCTTCAGGAACGGCCGCCCCCCGTACAGGAACAGAATGGTGGATAGTGCCCAGAGCACGTACAGATCACCTGGGAAACGCAGATAGTCCTCGATCCCCGCCAACTCCTGCAATAGCGGGGACAGCAGCAGCACAGGTACCGTGAGGATAATGGACACCCAAAACCTTCTCCGGAAGTCGGCCACCATATGCGCGTGGTGATCGTGGTGGCTCTGGGCCTTGTGCCGGTCGTGGCCGTTGGGGGCCGGATGCCCCTCGTGGCCGTTGGGGGCCGGATGCCCCTCGTGGCCGTCGGGGGCTGAGTGCCCCTCGTGGCCGTCGGGGGCTGGGTGCCCCTCGTGGTCGTCGGGGGCTGGATGCCGATGGTGGTCCATACTCTTGTTTCGGGTAGTGACCCTGAGAGAGTACGCTCCTACCCGGATCGCATTGACAACCTTCCGTGAATATCGTCCGGAGGGCGAAACGGACTCCAGCTTCCGCGCCTTCGATCGCCCACGCCAATGCAGCAGCTTTAGGGCCGCGCCGTAGCTTCCACCGTACTCCCAGCTTACCCACCACCCATGCTCATTCGACTCCTGGCCACTCTGACCCTACTGTGTCTCCCCCTCGGTTGCTCGCCGGAACCGACTGACAGGCCCCAAAACATCATTCTCGTGATCGCCGACGGCGTGGGCCCGGCCACCTATACCCTGGGAAGA
>CAYXSE010000239.1:0-5859 GCA_964466675.1 uncultured Rhodothermales bacterium | reverse complement strand
GCTTCGTCCGATGCACCTTGGGATTCGGGGAGACACGCTGCTGGTTTCGGAGTATGTCAATGACAGGGTGCAAAGCTTCACGTTTCAGGGGAAGGCCCTCTCTTATTTCGGTGAATCTGGCTCGGGACCCCTCCAGTTCGATGCTCCCACGAGCGCGACCTCAGACGGTCAAGGGCGGATTTACGTGGCGGACTTTTACAATCAGAGGGTCCAGGTGATCGGGCCGGATGGACAATTCTTGAGGCAATACGGATCCACCGGAGTCGATGGCCCGGCGCCTGGTCAATTTACCTATCCGACGGCAGTAGCCGTGTTTCCTTCGGGAGGATTCGTCGTGGCCGATGCCTATAACCACCGCATTCAGGCCTTCGACGAGGATGGAACGTTTCGTTGGATGCTTCCGGAGGAAGAAAACTGGGCCGATACCACAGCGGGACGCTTCAATGTCGCGACCTCTGTGGCCGTTGGGCCTGGAAATGACATCTACGTGGCCGATTTCTACAACCACCGTATCCAGGTGATTTCGGAGAGTGGGGAGGTCAAGGCGGTTTTTGGCGAGAAGGGATCGGCACCGGGTCAGTTTGATCGGCCAACCGATCTGGCCTTCGACTCAGAAGGCAACCTGTATGTTGTCGACTTTGGGAACGACCGAATCCAGCAATTCGCGCCGGTTCGCTGAAGCGTCTCGGGCATCTAAATCTTGGAGTCGAATGACAAGAGGCCAGCTTGCACGAAAAGCCGGTGTACATCCGGAGACCGTTCGATTCTACGAGCGAAAGGGACTGATCCCGACAGCTAGTCGGTCGGCCGCTGGATACAGGCAATTCACCGATGAGACCGTGGGGCGGATCCGGTTCATCAAACGGGCGCAAGATCTGGGGTTTAGCCTGGGGGAGATTCTGGAGCTGCTCTCCCTACGTCTAGAGCCCGCTTCGGATAGCTCGGATGTGAAACGCCGGGTCGACGAGAAGATAACGAGCATCGAGGGCAAGATCGTGGACCTTCAGCGCATGCAAGACGCTCTCGCCGCGCTAGTGCTCTGTTGTCCGGGACAAGGTTCCACCAGGGAGTGCCCGATTCTCGAGTTCATGGAGGTGGGAGGCGAGGGCATGCCGGACGAGCCACCTGCCCCTTCGCCGACCTAGCCCACCCGAGATCCCCGGAGTAGCCGCAGCCCGTTGAATGTCACGATCAGGCTCGCACCCATGTCTGCAAAAACTGCCATCCACAACGTGGCTGAACCGGCGAGGGCGAGTCCAAAAAACACCGCCTTTATTCCCAAGGAAAACGTGATGTTCTGCCACAATATGCCGTGAGTCTTCCGCGAAAGCCTGAAAAATAGAGGCAGCATGCGGAGGTCGTCTTTCATCAGGGTTACGTCCGCCGTTTCGATGGCGGTGTCTGTCCCGGTCGTTCCCATGGCGAAGCCGATGTCAGCCGCCGCCAATGCCGGTGCATCGTTGATTCCATCGCCGATCATCCCAACGGAGCCGTATCGGACCCGAAGATCCTTGATGGCCTGCAACTTGTCTTCGGGCAACAGTTCTCCACGAGCATCTCCGATACCTGCCAGGCGAGCGATCGCATTTGCCGTAGTCTGATTATCCCCGGTGAGCATCACGGTTCTAAGGCCGAGCGAGTTGATCTCGTTCACGGCCTCCAGACTGGCATTTCGAAGCGTGTCAGCGACTCCAATCACCGCCAGCGCTTCTTGGTCATCAAAGAGCACGATCGCCGATTTTCCCACTCGCTCCAGCGACTCCAAACGGGCCTCGAGTTGGGGTGTGCACACCCCGGACTCATGGGCGTAACGATGGTTGCCGATTCGATAGGAAACCCCGTCTATCTCTCCCTTGACGCCTCGCCCAATCATCGCCTGGAAGCCAGTAACCGGGAGTGGCGGGCGGAGCGGCTCATGTTTGCGCCAGGCTTTGACCAGGGCTAGCGCGATTGGATGCTCGCTGTGCATTTCGAGGCTTGCAGCCATTCGGATCGCATCGAATTCGGTGAACTTCGGACTACCCGTGTGGACGTCCGTCACCTCGGGCTGGCCGTTGGTTAGTGTGCCGGTCTTGTCGAATGCGATCACACGGAGTTTGTAGGCGGTTTCCAGGTAGGCTCCCCCCTTGACCAGGATTCCTCGACGCGCTGCAGCGGCCAGCCCACTTACTATCGTCACGGGTGTCGAAATCACCAGCGCACACGGACACGAGATGACCAGGAGCACCAGGGCACGGTAGAGCCACACCATGAAGGGGGCGCCTGTGAAAAGAGGCGGCAAAATTGCCACCAACAAAGCAGCCAAGACGACAGCCGGGGTGTAGTACCGGGCGAACCGGTCGACGAATCGTTGTGTCTTGCCCCTGTCGGCTTGCGCCTGTTGGACGGCTCGAATGATCCGGGCCAGTGTGGTATCCCGTTTGGCTCGGGTCACCTCAATCTCCAGGGAGCCTTGTTGGTTGAGCGTGCCCGCCAGCACTTCGTCTCCGACCTCTTTGTCAACCGGCATAGACTCACCAGTGATTGGAGCCTGGTTGACCGTTGATACGCCAGCAACAACTTGACCGTCCAGCGGCAACCTTTCGCCCGGCAGGATGCGCAACCGCTGGCCAACCTGGACGGCGCCGGGCCGGACTTCCTTCCACGTACCGTCTCCCAGCAGCAGACGGGCCGTATCTCCGGAGAGCTTGATGAGGTCGCGAATAGCGCTCTTGGACCGATCAAGCGCAAAGGCCTCGATCTTCTCTGCGATGGCAAACAAGACCGTTACCATGGCCGCCTCGGGCCACTCCTGAATTAGAATGGCGCCGGCGACGGCGATCGTCATGAGAAAATTGATCCCGAGGGTGAAAGATCGAACAGCCCTCCATCCCTTCATCAGCATCTTTCTGCCGCCCAGTGCGATGGCGACGAGAGATAGGCTAAGGGGAAGTAACGTGCTTTCTGGGGCGACGAAGGGCGGTATCAGCTCCGCCGACAAGGCTAGAAGCCCAGCAAGACTGAGTGTGATCCACTCCGACTGAATCATAGGGGGCGGCGAATCCCAAGACCGATCGCCTATGTCATCCTCTCCCTCTGCTTCTACCCCGTCCATTCCAATATCCCTGAGGGCGGCCAGAACCGGCTGGGAGTGTTCGAATCGGTGTGAGACGGTCAGCACCCTTGCCATCAGGTCGAATTCGAGATGCTCGATCTCCTCTAGTCTCCGCAAGCGATTGCGAATCAACTGCTCCTCAGTCGGGCAGTCCATGGCCTCTATGTAAAGGCGCGTTTTCACGGGGAAGACAACGCCGGTCCAGAGTCCGATTCGACGCTCGGGTGGTCGTCCTGTGAGGTATCAGGGCTGAACCATTTGTACAAGGCGGGTAGCACGAGAAGCGTCAAGACCGTGGAGGTGACCAATCCGCCAACAACCACAGTCGCAAGAGGCCGTTGCACCTCGCTCCCTGTCCCCGAAGAAAACAATAGCGGGATTAGACCAAGCGCCGTGGTGACGGCGGTCATGAGCACAGGTCGAAGCCGGAGGAGCGCGCCCTCTACAGAGGCTCTGTCCAGATTCACCCCATCTTTGATGAGCTGGTTGAGATAGGTGACCAACACCATGCCGTTTTCCAACGCGATTCCGAACAGGGCAATGAAACCGACGGAAGCCGGGACCGACAGGTTCTGGCCGGAAACGAACAGCGCCACCAGTCCTCCGACGAGCGCGAGTGGGATGTTGAGAAATATCAGCAACGCGTTTCCGAACGTCCCGAAGCTTATGAAGAGGAGGAAAAAGATCACGACAAGCGTGATCGGGACCACGACCATGAGGCGTTTGTTTGCCTCCTGCTGCAGCCGAAACTGGCCTCCCCAAGTCGTGAAGTAGCCGGTAGGCAGGTTAACGTTCTGCGCAATAGCTACTTGAGCCTCCTCGACGAACGACCCTATATCTCTTCCCTCAACATTCAGCTGGACATTGATGAACCTCTGGTTGTTGATGCGGGTAATTTGACGGGGACCTACGATTTCTTCGATATTCGCCAACTCAGAGAGCGGTACCCGAATCCCGCCGGGAGCCGGAATTAGGATGCGGGAGATTGCCTCGGCGGTGGAGCGATAGGCCGGAGCGAATCGAACGTAGATATCAAACCGTCTGATACCTTCGAAGATCTCTCCTGCCGTGACCCCCCCAACGGCGGCCTGAATGACATCCTGCACGTCGGCCACGTTGACACCGTGACGTGAGATGGCCTCCCGATCTACCCGGATGAGCAACTGGGGGGTACCGCTTACCTGGTCAGCTTGCACATCGGCAGCCCCTCTTACGGCACCGACAACAGCGGCAATTTCGTCGGCCTTGTCTTTTAATACGTCCAGGTCACCTCCGTAGAGCTTTATGGCCAGCTCCGCGCGGACCCCCTCCAAGAGCTCATCGACAGTCATCTGGATCGGCTGGGTAAAGTTTGTGAGTACTCCAGGCACATCCCCCAGCTCGTCGCGAATGGCATCCAGGAGCCGTTCCTGCCCAGAGAAGCGCCATTCGGTCTGGGGTCGCAACAACAGATACATCTCGGCGCTATTGACCGGATCCGTATGAGCTCCAACCTCTCCTCGCCCGATTCTTGACACCACCCCGGTTATCTCCGGGACCTTCAGGAGGCGCCGCTCGACTCTGAGGGTGATCTCTTTACTCTCTTCAAGTGCGATGGACGGAGCCATGGTTAGTCGAAGAACGAGCGTTCCTTCCTGCAGGGTGGGCGTGAATTCGGACCCCATGAAGGGGAAGGTTGCCCCTCCGATTGCCATCAGGCCCAGGGCCAGGGCGACGGCGCGTCCTCGGTTACGCACGAAATACGCCACCAATGGGCGGTACCGCTCCATGAGCCAGTGCAGCACGCGATCTCCGAAGCCCTTCTGTCCGGCAATCGTTGGTCGCCGCATGACAACGTCCGAAAGCACCGGCGCGATCACCAGGGCGTAGATCAGCGAGCCTAACATCGCGAGGGCGATGGTATATGCCAGGGGCCGAAAGGTGATGCCCTCGACGCCTTGCAGCGCAAACAGCGGCAGGAAAACGATGATAATGATGGAGATCGCGAACAAAATTGGCCGCGCCATCTCGCTACACGCTCGGCGGACCACCTCGGTGCGGCTCTCACCTGGCTTCGCCTCTCTCAGGATGCGATCAACGTTCTCTACCATCACCACCGTCCCGTCCACGATCATTCCGATCGCTATGGCCAGCCCTCCCAGGGACATCAGGTTGGCTGTGATGCCGAGCTGGCTCATACCCAGGGTGGCGAAAAGCACCGAAAATGGAATAGACAGGGCCACAACCAAGCTTGGCCGCCAGCTTCCAAGGAAGGCCAACAGGATAATTACGACCAGGAAAATACCCTGGACCAGCGCGTTCGAGACCGTGCTGACAGCCGCCAGCACGAGCGTCTTTTGCTCGTAGTAGGGGACGATAGAGACGCCTTCGGGGAGAATCGAATTGATCTCCTGAACCTTTTCCTCGACGGCGCTGATCACAGTCGAAGAGTTGGAACCGTACAATTTGATCACCATCCCCGAGACGACCTCGCCGGTTCCGTTGGCCGTTTGGATGCCTCTCCGAATAGCTCCACCCAACTGGATGTTGGCAATCTGCCGAAGGAAGACCGGCGAGCCGTCGACCGTCTTGATGACGATGTTTTCGAGGTCCTCAATCGAAGAGGCCAGACCGACGGATCTGATGATGAATTCCTCGGAGTTCTTCTCGATGAACTGGGCTCCGACGTTGAGATTGTTAGCCTCGATCTTCTGGACAATTTCCGTGATTGTAAGGTCGAAACGAAGTAGCGAACCAGGGTCTACGACAACCTGGTACTGTTTTTC
>CAYXSE010000238.1:0-5894 GCA_964466675.1 uncultured Rhodothermales bacterium | reverse complement strand
CGGAAGCGTCCCAAGCGGCACCTATCTGGTCCGCATGCAGGCGGGCGGCAAGGTTGAGTCCATGACCGTAACGCTGGTGAAGTAACCCCTCCCTCCCCTCCACCTCCGGATGCCCCGCGAGGCCCGGACCCCTCATCGGGTCTCGCCCTAGCACCCCGGTAGGAACGGCCGCCCGTCGAAAGATGGGTGGCCGTTTTTGGCTACCGGCCTCCGGGCGGCCGGATCTCTTCCCTCTCGATGGAGAAAAGGCGAAGACAATTTGCATGGCGAACGCCCTGTCCTACCAGCCAGGTAACCACCACTTCGTCACCCACATATTGGAAGATTTCACCCTGCGTGGCCACCACAGGCCGCGCCACATCATGGAAGAAATCATTTTTGAACTGGCTGAACAGAAGCGGCCCGAGGCGTTCGGCGATAGGTGTCGAATCGCTCAGATCGAGGAACAGGAAGATTCGTTCTTCACTAACCGGCCGTAGGTATCGGCCCAGGAGCAGAGCCCTGAGTGTACCCGGGCCCAACACGCGGTTTACCTGAAAGCTCAATGTGATGAGAAAGCTTGCCGCAAGCAGGAGCAGAAAGACGAAGATCGATTCCGGGCCCATGACAATCTCCAGAAAGCTTGCCGGAGGAGCGGCTCCTTCCCCCAGGGCTTGGACTTGTGGGCGCGCATTGACGCCCAGAATGCCCACCAGCAACATGGTGGCCACCAAGAGTGCGTAGGCGATGGTCCGGACGAGCAGAGTGTTCACAAAGGACACGCGCCGCATAAACAGGGGCATCGCCCAGATTTCGAAGGCCGCACCCAACAGTCCGGCGAAGAGGCGCCGGTAGGTCGCGAACCAGGCGATGCCGAGGAACACGACCAGCACCGACTCCTGAGTCAGATTGGGGTGTGCTTCGTTTCCAAAGGCAAGACGACCGCAGACGAAAATGGCGATTATCCACGAAGGAACAAGCCACAACGCATTCCGCAGAAAGATGCGAAGCGAGTAGGCTGGTGCAGAAGGGCGCATTCGGGTCGGTCTATAATTAGTTCACCCCACGGGTCACTGAACCAGGTGAATATGACCAATTATTTGAGCGTTTTCCTGTTTGTGGTGCGATTCGTCTGAAATGCCTGTTTCGGACCCGTAGGAGGCGTCTTTGAGACTCTGGCGACCGATTTGTTGCGTCGTTGTGACGCTTCTGTCGCACCCGAGGGCGCACCTGTTGCCTTCGTTTTCCGGTGCCAGGTCAGGCGGGAATGCCCGCCAAAACCGAGTCACGAATACCCGGCGCAGCCTCGTAATAACTACTGGTCGCGAGTAGGACTTCCTGACTCTTGACCCCCGCTGGAACCACAGAGGTTGCGCTCTGCCAGCAGGCCGCGGGTCTATCCCGCACAACAACTCCCCCGGCGTCCGCTGAACCAAGAATCCAGCGCGTGCTCTGCAATCCCTTGCAGTGACATGAGGTCTTCAGGCCAACGTCAAGAGCGCGTCGCTACCAGCCGCATCCAAGTATGTTGGAGGACAGCTACGCTATGTATACCCCAAACCGGGTCGACGCCCGTTCACGCTCGTCGATTGCCGATTTCGTCGCAGCAGGCTTTTTCGCTCTGATCCTTCTGGCGCTGACCGTTCCGGCAGCTGCCCAGTCGTACAACCCGAAGGTGGATCTCTCCCTCACCAAGTCGGTGGACAGGCCGTACGCTTCCGTCGGAGAGGACGTCATCTATACCATTACCGTATCGAACACTCCGTTCTACGGCTCGGCTTCGAAAGCCACCAACATCGTCGTCAAGGATTATCTCCCTGACGGCCTTACGGCGTTGGCCTATTCAGCCACGACCGGGGGCGAAAACGGAATCACGTTCGATTCGTACTCCCTTACTTGGACGATTGAATGGCTGAATGCCGGACAATCCGTCGATCTCCAGTTCAAGGCCCGTGTAAACCGCGAGGGCGAGTTCAAGAACTGCGCCGAAATCTGGGACGCAGATCAGCAGGACATCGACTCAAAGACCGGGGCGGAGTCCTACGGTCCGCTTGCCGGCTTGGCATCCGGAGAAGATGATGAAGACTGCGTCGAGTTTTGGGGCGTGAGCACCGGATCCATCTCGGGTATGGTCTTCGATGACTCCGACGGAAACGGGCTGTTCGACAACTACGAAGTCGGACTGGCGGACTTCGAGGTCGATTTGAGGGAGATCGGCGCAGACTACACGTGTGGCACCTACGATGATGTCAAAATCCGGTACACCTACGTGGACTCCCAGGGCAACTACACCTTCCCGGACGTGCCGGCCGGTACATACTGCCTTGAAATCGACGACCACTCGATTCCTTCCGGTTTTCAGGCGACGACGGCGAGTCCAGTCAAGGTCACCGTAGCTGCGGGAGAGAATGTCACCGATATAAAGTTCGGCTTCGTGATGGCGCGCATCGACCTCGAACTCACCAAAGTGGTCGACAACGAGAATCCAACGGTTGGCGACAAGGTCACCTTCACGTTGACACTCACCAACAATCAGGTTGACCGCTATGGTCAAATCGTCCCGACGGCAACCGCCACGGGAGTTCAGGTAACGGACTACCTGCCGCAGGGTCTCTCCTTCCTTGCGGCAAGCAGTTCAAACTATGCGAGCTTCGATGAGTCGACGCTGACATGGACGATCGATCAGCTTCAGGCAGGTAAATCCGTCTCCCTGGTTCTGGAGGCCACGGTCCACTCCGATGGCGAGCTGACCAATTGCACCGAGGTGTGGGACGCCCATCAGCGTGATCGCGATTCGAGGACGGGGGAAGAAGCCTACGGCGAACTCGTCGGCGGCCCCGATGCCGAAGACGATCAAGACTGCGCGGCACTCTGGGCCGCTCCGCGGACCATCGACCTTGAGCTTACCAAGGTGGTGGACAACTCCTACCCCGCCGTCGGAGACAAGGTGCGATTCACCATCACCCTCACCAATAACGATGAGTACAGGACGGTAGAAACAGCCACCGCCACGGGGATCCAGGTAAAGGATTACCTACCTCAGGGCCTCACACTGCACAGCTCGGAGGCGCCCTACGGTACCACCTTTGACGAGTCCACGACCACCTGGCACATCGACGAGTTGGGGCCCGGCAAGAGCCTCTCTCTCGTGCTCAAGGTCGTCGTTGACAAGGACGGTGAGTTCACCAACTGCGCCGAGGTATGGGACGCGAACGAAATCGATCGCGATTCCAAGACGGGCGCCGAAGCCTACGGAGAACTGGTCGGCGGCCCCAGCGCCGAGGACGATCAGGACTGCGCCAGCCTCTGGGTCAACCCTGGCTCGACACCCCCTCCTTCGGGCAAGGGTTCCGTAACCGGCGTGGTCTTCGATGACCTCGACTATGATGGCGATCTGGATTCCGGCGAGCCGGGCCTCTTCGGCTTCGAGGTAGACCTCGTGACCATGGGCGGCGACTACCGCTGCGGCGGCGGCGACGACATCGAAATCGCAACCACGGACACCGACAACTACGGAGCCTACAGCTTCTGGGATGTCGAAGCGGGCACGTACTGTGTCCGGATCCTGGACGCGGCGATTCCCTACGGTTACTCTCGTACCTCGCCGGATCCGGTACAGGTTGAAGTCACCAGCTACGGAAGCGTGGAAGTGAACTTCGGCTTCAAGTCGGCCTACACGCCTCCTCCCCCGCCTCCGTCTGGGGACACGCTTTGCTACCTGGTTGCCGACAATGACGGCGCCGGATACGACAGCGCCGATGTCCTCACCTCTCTCTCCCAGGGGTCCTATGGTGAAACCATCATCGGGAAGACGCGCACCCAGATGATTGAGGCGATCGCCTACAACCCTTGGGTTCAGAAGCTGTTTGCTTCTAACGCCAAGGAGCTCGGCACACTGGACACGTACACCGGCAAGTTCTCCTCGATCGGCCGCTATGGCGGTGGTGAGGGCGAAGAAGGCTGGATCGAGTTCCTGGATGTCGATGGGCTGTCGTTCAATCCCTACTCCAAGGTGCTCTTCGGTAGCGTCCGGAGAACGGGAAAACGCGACCTTCTGATCCAGATAGACCCGGTCACGGGGAAGAGTGTGAAGGATGCCTTCGGGTACGGCGTCGACTACCAGGTGATCAAGCCTGAGGCTGGCCACTACCACGGGCCCGAACTCGACGACATCGACGATCTGGCCATCGACCCCGAGTCAGGGCAGCTCTACGCCATCAACAACCGCGATGGAATGGATAGCCGCCTCGTGATCATCGACCCGGCCACCGGCTGGATCACGAAGGTCCTGGAGTTGCCCGTCGGTAATGTGGAAGGCCTCGCCTTCTTCAACAATGGCACACTCTACGGCACGGCCGGTGAGGGCGAAGAAGCCATCGTGATCATCGACAAGCAAAGCCTGCAGGTTACCGTTCAGACCAACATCGGAATCGACGGCAACCGCGACTACGAGTCGATTGATTGCCTCACTGCTGCGCCTTCCTACCTCCGTGTAGCCGCCTTCGACGATGTAAATGGCGATGGCCTCATGCAGAGTACTGAGGCTTCGAACTCGGGCATGTCGGTTGCGCTGTACCGCGACATGGACGAGGACGGGTTGGTCTCCAGCACGGACATGCTGCTTGGAACCACCACGGTAGGCCAGGACGGTATGGCCAGCTTCACGGCCGCGGCGACAGGTGCGTTCGTAATGCAGGTGGGTGACCCAGCCGGATCACCCGTGATGCTCCCAGCCGTTGTGAATGGGTTTGGTGTACAGTTCGAAGTCACGACTTACGGCGGACTGGCGCTTGCTACGGCGAATGAAACGGAGGGTGATGTCCCGCAGGGCTTCGAGCTCTCGGGCAACTATCCGAACCCGTTCAACCCGGAGACCACCATCGGTTTCTCCATCGCCGAGTCCGGCAAGGTGCGCCTCTCCGTGCACGATGTGCTTGGCCGCGAGGTGGCTGTTCTTGTGGACGGCGCCATCTCCGCGGGGCAGCATAGCGTGAACTTCCAGGCCGGAAGCCTGCCCAGCGGCACCTACGTGACCCGGCTGGCAGGAACCACAGGGGTCCAGACGCGGACCATGGTCCTACTCAAGTAATCGCGATGGGTCCGCGGGCATCAGTCCCGCGGACCCGGTCGCTAGTCCGGTCTCTACTTGCTCACTTCAGCTACACGAGTTATGCCTAATCAACTCCTCCATCGCCTCAAAGCCGCCCTCGCGACGTTCGCTACGGCCCTCCTGATAGGACCGGCCGCCGGCGCTTCCGTGACCGGCCTGGTGCCCGATGGGCCAGCCCCCGTCGTCACGGCCAACTCGGACCTGACGCTCACAAAGACAGTGACCGATACCACGCCCGCCCTGGGCGAGCGAATCACGTTCACGGTAACGGTGATCAACACCGGGGCCGCGACCAAGAACGTCCAGGTTGACGACCAATTTACGGACGCCGGCGACTGCCTCGAAGTGATCGGGCAGCCGCAGTTCTCTCACGGAACCTGGACTGGCACGCCCGAACAGGGCTTCCGCTGGAGGGGCGACCTGGCCAGTGGTCAGTCGCTGGTCGTTACACAGGCCGGCAGGATCACCTGCAGTGCCAGCTTCTCGAACAAGGCCTGGATTTCGACTGCTGGAACGGTCGCAGACGTCGATCTGAGCGACAACGAAGCCGAAGTCTGGGTCTATCCGGTTCTTTCTACGGACATCTCGGTCCAGAAAACGGTCTCGTCAGTCGACCCGGTTGTCGGCCAGCGAATCGACTTCGACCTCACGGTTACCAACCATGGGCCCTCCGTCAATGGTGTCATCATCAAGGATATAATGGCCGACCCCAGCGGCTGCTTCAGTAGAATTAACGGCCCGGAAGTCTCCACCGGCTACACAACCTTTGGTGATTTCAAGACCACCACATGGTTGCTCAACCTGG
>CAYXSE010000237.1:0-5953 GCA_964466675.1 uncultured Rhodothermales bacterium | reverse complement strand
AAACGACTGGCAAAGGGCGTCTCGTCCGGACGGGTGATACTCGTCCAGGGCAACTTCGAGCGAATGTCCGCGCTGGTGTCCGAGCTCGACATCGTACAAATCGACGGCATTCTGCTAGACCTGGGGGTTTCATCCCACCAGATCAACGCAGGACATAGGGGATTTAGTCACAGACTCGACGGCCCGCTCGACATGCGAATGGACTCTACAAGCATGAACGAATCTGCCGCCGATCTCCTGAGCCGTCTGGATGAACGTGAGCTTCGGCGTGTGCTGCGGGAGTACGGCGAGGAGCCGAGGGCCGTAAAAGTCGCTCGCGCCCTCATGGAGGAGGCGCCCCTGGAGACCACGGCTGAATTAGCCGAGACGATAAGGCGCGCCGTTCCGACTCAGGACCAGGCAAAGACCCTCGCCCGAGTCTTTCAGGCCATCCGGATTGCCGTAAACCGGGAGCTCGACGTGCTTGAGCGAGCCCTGAAGGACGCCACCGATCTCGTGCGGCCCGATGGCCGTATCGCCGTGATCGCCTACCACTCTCTCGAGGATCGTCGTGTGAAACGCTTCCTCAGATACGGGAATTTCGAGGGCACGCCCCGGCGCGATTTCCATGGCAACCTATTGGCACCGTGGTCGCCGGTGAACCGCCGCCCGATTTCTCCCGACGATTCAGAGTTGGCCCGCAATCCTAGATCCCGAAGCGCGCGACTACGAATCGCCCAACGACAGCAAGCCTCATAATCTTATGGCACAGCCGAAGATCAAAAAGAAGACCCGCAGTTCGGTCCGGTTCGTCAAGACACCGGAGGCGCGTGCGCGCAAGCGCAAGCGTTCGCCGTCCAGGGCCGCTGTGCGTCCGTCTGTGGTGCGTCGACGAAGGCGGGCGGTAGCCGAAGGCGGCCTTCCCAACTGGGCCGATCTCGAGGCCGGAGACGGAAAATCATCTCGGGCTCCTGAGTGGAGCGGTGCTTTCGCGACAGTGCCCATTCTACGCTTGGTGGTGGTGATTCTGTCTATTGCTGCCGTCTTCACGGTGTATGTGGGCCATGTTCACGCCACGACCGATCTGCTCACGGAGGTAGACAGGCTCCGCTCGGAAAATCTCGAGCTGCACTTGGACAGGAACCTCGTCAAAGGCTCCTTCGATCGAGCGAGCGGTCCTGGCGTGATCGCAACACGCGCTCGCGCCTTGGGCCTGGTCGAGGTAGTCCCGACCGGTAGTCCCGTAACCATCTCAACGAACTAGCCCCTGGTGGATATCCGCGACGAAATACTAGCCCGCATGTACGTCATGTTGACGGTGCTGTGCCTGGTGCCGCTGGCGGTCGGGGTGCAGGTAGTACGGGTGGGTCTGATCGACGCAGAGAGGCTGGAGGATGTCGGTGAGGGACAGACGAACTCCGTGATTCAGATCCCGGCCATGCGTGGCTCGATCGTGGATAGAAAAGGCAGAACCCTCGTGGTCAATACGGCTCGATTCGACGTGGCCGTCGACCCTTCGATCCGCGGCTATACCGCAGCGGCTTCCGAGTTGTACACGAACCTGGCATCCTTGACGGGTCGTCGGGCATCGGTATACCGGAATCGGGTACGTGCCAGGGCTAGTTCCCGATACGCGATGCTCGAGAGAGGACTCACACCGACTCAGTTGTCAGGCTTGGATCGATCGGTCCCGGGCCTGATCGTCGAGGATCGGCATCGCCGTACCTACAACCACGGCTCGCTGGGCGCGCATGTTTTGGGCCACGTCGGATCCGACCTGAGAGGCTTGGCCGGGCTCGAGCTGGTGTTGGACGAAAGGCTTACGGGCGTTGAGGGTGAGAGGCAGGCGCATCGCGACCGCATCGGCAACATTCGCCCGGCGGCGGCCGGCGCAGTGACCGAGCCAAGGCACGGCTCTACCGTGGTCCTCACCATAGACCTGGTGAGACAGACGATTCTTGAGGAGGAGTTGGCGAAAGGGGTTCTCGCGGCCGGGGCCAGATGGGGGACGGCCGTGGCTGTGAATCCAAAGACCGGAGCCATTCTGGCGATGGCCAACTACCCGACATACGACCCCAACAGGCCAGGCGCCGCGGCCGATTTTAATCGGCGCAACCATGCCGTGGTTGATCGGGTCGAGCCGGGATCTACGTTCAAATTGGTTACCGCAGCAGCCGCAATTCAGAGCGGCACGATCTCTATGTCAGATACCGTTGATACGGGCCCTGGCTGGATCGTGCTGCACGGTAGAACGCTGAGTGATACCCGTGCTTACGGCCGGATTCCGTTCCGAGAGGTGATATCGGTATCGAGCAACATCGGCGCCGCCAAGGTCGCCGAGCGCACAAACCCGGAAGATTTCTATCGCATGGCCCGGTCACTCGGATTCGGGATGGCAGCCGGGATAGACCTGCCGGGCGAGATCGGAGGGCGCCTGCGGCGGGTCAACAAGTGGTCGCGCTCCACACTCTCAGCGATGAGTCGAGGCTACGAGGTCACGGCCACGCCACTCCAGATTCTGTCGGCCTACTCGGCGTTAGCGAACGGCGGCGTTCTCCTTCGGCCGTACGTGGTGGACGAAATCCGGGATGTGACGGGGGACCAGCGCTGGAAGGCCAGAACAGACTCGGTGCGGCGGGTCTTTAGCAAAACCGTGGCCAGAACGCTGCTGCCGGCGTTCGAACTTGTGGTCACCGAGGGGACCGCAAAGGAGGCCGCCATACCAGGTGTTCGTGTCGCCGGGAAGACGGGCACGGCGTGGAAGGTGATCAATGGAGCCTACTCGAGGCGTCACTCCACCGCATCGTTCGTGGGATTTTTCCCCGCTGACGACCCCGTGGTTGCGATGATCGTTCTCATGGACGAACCGAGTCTCTCGATATATGGTGGCGTTGTTGCCGCTCCGGTGTTCAGTGAGATCGGTCGACGATGGCTGCCCACGCTGGAATCTTTGAACGTTGTCCCGGACTCGGTGCAGACGGATTCCCTTCGGGCTCCAAACCTCGAAGGTTTCCCTGAGACCCTGGCCAATTCGAGAATCCTCAGCTCCGGTCTTCGGGCACCAGAGGTGATCGAAAGACAGACGATCGTTTCGAGCCAGGTTCCGGCGCCCGGACAATCCACGTTCATCGGCGCGCGAGTCCGTGTGGACGCGACGACGCCTGACCAGGGGTTCATGCCTGATCTGACAGGATGGACGGTCAGAGAGGCTACGTATTGGCTCTCCGTGAAGGGCGTCGGCATCAGAGTCCAAGGCTCCGGGAGTATCCGCTCCCAGACCCCTGCACCCGGCGCTTCGTTACCCAAGACGGCCACCATTACCGCCGGTGATTAGCGTCATGACCCATAGCCCCGACATGGTGACCATGGATTCGCTTCACGAGCGTCTCCGCGGAAAGGGACTGGTTCAGCAACCCGAACTGCTTGGCCGGGCTTACATGGACCGCCAAATTCTGGCGGTGACAGCCGACAGCCGGAGGGTGGAATCGGGTTCCGTCTTCGTCGCCATCGAAGGATCTGAATCTGACGGTCACGACTTCATCAGTGCGGCCGTTTCATCCGGAGCGGTGCTGGTGATCAGCGAGCGCCTACCCGAGACAGAGAACGTGCTCCTAGTGACCAACGCGCGACAGGCGCTTGCTGAGGTCGCGTGCGCTCTGGAAGGTGATCCCTCCTCGGCTCTCGGAATGACCGCCGTAACCGGAACGAACGGAAAGACGACCACGGCGTGGTTGGTCGCTCAAGCCCTTTCTGCTACCGGGATCGATTGCGGATTCATCGGTACCACCGGATACGGTCGTCCCGGACAACTTCGTCCCGCGCGTCATACCACTCCGGACCCCGTCCAGCTTCAGAGCCACCTCGCGGCGCTAAAGGAAGATGGGTGTGTGGCCTGTGTGTTGGAGGCTTCGTCCCATGCCATCGACCAGGACAGAATCTGGGGCATCGATTTCCAGGCGGCCATTTTCACCAACCTCACTCGGGATCATTTGGACTACCATCCGAGCCTGACGGCTTACATGGAGACCAAGGCCCGACTGTTCACAGGCCTGGGGCCATCGGCTCTCGCCGTTACCAACGCCGATGATCCAAGCAGTCGGTCCATTGTGGCTCGGACCGAAGCGCGGGTGGTGACTTACGGGAAGGGGCCGGACGCCGACGTGGCCTTCGCCGTTCGATCCGATACGGGTAGCGGTCTCCAGCTCCGGCTCGACGGAGTGGATGCGCGGTTCCAACTCTCGGGCGCGTTCAACGCCTACAATCTGGCCGCCGCGTATTGCGCGCTGGAGTCCTACGGGCTGGGCGCCGCCGAACGAATCGGTGCTCTCGGTCACGCCTCTGCGGCGCCGGGGCGATTTGAAATTCAAAGACTGACGCGCGATAGAGTCGGAGTCGTGGACTACGCCCACACACCGGCTGCCCTCCAGAACGTGCTCGACGCGGCCCGAACCATTCTTCCGGTCGGGGCTCACCTGTGGTGCGTGTTCGGTTGCGGCGGAGACCGGGACGCAGGAAAGCGGCCCATCATGGGGGCCATCGCGGAGCGACTCGCCGATAGGGTCGTGGTTACCAGCGACAACCCCAGGACGGAAGCGGCCCCGTCCATCATGGCCGACATTCGAACGGGGTTTCGCCACCCGGATCAAGCCCTATGGATCGAAGACAGAAGAGAGGCCATCCACAGCGCGATCAAATCTTCAGGCCTGGGCGACGTCGTGGTCGTAGCCGGCAAGGGTCATGAGCCCAACCAAGTCATTGGCACCGATCGTCTTCCGTTCTCGGATCTGGACGAGATTCTACTGGCCGAGGAAGACTAGTGCTGTACTACTTCCTCCAATATCTCGAGCGCGAGTTTCAGCCTCCAGGGTTTCAGGCGTTTCAATTCCTGTCGGTCCGGGCCGGTTTGGCGGCGATCACGGCCCTCTTCATCTCTATGATCATCGGACGAAGGATCATCCGCTGGCTGGAGCAAAAACAAATCGGAGAGCAGATTCGGGGAGGCGAGAGCGCGGGAGCAATCGATCACTCTCACAAGCGAGGAACACCTACGATGGGTGGCCTCATCATCCTCTTTGCGGTACTGGGTTCGACCGCGCTCTGGGGAGCCGTGATGGAGGTCTACGTCTGGCTGATCATGTTGGCGACGGCCTGGATGGGAGCGTTCGGATTCGCAGACGACTACATCAAAGTGGTCAAAGGAGACAAGTCTGGATTGCCTGCAAGAATCAAGATCATCGGACAGGTCACTTTGGGATTGTTCGTGGGAGCCACCCTGTACTTCCATCCGGACTTCAGCGAGTTCAATACGTTGACCTACCTGCCTTTCGTAGCGGACGAGACCCTGGACTATAATTTCCTGAGTGGTCTGGTGGGCGGATTCGACCTGGGGTGGCTCATCTACATCCCGGTAGTGGTCTTCATTGTCACGGCTCTCTCAAATGCAGTGAATCTGACCGACGGGTTAGACGGTCTGGCGGCGGGAGTGACAGGTTTGGTAGCCCTTGGGCTCACAGTTTTGGCCTACGTCGCCGGCAACGTCCTCTACTCCGGCTACCTCAACGAGATGTTTCTGCCGGGGGCCGGTGAACTCGCCGTGTTCACGGTGGCGCTTGCGGCCTCTTGTTTCGGCTTCCTGTGGTACAACGGCTATCCGGCGTCGGTATTCATGGGCGATACGGGGGCATTGGCCCTGGGCGCAGCCGTTGGCACGTCCACACTACTCATCCGAAAGGAACTGCTACTTCCACTCCTGTGTGCCGTCTTTTTCATAGAGTCGCTGTCCGTAATCATTCAAACGGGCTGGTTCAAATACACCCGCAAAAAGACCGGCACCGGCGTGCGGGTCTTCCTCATGGCTCCGATTCACCACCACTATGAGGTGATGGGAACACACGAAGCCAAAATCGTCGTTCGATTCTGGATTGTCACCGCGATGACGGTAGTGGCAGCCCTACTGATCCTGAAGATCCGATGA
>CAYXSE010000236.1:0-5971 GCA_964466675.1 uncultured Rhodothermales bacterium | reverse complement strand
TGGACGTGTGCACCTGCTTCTCCTGTCAGATTTGTGGTGGATATGACATGCTCCACCACCTTGAGGACAAACTCGGGATCCACAAAGGAGAGACCACCGACGACGGGATGTTCACCATCCAGGAAGTCGAGTGCCTCGGGGCGTGCGGCTCCGCACCGATGCTCCAGGTGACGAATGGCCAATATGTCCACAACCTGACGAAGGATCGGGTCGATGCGCTCATCGATGCCCTTCGGGCTGGTGACGCCGTTCCGTTTACCTCCGTGACGCTCCCCCAGGACGAGGACGAGATGGGCGGGAACCGCCGATCGGATGTCGAGGCCACCGAAACGTACCAGACCCCACCGGTGTCCGAGACGATCAGCTAGATGCCGCGGACCCGGACACATATGACCCATTCCGTGGAGCGGCGAGCCAAAGAAAGCCTCGCGTTCGGTAAACGCGAAACTCGTGACGATCTCCTCGAGCCGTTTTTGAGGTCCGACGCCAGCCGCGGGGTTACGGGCGACGACGAGGCGGAATCGGCCGCCCAGGAAACGGAATCGGCATCACTCCCCGCCAATCTCGGGTTGACTCGGCGCGAGCGGAAGGTGAAGGATCTATTGCTGCGGGAGCTCAAAAAGATTAGTGATGGCCAGTTGCTGAGCTACGACGCCATTCAAAACATCGAGAAGACGCTAAACGTCGACTGGATCGACGAGCAGCTTGACAAAATGCGGAGGGAGTACCGGCGCAGCCCGTGGCTTTGGGCATTGTTCTTCGGGATGGCCCTGGTGTACATCTTGGTGTTTGGAGGAACTCTCATCGGAGAAGCCTCCTCCTTCATTTCGGGTTTCGCTGTCATCTTCCTCCCCGTAGCCTTTGCCGCCCCCTACTTCCAGCGCCGCGCCCTCCGCCGCCGCGTCTTCATCTTCGAAGCCCTGCGTGAACTGGCAGGTGCCGACGAAGCCGGCGTCACGCTGGACCAGGCCATCAAGGACGCCGACGCGCTCATAACCCGAATTGTGGACCGCGAACTGGCCGGTGAGGCCGTGAAGCCTACCAAGACCATCGGACGCCACCGGATCAACTAGAAACCATGGAAGCAAAAACCGGACACGCTGGCGACTGGCGCAACTACAAGAGGGTGCTCCTGCCGCCCGTCAAGGACCTGCATCTGCTCGAGGTTTACGAGGCCAATGGCGGCTACCAGGCGCTTCGCGAGATCCTGACTACCGACAAATGGGACCCCACTGGAGTCACCAACGAGGTCAAGCGGTCCGGACTTCGTGGCCGCGGCGGTGCCGGCTTTCCGACTGGGCTGAAGTGGAGCTTCATGCCTCCAGTCGATCCGGACATCCCTCGCTATCTGTGCTGCAACGGAGACGAGAGCGAACCCGGCACATTCAAGGATCGGCAGCTCATGGAGTATAATCCGCACTCCGTGTTCGAGGGTATGCTCATCGCCTCCTACGCCATGACTCTCGTGGGATCCTACCTTTACATCCGGGGCGAGTATGCATCCTGGATTGAGCACATGGAGGTGGAGCTGGAGAAGCTCTATGAGAAAGGGTACGTGGGCAAGAACATCATGGGATCCGGGTTCTCCTCTGAGCTTGTGATCCACAAGGGAGCGGGAGCCTACATATGCGGAGAAGAATCCAGCCTGATGAATTCGCTGGAAGGGAAAAGGGGCTACCCGCGTGTCAAGCCACCCTTCCCGGCGCAAAGGGGCATCTGGGGATATCCCACGACCATTAATAACGTGGAATCTCTGGCCGCCGTGCCCTACATCATGAGCCGTGGCGGGCAATGGTTCGCGGGTATTGGCCCAGAGAAACACACCGGGCCCGTTCTTTACGGACTATCAGGGCACGTCAACAGGCCGGGTGTCTACGAGTATCCGGCGGGCATGTTGATCACAGATCTGATCTACGAGGTGGCTGGCGGAATCCGGGGCGGCAAAAAACTCAAGGCGCTCGTCCCTGGCGGAAGCTCGACTCCTGTCCTTCGCGCCGACATGATCGAAGGTGTCAGCATGGACTCCGACTCGTTGAAGGAGGCCGGTTCCATGATGGGAACCAGCGGCATGCTCATCATGGACGAAGACACCGATATGGTATCCTTCCTCCGCCGGATCACACACTTTTACCATCACGAAAGCTGCGGGCAGTGCACACCCTGCCGTGAAGGCACGGGATGGATCGAAAATATCGTCACACGGATCGACGAGGGTGAGGGGAACATGCGAGACCTCGACCTTCTGATTGATATCTGTTCCGAGATGGAGGGCCGCACCATTTGCGCGCTCGCCGACGCAGCGGCTTGGCCTGTTCGATTCACGATCGATCGTTTTCGGGACGAGTTCGAAGCGAAATGCCGGGCTTCGGTCTTCCCAACCGGCAAAGAACTAGTAGGAGCCTAACATGTCCAGATTATTGACGGTCGGATTTTTGTGTTTAGCGATGGGCTGCGTGGGAGACACCACGCCGACCATGAATCCTCTCCAGGGATATGACTCCCTCGGGGAGGTGATCACCCCCCACGACGCGATTCCGGTGCAGGTGGTCGCGGCGGAAGGCACCGCCCTGATTGGGAAGCCGGTCAAGCTGGAAGGACGAATCAGCGAGGTTTGTCGCGGCAATGGCTGCTGGCTCACTCTACAAGTCATCAACGGACCCATTGTCCGTGTAGATGTACCGAGGGAGGAGGACGGGGGTTACGTCTACACCTTTCCCAAAGACGCCTCGGGCCGCCGCGCTATCCTGAGCGGAGTGCTCGAGAGGGCCGACCCCGAAAGCGAACTGGACGAGCCCCCTTACACGCTTGTCGCAACCGGGGCACTCCTGGAACGCGTCCGCGCCTGACCAGACGACCATGCCATCCGTAATCATAGACGGTGATACGCTGGAGTTCGAAGGCCGGCCTAAACTGCTCCAGTTTTGCCTGGATCAAGGGATCGAGCTCCCGCATTTCTGCTACCACCCGGCCATGTCGTCCCCGGCTAACTGCCGGCAGTGTCTGGTCGAGGTCGGGTCCCCGGAACGAGACAGAGAGACTGGTGAGGTCAGGATTGACGACCGTGGAAATCCTGTAATACGATGGTTTCCCAAACTCCAGACCTCGTGCTCGATGGACATCACCGATGGCATGGTGGTCAAGTCGCATCGAAGCAGCGAGGAAGTAGAGCGCGCCCAGAAGGATACCCTGGAGATGCTACTCCTCAACCATCCGCTGGATTGTCCCATCTGTGATCAGGCCGGTCATTGCCCGCTGCAAATTCAAGCCTACAAATACGGTCCCGAGGGATCTCGTTTCGAATTCGAAAAGGTCCAGAAGCCCAAGCACGTCCGGCTTGGTCCTCATGTGATGCTGGACGGCGAGCGTTGTATCAACTGCACCCGGTGTGTCCGCTTCACGAGGGAAATTTCGGGCAGCGACCAGCTTACCATCATCGGGAGAGGCGTCAAGAACTTCCCGATGACCCCACCGGGCGTGGACTTCGATGATCCATACTCGATGAATGTCATCGACATTTGTCCGGTAGGTGCGTTGACATCGATCGACTATCGATTCAAGGCCCGCGCCTGGGAAGTGAGCCTGACGCCCTCCATCACGACCTCGGGCGCCAAGGGCAGCAACTGCTTCTACTGGGTCAAGGATAACCAGATACAGAAACTCACCGCGCGTTCGAACGAGGAAGTCAATGCCTATTGGCTACCCGATGAGGAGCGGCTGGACTATCATCGCTTCAACCTCGACCGAGCCAACTCACCAAGCGTGGAAGCCAAGGAAGTCACATGGGACGAAGCCTACGACGCGGCAGCGGCCCTGCTGAGCGGTGCGGACCCGAAACGAGTCCTGTTCCTGGGGTCGGCTCATGCAACGGTTGAAGACAATTATCTCCTCTGCCGCCTCGCGGACTCCCTGGGTGCCGCCAAGCCCGTTTACATCCCGCACATCGAACCTGGGCACGGAGACGGTTGGCTGCGAACGGATGACCGCGCCCCGAATGCCGGCGGCTGCGAGAGGCTGGGCATCAATCCTGTGGACGAAGCGCTTTTGGCCGCTGGATTCGACAACTTCGACTACGATGTGCTCTACGTGCTGGAGGACGACCCGATAGCATCGGGACTCGTCTCGAAGAGCCAACTGGACGGGGTCCGCGTCGTCCTTCACGCATACAGCACAACAAACCAGACCCTGGAGCACGCTCGCGTAGTCCTCCCCGCGGCCACCTCCGTCGAAACGGTCGGCACGTTCGTGAACGAGGACGGCCATGCTCAGAGAGTCCGACCGGCCAAGGCCATCCGAGGCATGAATCGAACCCTCATGATGGAATGTGGGAAGAGCCGAGCCGACCTGCACGGAACGCCGTTCGACCGTTGGTACGACGAGAGCAATCTCGTGGATTGCCAACCGGGATGGGTGAGCTTACCCGCGGTAGCGATCCGATTGGGCAAAGCCCTGAATTACAAGGGACCCAAGTTCATCATGCACGAGATCGCGGACTCCATCGATGCCTTCGCGGGAGCCTCCTACGACGCCATGGGTGAGTCGGGAGTACGGCTGCAGGATGTTGGAGAGACTGTCTAACTTGGGCACGCAAAGAACCTAATCAACCATGGAACTCGCCTGGTACTGGACCGCCGCGGTAGCCTTCCTGATCATCAACTTCCTGTTGATATCGGCCTCCGTGCTCGTCTACGCCGAACGCAAGGTCTCCGGATACATCCAGAACCGACCCGGGCCAAATCGGGTGGGCCCCTTTGGATTTCTACAGCCCTTTGCCGACGTGGTCAAACTGGTGCTAAAGGAGAACATCGTCCCTCTCACCGCCAACCCGTTCGTCCATTCCCTGGCCCCCACTTTGATGGTCATCCTCGCGATGGGAGCGGGAGGCCTCATTCCCTTCGCCCGCGGCGTGGTGGTTGCGGACATGGAGGTTTCGGTACTGGTGCTCCTGGCACTGACGTCGGTCTCTGTTTACGGAGTCACCCTCGCCGGGTGGAGTTCCAACTCCAAATATTCGCTTCTCGGTGGGCTGCGCGCATCCGCCCAGATGATTTCCTACGAGCTTTCCATGGGCCTGTCCGTCCTGTCGGTTGTGCTCATCGCCGGCTCGCTGAACCTTGTTGAGATGGTGGAGGCCCAGAATGCAGGCTGGGGCCTGCTCGGATGGAACATCTTCAGAAATCCCGTCGGCGCCATTCTGTTTATTGTAACTGCCTTCGCGGAAACGAACCGGACGCCGTTCGACCTCCCCGAAGCCGAGCAGGAATTGGTTGGTGGCTACCATACCGAGTACTCGGGAATGAAGTTCGGTATGTTCTTCCTGGCTGAGTATGTCAACTTCTTCGTCGCCTCCTTCTTCATTGCGACCCTGTTCTTTGGCGGATACCTGCTTCCGTTCGAGCCACTGATTCTGAGCGCATTTCCGGGGCTGGAAGGCTCGATCCTGTTGGGTGCGATGCAGGTGATGACCCTCCTCCTGAAGGCCGGCTTCTTCGCGTTCCTGTTCATCTGGGTGCGCTGGACACTCCCACGTTTCAAGTACAACCAGCTCATGACCTTGGGCTGGAAATACCTGCTC
This sequence comes from uncultured Rhodothermales bacterium, assembly GCA_964466675.1. Taxonomy (GTDB): domain Bacteria; phylum Bacteroidota; class Rhodothermia; order Rhodothermales; family UBA10348; genus CAYXSE01. The sequence goes on along the minus strand of CAYXSE010000236.1, from coordinate 399 downwards.
CCGATTGCACTTGCCAACGCCATGATCGTGGCACTCGCCGTCTGGTTCTTCCGAGCCGGCTGACGCCCGGGAATCTCGAACCCAAGCTCGCCTCTATCATGCCCATCCTAGCGCCTTCCATTCTGGCCGCCGATTTTGGCAACCTGGAGGCACACTGCCGGGAAGCCATTGAGGCAGGGGCCGATTGGCTACACATCGACGTGATGGACGGGCAGTTTGTGCCCAACATCACCATCGGCCCACTCATCGTGAGGGCTCTTCGCGCCCTGACCGAGGAGACCGGTACTTTGATGGACGTCCATCTGATGATAGAGGCGCCCGAGCGCTACATAGGCGCCTTCGCCGACGCCGGTGCCCAGATCCTGACCGTTCATGTGGAAGCCACCAAGCATATTCACC
>CAYXSE010000235.1:0-5974 GCA_964466675.1 uncultured Rhodothermales bacterium | reverse complement strand
GGGACATCTTCGACCGGTTTGTTCACCGCGAGAAAGAACGCTCGGCGGCCCAGACACTGATGCTTTCCAAGGCTACCACCGTCTTCTGGGGAGGTGCCTGCATCGGATTCGCCTTCTTTGTCGGCAACATGTCCGATTCCATCATCGTCACGGTCAACAAGATCGGGTCGCTCGCAAATGGTCCTATCCTGGCGGCCTTTCTGCTGGCCATTCTGACCAAGCGAGCCACTGACCGGGGAACCGTGGTGGGGATTCTGATTGGCTTCGGAGTTAACCTATACCTCTGGCTTTTCGTGCCCGGAGTTTCCTGGCTTTGGTGGAACGTGATTGGATGCGTCGTAACCTTCGGCGTGGGTTATCTGGTGAGCCTCCTGGACACTCAAGTGGGCCAGGAGAAACTGACCAACCTCGTTTGGCATAGGCATATCGCCCGTGACTTGTTCGACTACAAACGCAATTGGAGGATCTACTACGGAATCCTCGTCGCACATTTTCTGGTAATGGTCGCCATCCTGGCCGCGATCTAGGGCATCCTGGCATGGGAGCAAAAATAGGCCACTTTGATCATCAAGTAATCGCCGCTCCGGATTCCCCATCAAAAAAGTGAAGCCTGGCCTGGTTGAAGGCCAAACTGATTGGGTCGCCCGATTCGGGCAGTGATTGGCGAACAACGCGGGCGACCATACTGCTCGCTTCAGTGCGGACATGCAGTACTATTTCGTCACCCATTTGCTCGACCAAGCCCACTTGGAGCACAGCCTCAAGGAAGACTCCGTCGGGCACGTTATGTCCGGAGACGAAGATGTCCTCCGGCCGAATACCCAGGGTCACATCCCTGCCCTCGTACTCGGCCAGCACATCGGCCTGTTCCTGTGATAGTTGTATCTCGATCCCGTCGCCTTGCTCCCTGAAGACCGGAGTTCCGTTCGTCAGGAACGAACCTTCCGCGAAGTTCATGGACGGACTCCCAATAAAGCCCGCTACGAATCGGTTGGCCGGGTGATCGTAGAGGTTGATCGGAGTGTCCACCTGTTCGACCATGCCTGCCCGCATCACAACGATTCGGTCCCCCATGGTCATGGCTTCCACCTGATCGTGCGTCACATAGACCATGGTCGCTCCCAGCCTCTGGTGCAGGCTCCGGATCTCGGTCCGCATCTGCACACGAAGTTTGGCGTCCAGATTTGATAGCGGTTCGTCAAACAGGAAGACGGCGGGATCGCGAACGATTGCCCTGCCGACGGCAACTCGCTGGCGTTGTCCTCCTGAAAGCGTCTTCGGCCTCTTGTCCAGGATGTCTTCCAGTCCCAGGATTCCCGCCGCGTGCATCACGGTCTTGCGAATTTCTTCTCTTGGGTGCCTCCGGAGACGAAGCCCGAAGGCCATGTTCTCGAACACGGTGAGGTGCGGGTACAAGGCATAGTTTTGAAAGACCATGGCAATGTCGCGGTCCTTCGGAGCAACGTCGTTGACCCGCATCCCGCCGATGTACAGCGAACCCTCACTGATGGACTCCAGGCCCGCAATCATCCGCAGCAGTGTGCTCTTGCCGCAGCCGGACGGGCCGACAAGCACCAGGAACTCACCCTCCTCCACGACGATGTTTGCGTCGTGAACGGCCACGAAATCGTTGTCGTAGACCTTCTTGACACCTTCCAGACGAACGCTTTCCATTAGGACTCCAGCAGGATTGGGGGCTCTTCTTCGAGTGCGGTTATCAGACGGCCGATGGGTATGGTGGCTCCGAATATCCGGCTGTCGGCCCCGGCATACGGGATCACCAGGTCGGACCCCCATTGGTAGTTGGCGCAGGTGAAAAGCACGTTGTCCACGCCCAGGTCTGGATCTCCTTGCTGCTCGCGGTCACCAGTGGGCCGCATCAGTGGTTCGATCCGGCCTACTACCGGCTGTGGGCTTCCAAAATCGAGCAGTGCCGCTGCCAGATCGTACTCGCGGGCGCCCTCCGGTGTGAAGTGGCCCTGATGATAGATCATTAGAAACCGTCCTTGTCCGAGGGATACGGGCGGTCCTCCCGCACCAATCCACGAACGAGCAAACTCTTGGTAGGCGTGGCTGTCCATGAGTTTGCCGCGAGAATGCCAAGGACCCCACGGGTTTTCCGCCTCCGCCAGATGCACCGTCATGGCGTCGGGACCCTGCATGGGCCGATGCAAGAGCAACCACTTTTCGCCCACCTTCTCCGGGAGAAGTGCTGCGTTCTTGTTGGGGACGGAGTTCAGGTCACCTTCCACCGGGCCGAGTAGCCTCCATTTCAGGAAATCTGTGGTCGTGGCCAGGCAAATGTGCGTACTCGTCCCTCCGTTATCGGTGGAATGATGCCCTGTGTAATAGAGCAGGTACCCGTCCCCGACTTGCGTGCATCGGGCATCCTCGACGCCCAGGTCGTGAAAGCCTTCGGTTGGCTCGATGACCGGACGGGGCCGGCGCGTGACCAGATCCAGATGCGGCGTGAATGCGGCCATGCCAAGAGATGAGGGCGCGAGTCCCTTCTTCGGATCGACGGCGCCCTGCGCCCGGTAGAGCATGACGCAGGCGCCTCCCGCGTCACGGAGGCGCTGGCGTTCTCCCGATCCCAGTTCCCAGGACTCGAACAGTTCCTCAAGCCGGGAGCCGTGGGTGATTACGACCGCTGCGGGGTTGAGTACCACCCGGCTTTCCCACGGGTGCCGTGGGTCCGGCGTCAGAACGGAATCGCCCCCGTGCAGACGCTCCGGAGACACGGCGGGCAGGGCCAATATCGACCGGTCCCGCAAACGTACCTGCGCTCCCGCGTCAGACATGCTGCTGAACAGGTCGCATGTGATGGAGGACCTGATCCATGGATGCGGTTGCGTGACCGATTACGCGGTCCGCCCCTCCGTAATAGATGTGGAGCGTGTCGCCGATCACGGCAGCCCCCTGAGGGAATACCACGTTGTTCACATCGCCGATGAGCTCATATTCCTCTTGGGGCTCCATTATCGGCTGAGAGGTGCGCGAAATGACGCGCCGAGGATCGTCCAGATCCAGAAGAGCCAGGCCAGCCCGGTACACATGGTCCTGGTCCACCCCGTGATAGATGAGCAGCCAGCCTTCGTCGGTTTCTATTGGTGTCGGCCCCGTCCCGATTTTCTTGGCCTCCCACTCGGCCTCCGGCCCCATGACCACGTGATCCGAAAGCGTGTTGACGTGATCCTGCCACAGTTCTGCGGAGGGATTCATGAGCTGGTCCAGATCTTCGAATACAATGGCCTGGATATCCGGGACAATCCGGTGAAGCATCCAGATCTTCCCACCGATCCGGCGGGGAAATATGGCCGTGTCCTTCGAGGCCACCTGCGGACCGATCGAACCATATTTCTTGACGCCGACGAAGTCCTCTGTGGAGGCAAGCCCAATATGCCAGCCGGGGATTTCACTGTACGCGGGTTTGCTCAACCCGGTATACGTGACAAAGTAGGTCCCGTCGATTCGGGTTATACGAGGATCCTCCACCCCGAAACGGTCCGACACCGTATCTGGCGACAGAAAAGGCTCCGCCCGACGCGTGAAATGCACCCCGTCTGTACTGGAGGCATATCCGAGGGAGGAGACGTAGGTCTCATCGAATCCGAATCGTACCGGCTCTCCACTCGGACTGTCCAGCGATATTTGCTTGTAGCCCTCCGGGATCGCCCGGAAAAGCATATGGACGACGCTCCCGTCGTACCATGCGCCCGGGTTGAAGACCGCTCCCGAGGCCCAGGGCAAATCGGCCATGGGCGCCAGTATGGGACCTGGTGTTCTGGTGATGAGATCAGATATCATGCGTGAAGGTTGCTAGGGAGAATGGTGCAGCTTAGCCTGCCAGAAATCGGTCGAGTTCGGTGTTCTCGAGTAAGAGCAGAACCTCGTCGGTTAGGTTCATCACGATGGCCAGCCGCGAGACCGACTCGCCGCTACCGGCCGTAAACACCCGGTATGCGTAGTCTTTGCCGTCCCGGCTGAGATGAACCGGTGCCTCCGCCTTCGACCTGAACCACTTCAGGGCTTCGGGATAGCGCTCGACTTCGAGAACCGTAAAAAGGGCCTCAATGGTGGATTCGGCACCGGAATTTCTATTCACGATATCCGGTCCGCCGATGCCGTCGAACCCACGCCCGGTGGCCGCATCGTACATCACGGCTCCGGCCGGGTTGTTACCGGTGAACCAACTCGCGGCCAGTCCTGCCATCTTCGCGTAACGGGTGTCTCCGGTCGCCTGAAAGAGACGGATAAGGCCCACGCTCACCGCCCGGACGGCGTAGGCAATCTGCTCAAACTCCCGGCTGACTGCCGGGTCGTCCAGCGAGAAGGAATAGAGCCAGCCCTCCACCAGCAGCCTGGGATAGAAGTGCAGGGCCTCGTGCTCCGCACTGGCGGTGAACCCGGCCTGAGACAGGGCCTGCGTCTGGGAGTTTCCCCACCCGTGCCACACATCGAATGACGAAGCGTGCGCGCCGAAGGGGAACGCGTTCATGGACCCGTATTGCATCAGCGCCACGCCTTCGGCGAATCGCGCAATCATATCGGAAAGTTCCGCATCCGGACGCGCGGTCTGGTAGGCAACGAGTCCGAGCAGTAATTCGCTTGTGGCGTCTGAGCCGGTCTCGCTTACCAGCCAGCGCGGCATCCTCCGCCCGCCACCCGTGGTGAACTGACCGTAGTGAGAGAGCAGTTCCCGAAGACGTGGGAACGTGAGGCGGACCCGACTCGCCATGGCCTCAACCAGCTCGGGTTCGGCCGTCTGGAGGACCCTGACTCCGAGACCCAGCGCCCAGACTCCTCGCGATGCCCACCACCCGAACGCATCGGCGCGACTGTTCGCGTGGACCTCATTGATAGTCAGCCTGTTGTCCCAGACGAAATTGAAGAAGAGACCGTCCGGCTGCTGCATCGACATCACGAACCGGAGCAGCTGCGCGGCCTTCCGGGCGGATGCGGGATCACCCGTGTACTCGTAGTGACGCAGATACACGACCGCGGCTCGGGCCGCATCGTCGAGCGCAGCGATCCCCTCGTCCTCGTCCCCAACCCAGGCGTAGTTCGGCGCCTCCGAGTAGATATGAATGATGCGGAGCGATTCGCCGCTCCGGGTGATCTCTTCTCCGAGGTGATCCAGATGCGCGAGATTGAATGCGGATGCCGACGGTACAGACTCGTCTGCCAGGTCGCTTGACCCGGAATCACACGCGGGAGCCATCAGGCACAACGCGAGGAGTCCGATGCTCCACGAACTCGTGGGCTGCCGCTTCTTGAACAATGGTTTCATGTCAACCCTTCAGTCCTGTAGAGGCCATGCTTGCAATGAAATGACGTTGGAATGCGATGTAGGCCACAATGACCGGAAAGGCCAGCATGACGGCGGCCGCCAGTTGTGGCCCGAGTCTGGACTGGGCACCGCCCCCGACAGAGAAGAGGGCGACCATTTGCGGCATGGTCATCCACGATTCGTTCCGAATCAGCATAATCGGCCAAAGCACTTCGTTCCAGTTCCCGATGAAGACGATGATCCCCGCCGTCACCAAGGCTGGGATAGACAGCGGCCAGACAATCGTGAACAGGATTCGCCATTCGCTGCATCCGTCAATCCTCGCCGCATCCAGGAGATCGGTCGGGATGGTGACGAAGCTCTGCCGCAGGATGAGCAGGGCGGTGGCATTCATCATGAAGGGAACGACGAGTCCGACAAGGGAATCCGTCCAACCAAAGTTTACGACCATGGTGTAGAGCGGGATCAACATGACCATGAACGGAACCATCATGCTGAAGAGAATGGCGTTGAAGGCGAGATTTCTGCCCTTCCAATGCAGCTTGGAGAGGGAATACGCCGCCATGGACCCAAAGAACAGGACCGAGGTGGTTACGGCCAACACAACCACCAGACTGTTCACAAACGACCGCCCAATGGGAATGGTCTCAAAGACCAGGCGGTAGCTGTCCAGTGTCCAGGTGG
>CAYXSE010000234.1:5742-6005 GCA_964466675.1 uncultured Rhodothermales bacterium | reverse complement strand
TGATTCATGGACTCTTTTTTATGTGCGTGAATTATTCAGGTGAGTTGGCTAGTGGCACTCGCCCTTCTCCCATCCGAACAGAAGGATGGCGAACTCCGAGTTCGGTCGACGGCAAAACAAATTGACGCGCTCCTTGAGTCGGTTCGGGACGGCGAATTGAGGGGCCTCGATCGACCGGGAAAACTCGAACAACTAGTTGACGACCTTCACCGTGCAATGGAAGCCCATGTCGCGTGTTCAAGCAGCTTCGCCCCTGTATTCAT
>CAYXSE010000234.1:1165-5732 GCA_964466675.1 uncultured Rhodothermales bacterium | reverse complement strand
GATGGAAAAGGCGCAAAGTGGCAGGAGCTCCAACTCATGGGGAGCTTGTTGGGCGTTTTCTTCATTTCGCTCGCGTCGGACGAGCCCATCACCCTCCTGGAGGAGCATCACGAGCAACTGTTCGCTTTCACAAGTTATCATCGACGACCGGAAAAAACGCAGAACAAGACGCAATGGGGGTTCATCGGGAAAGTCTCTCTCGGACTGGTTGACCTAGTCGGAATCGACCGAAAAAGCGTGGCCCAGGCGCTTGAGAAGTGGTACAAGACCAATACAATTCCGACCCTCGAGGCCGCCGCAGAGCATTACGTCCAGCGCATATGACGTCGGTCGATCTCATCGAGCGCCAGACCGGGACTCTCTCGCCTAGTGGATGGTGGGAGCGGTATCGAGAAGCTATCCGGCTGCAGGGACTCTCCGAGTCTGCACGGCGTGTGATTGATCTTGACTCGACGTTTCTAATGGAACGCGGTGTTTTCAAGTATGGTCGACCGCGAATTGATGCCAGGTCCTGGCCCGCGAGTAGAGTAACGAGCGGCCTGACGGTCGGCGCGGTTCAGTCCGGCAAGACCGCTTCTCTTTTGGCCGTGACGGCCAAAGCCCTCGACGCGGGATCAGACATCGTCGTCATATTGGCAGGTACGCGCCTCGCGCTATGGCGACAGACGTACGAACGGACGCTCAGTCAGCTGGACGGCTGGAGCCCCCAGGCTGATTCAGCCCGCCGACTAGCGCGCGTATTTCTTCCGAAGCCAAGCCAACTCATGGGAGAAACCGGGATGGGCTCTTTGGACCGGCTCTACTACGAATCTCCGGGCCACGTTCGACATGCCCTTGACCGTGGTAGGCCGCTGGTCGTGGTCGTCATGAAACAGGTCGACCATCTTATGCGCTTCGGTGGGTACCTCAAGGAGGTCGTCGAGTCAGCCGCCCCGCGATTGGATCGGCCCATTCACATGCTGGTAATAGACGATGAGGCAGATGATGGCTCGATTCTAGATGCCCATGTCGAGACAAGCCTTTCTCCTGAAGCCTCGGGTCTGAAGCAGATTCCGCGTCACATCGCTTCGTTGTGGTCTGGTCCTGGTTTTGCGGGAAGCACCTTCCATAGCAACCTTTATGCGACCTATCTGGCCTTTACGGCAACGCCACAGGCCAACATTCTTCAGGAGGACCACAACCCGCTGAGCCCTCGAGATTTTGTCACGGCCTTGCGGACCCCGGGCCCAACAGGTACGATCACCCCCCCCCGGAGAATCGAATTTCGCGAGCCTCTTGGCCCTTCTCGGTGGTACACGGGCGGCGAATCCTACTATGCTCGAGGCGACGGTCATACGATGGGGCACTGCTACGAGGTACATGATCCCGTGCGCGAGGACTTCCAGGACGCCGCTGCCTATGAGACCGAGCTACTTCGCACTCAGACGCGCCACCTAGGTGACGCCTTGCGGGCGTTTTTGGTCGGCAGCGCCATGAGACTACTTGGCTCGGGCAAGCTGCTCTCTTCATTGAAGGGAATCGGCCCTCTACGGTTGGCTGACATGCTCACACGCTGTCCCAAGCCATCGAGCATGCTCATCCACCCTTCAGCGCTGATTGAGAAGCAGTTGGAGGCTTCGCGATTGGTGGCGGCCTGGAGTGAAGAGCCAGAGTTTGACCCAGTAGACTCTGATGACTATAGCCAGACCCTTCAGACCCCCAAGTTTTCGCCGGACGGGCTCACGGCGCGCCTGGATGGAGAGGAAGGCCCATGGCGACAATGGTTCGAAGAGTTTTGTCGCAAAGTGTCCATCCCGACAGATGGGCACGACGAGCCCGCCGAAGCCTTCCCCCATACCTGGCAAATGGTCAAGCAGACGCTAGTTCAGGAGATTTTTCCTAACGTCAGGCTTGCCATGATTAACAGCGACCCGCGAGCCGACGATCGTCCTCGGTTCGTACCCGAAGCTGACGGCATGGGCACGTTTTCTCCGCCGACCGACCTCCTGACGGTTTTCGTTTCTGGGAACGTCATGTCTCGCGGGATTACTCTAGAGGGCCTAACGACGACCCTCTTTCTACGCTCGAGCCAATCGCCCGCGGCAGACACGCAAATGCAAATGCAGCGTTGGTTCGGTTATCGGGGAGCCTATCTACCATGGTGCCTGGTCTTTCTTTATCAAGACCAATTGGATCTCTTTCGATGGTATCACGAAAATGACCAGGCGCTCCGCGGTGAGATTCTGGCCGAGATGAACAGGGCTGGCGATGAGGCTCCGTCGCCACTGATTCTTCAGGGACACGACCACATCGCAACACGTAAGATCGCGAATCTTCGCGCGCTACCACTCTGTCCCGGCGCACACCCCTTCATCGGTGCGATCCCAGTCGGTACTCACCGTATCGCGGCATTGGAGCGACTTCGGACGCTCTTGGAAACCCACCATTGGGATCGGGTAGGACCGAAGCCCTCGCCCTGGGGCATCGTGGCTGACCGGCAACTGGACATGCCTGAGGTTGCTAGCATCCTGGAGGGACTAAGCTATGCAAGCCATAGGCCGAGTCCATCCGGCCGAAACCATCGGCGCTGGATATCTCTCGAAGCTGAGTTGGAACTGGACGCGCCACATGCGCCGCTCTTCAGGCCGCCGGCCGCCGATGCCCCCCCGAAGGAGCTACTCTATCCACGCTCGTGCCCCTACTCCATCGCAGCCTACTTAAGGCTATGGAATGCCGCGCTCACCCATGACGGGCGGGGACTTTTTGCGACGGACGATGAGCGGATCCCGTGGTCGCTCGTACCGCGGCAGAACAGAGTTGCCTCGGCCCCTCGTTTCTATTTGGCCATTCGCTTTGGGCGTATCCAGTCGAGTTCGGTACCCTGGCTGGCCTCTAGAGACATTCGTCCCATGGAGCGCGCCGCGCATCCGAGGAACCCAGAAATGCTACGCTCGCGATGGGGAAGTCGAAATCCCGGCGACGGTCCTGGCGCGTATCTCGGCGACCACCTCTTTGACTACCATGTTAGCGGCCGCAACAGTCCAGCGGAAGCCTACTCTGCCGACTTTTGGCGCCCGAGAGGCGAACCAGGACTTCTACTCCTGCACGTCATCATGACGCCTGAGGGAGAGTCTCTGACCGCTGGATTGGCTATCCCGGCCGGCGGCCCGGATCACTTCGCGGCCATAAGACCCGCGGCAGCATCATGATTTCGTTTGAGGAATTGCGGGGGAGGGTGGCCCAACTGGAATTACTAGATGCGGTAGACAAACGGCTCGTGTATTGGTGCGGACCCGGAAAGCGAATCGGAGTCGGCCGGTCCGACCCCGGAACGGTCGAAGTCTTCCTCAAGGGTGAGGCGCTGCATTCTGAGCGCGAGATTGTGCAGCGGCACCTTCGACATGAGACATGGGCCGTCGAGGGTGAGGAGCCGTTTGTTGCCAATCGCCTCCTTCTCCCAGGTCGAGACCCGTTCTATGTCCTGGCCGCTCTGTTGGCCTCAGAACTTGCTCGCTCGCCCGATAAATCCGTCCATGCCGCGTTTGAGCAGACGGAGCCCTTAATAGAACTCGCACTTCGCGGCGTGACACTCGACAATAATACCCACCTGGGCTTGCTGGGTGAATTGGAAGTACTCACCTCGCTCATGGCCTCCGTACCCACCGAGCTAAGGCCTTGGGCGCTGACCCTTTGGAAGGGATTTGATCGAGGACATGACTTTCAGTTGCCCACTTGCCTGCTCGAAGTCAAAGCGACAACTCGGCTCAACTCTCACCATTCGGTGAGCGGAGTAGATCAAGTCGATCCTCCGGGAGGGGATGATAGCATGCCCGCGAAGGCTCTTTTCTTGGTGTCGCTTGGCTTCTCCAAGTCCGATAACCCGCAGGACGCCACATTGCCAAAACTGGTGACTCGGCTTCTGGGCCTCCTCGATCCAGGCGGGCCACCCGGATCCCTTTCGCCAGCGCAAGAAGTACTCCTGGAATTGATAGCATCATACGGTGAGGGCGATGCCTGCTACGCCCACAAAGAAATGAAACAGTGGCCTGCGTTTCAGCAAGCGTGGAGCAGAACCTTTACGCGCATTTATGACATGTCTGATACCGAACTCGCTGTTTTCCGGGACCATGATGCGCGCCGTCATGCCCATGTCCCTCGCGGCTCGTACCGTTTCCGGGTCCAGTTGCCCACCGTAGTCTCAGATTCGAATCCTGAAGTGGATCTGGAATTATTCGCAACTCGGGTTGCCGCCCGATAGTTCGGCATCCGCTCTTCGACTCGTAGTACCGCAGCTTCCAGCGTCGAGTCCATTTCTGGATGTGCGCCTCGTAGTCGTCCCGCCCTGAATTTGCCTGCGCATATTGCCTTGGTTGCCCACGGCGCATCGCAGCGTGCAACGATTGCGCCTAGCGCCCCTCAGTCCGGCGGACCCGGTCGACCGCCAGAAGAACTTGCCAGATCGAACGGAGGTCTGTTCTACGTTGCACGAGCGGGCGCGCTGGATGGGCAACCCGGTTCCGGTATTTTATGGCCCGACCAAGCTCCTTGCTGAATTGCCTGCCGGAGGAGAACCCGATCCGGCTGTAAA
>CAYXSE010000234.1:0-1155 GCA_964466675.1 uncultured Rhodothermales bacterium | reverse complement strand
CCCAGGCGCTTGAATACGTTCACCAGGTCCGACAGGTACAGAAACTCGGTCACTGACGGCAACCACTCCTCGGACATCGCTTTGGTGTATGACTCACGGACTTGCTTCTTGCACGCCGCCAAGACCACGTCCTCGTCAACCACCCCTTCTTCGAGCGCCTGAGTCAGGACGCGCTCCATGGTGGTTTCAAGCTCCGATATGAGGGCGTAGAGGAAGATTTGGGATTGTCGACAGTTGAGGTTGACCAGCGTAATGAGCCCCGTGATTCGGCCCAGACTGGTAAGGAAGAAGAAGAGCCTACCGCGCTCGGCCAGGAGGCGAACAACCTCCTCGAGAGACGTGCTCTGGGGAAGCTCGTCCTCCTGTCCTATATCCCTCAATTCGACCTCCCGATAGTCGCCCCATTTGATTGTCGTGACATACTGTCGCACAACTCCTCCCTCGGCCTCCACGGGAACCAGGTCAAACCCGTTCTCCTCCATCGTTCGGCGCGTGAAGCCCGAATCACGGGACTGGCTGGGCGTAAAGGCAAACCACCGGAGCCGACTGATCCCCACCGAAGCGGCATCTACATCAACTATGTCCGTTCTTAGGTACTTCTGTTCTGAGTGCATGAGTCTGAAGTGCTATGGTAAGCGGGCCCGGGGACGCTTACCATCCGACTCGGAAGTGCGGCCCCAAAGGCTGTCTCGGTCCACATCCAGGGGGGCATCCGTCGAGCCGTCCAAGATAGGTCAAGAGAGATCGGACGAGCGACCTAGACCTGATCGAGCTTGTATCTCAGAAGGATTGTATCCCAGAAGGCTTGTGGATCAAAACTTGTCGGCAACTGAGGCTGATTCGCGTGTGCTACAGGATGCGACCAGCGAGGGCAATTTCACTCTGGACATTCACCCGTCATCCGAGCATTAAAAGACCTCCACGGCTCCACGGTGCCGAATCAATTAGGCACTAGGGAACGACTCGGGTGGCCGAATTGGGCTGACTTCGATATCGGACGCTGCACGCGCAGCACCCTTTTAGATTCTGGATGGACGACATGGCAAGCGCTCGAACCTCATCACCAAAACGAAGTAATCACCTCAAACCAACCCGCGTCGCTAGATACTATAGCAGGACCCCCATAAGGTAGGGATCGGGTATCCTTGATATCCC
>CAYXSE010000233.1:0-6014 GCA_964466675.1 uncultured Rhodothermales bacterium | reverse complement strand
GATAGATCCGGTTTCGGTAACCACGGCGAGCTTCGCCGTATCCCCTCCAGTCAACGGCACATTCGCCTTCCTGAATGAGGGGCGCAGGGTGGTCTTCAGCCCCGATGCCGCCCTCGCATCGGCTTCCCTTTTCACGGTGACGCTCACGGCGGGGATTACTGATCAGGACGCGGTTCCTCTGGTTAACGCCGGTTCCTGGTCGTTCACCACCGGAACGGATCCGTTCCTCGTCGAGAGCCTGAGTCCAGCCTCAGCCGCGGTCGGGGGACTTGTGTCCATCCAGGGGACAGGCTTCGACGCAGCAGGCACGGACCTGGTCACCTTCACAGGATCGGACGGCAACCAGAAGGCAGCCGATATCGTTCGCGCGACGGTGTCTACGCTAACGGTCGTTGTGCCCTTCGGAGCTGGTACCGGCCCCGTGAACGTTAACGGCAATGGATCTCTAGGCTTCGAGCTCTACGTCGCACCCGACGTAGTTGAGCCTGCGCTCAAGCTCAGTTCGACCGAAAGCGGTCCGCGAGATGTGGAAGTGAATCCCGACGGAACGATTGCCGTCGTGGCCAACTCGGGTTCGGACACGGTTACCCTCATCGAGATCGCCTCGGACACACAAACTTCCATCCAGGTCGGACGCACTCCCATGCGTGTCACCATCACACCAGATGGGACCAGAGCCTATGTGACCAACTACAATTCGCACAATGTCTCGGTAATCGATTTGGCTTGTGTTCTCGAGGGAGCAGCACCGGTCGATGGCAGCGGACTCTGTGTCAGCACCATCCCAGTAGGCTACAACCCAATCGGAATCGATGTCTCGGCGGACGGGGCGGTAGTCTACGTTGCAGAATATTCCAGTCGGTCGGTGTCGATCATCGATGCCATTCCGACGAGCGGTACCTACAATCTGGCTATTCGCCGACTGGACACCGAGTCTGCGACCAGAGAAGTGGCGGCAGATCCGGATGGAGGCATCACCATCCTGGCATCGGAGTCCAGTCCTACGACGACGGATGCCGTCCCGGACGGGGGAATCACACTGCTTGCCAGCGAATCGAATCCGCGCGATGTCGAGGGTAACCCCGACGGCACCGGCGTCTGGGTCAGTACCAACTACGGGGTATTGGCCTTCGAGGTTGACCTGGATCGAGATCAGGCCAATTGGGGCGTGACGATGATGGTCACTGAATCTGCGGCCCGGGAAGCCGAGCTGGATCCAGACGGTGCTCTGCGTCTCGGTCAGACGGATTCGTCCAATCCCGACGTGAATGCGGACCCTGACGGCGGTACGACGCGCCTGGGCGCCGAGTCATCTGTAAGGGATCTCGAGGCCAATCCGGACGGAACGCTTCTCTTCATGACCAAGGGTGATGGAACTCTCCTCGTTCGCGGAGTGCCTGCAGATCCGTATGCACTGGGGGACCCATATCGGGCCATCTCCAGGCTGGGATCTGAATCCGCTTCGACAGAAGTGGAGCTTGGGCCCGACGGGACGTTGGTCTACGTGACCAGCTACGACCGCGGTACCGTCTCCATTTACCAATTTGGTTCCGGGTTCGGCTCTTCTTTGGCCGCATCCAGCATCAGCTATGGCTTCGCTCTGATCGAGGTCATTCGAGTGGGGGACAACCCTGAGGGCATTGCCTTCAGTCCGGAAGCCAATTTCGCCGCCGTGGCCAACTCCGGCTCGGACGAGATCACGTTCATGACCTTCGGAGCGCCTGTTGAGATCTCCGGCGAGCCGATCGAGATCGGGGATGATGAAGAGGGCGCTATCGATGTCCGTCAGCTGGTGGTAGACACGATCGAGGAACTCCTTGGGGAGGCTATCGCAGACGCTGGCGGTGATACCGGTGGCAACAATGATGACGGCCGCCACGATGACGATGATGATGACGACCACGATGACGACGATGATGATGGCGATGACGACGATGATGATGGCGATGACGACGATGATGATGATGATGACGATGACAACGGCGGCGGCGGCAAGAGCCCGGACGTCAAGGACTACGAGAAGGCGCTGAAATCCGCCCTCAAGAACCTTGACCTGCGCCTCTGGACCGACTCGACCCGGACGACGCCATCAAGCAAGAGGGGCAAGAAGGTCTTCGATAACGACAAGCAGATCGTAAAGGCTCTCAGCCGCATCATCAAGCGGAATGGTTCCGGCGCGGAAACAGCAGCACTCCTCATCGAGAGCTACCTGATCCCCGCAGATCGCCTCATCGCCCAAGCAGCCATCGATGAAGTGGAGGCCAACTTCACCATCATGGAAGCAGACATCGATGATCTTGAGGCGGGGTTGTCGCTGCCGTGCCGGAGGAACAAGGCGTGCAAGGAGGCCCTCAAAGACATCAAGGACGCTCGGAAAGACCTCAAAAATGCCCGCAAGGACATGAAGAAGGCCTTGAAACAGCTTGCAAAGGGTGACAAGGAGCTGGCTAAGGGCAAATATGACAAGGCCATCGACAGGTTCAAGAAGGCTTGGCAGTATGCCGTCCACGCCGAAGATGAACTGGCCGGGAAGGGTAACCCGGGCACCGACCACGAAGTGGACGAACTGCCCATCGAGTTTGACCTGTCGCAGAACTATCCGAACCCCTTCAATCCAGTCACGACCATCGAGTTTGCCATCCCAGAAGCGGCGGATGTACGACTCGAGGTGTTCGACATTCTCGGACGCCGGGGACAGACGCTCCTGAGTGGACCGCTAGACGGGGGATACCACCAAGTCCAATTCGACGCGAGTCGACTGGCCAGTGGGATCTACCTCTACCGGATCCAGGCCGGAGCATTCTCCAAGGTTCAGCGAATGGTCCTCATGAAGTAAGTTCGGAACTCGGAACTCCAACCTGGGGGCGGCTCATCCTGCCCACCGGATACAACGAAGCCCCCGACCTCACCTCGAGGTCGGGGGCTTCTATTTGTGGCTGGCTTAGAGTCCCAGCCGCTGCTTTACTATTCGGACTTGGGCGGGGTCAGTCTCAGCGTCGATATACATCTCCCAATAGCGAAGCGCATCGTCCGGGAGCCCGACCCGCTCGTAGGCCTGGGCAAGGAGACTGAGAGACTCGGGCGAACTGGAGTTCAAACGGACGGATTCTTCCAGGGCCGTCACGGCCTGGTCAGGATCGCCCATGGCCAGGAGCGCCTTGCCTCTGTTCTTGAAGAGGAGGAAGTTCAATGGCGAATTCGGGACGGCAGCGAGGCCTGCCGAAAGAACGGTCAAGGCGTCCTCTGGCCTGTCGAGTTCGATGAGCCGGTATGCCCAGGCGCTGTATGCCGGGACGAACGTGCTATCGATGCCGACAGCTTCTTCGTAGGAGAGCATCGCTTCCCCCCATTGCCCCAACCCTTCCAATCCCAGTGCCAGATTAAAGTGTGCGGCGGTATTGTCAGGCCCCAGCTGTACGGCACGGTTCGCGTGCTCGACGGCGGCCGGATAGTCTTGTAATGCGATTTCCAGTGCAGCAAGCGTGGCCCACGCCTCGGTGTAGGTCGAGTCTAGTTGAAGTACCTGTTCTAGGGTCGTAACAGATCGCGAAAATTGTCGATTCGTTCGTAAATCGAGCGCCGCCGCATACAGACTACGTGCTTCGGCACGCGCTTCTTCCGTGACTCCGGAGGGTGCCGCCTCCGGGCCCGACGACGCCTGGCCGAAGTACCAACCTGCAAACGCAATCAAAAGCACAGCGACGGCCGCGCCGCCGCCCCACAGTGCCGCCCGACTCCCGGCTGGGGCGGGTTCTGGGAGGTAGGCTCCGGAAAGGGTCACGCCAGGAATGGCGCCCGTCGACGTCAGCGCGCCCTGGACTCCCGAGTGCATTCCTCCGGCCCCCGGGTAGCCCGCGGTTGGGACAGCTCCACTCGCTGGTGCAGACTGGACAGCAACGGTGGCGTGGGCGCCCGTCATCACTTCGCCACCCGCGGACTCCAACGCCTGCACGAGGTCTTTCGCCGACGGGAAACGCTGCTCGGGATCCTTCTCCAAGAGCCGATCTATGATCGCGACCATCCAGGCCGGGACTTCCGGCCGGTGGTTCGTAACGGGAGGATGGGGCTCATTGGCAGCCGCGTATAGAAGGGCGGCGTGGTACGTCCCGGGAAATGGCCGACGCCCTGCCAGTAGTTCGTAAAACACCACTCCCAGCGCCCAGAGGTCGGTCCGATGATCCAGGGGGGCGTCGCGCGCTTGCTCCGGGCTCATGTACGCGACGGTTCCCAAAGACAGCCCATCAGCCGTCATGGTCACATCTTCGACCTTCGCGAGTCCGAAGTCCAGAATCTTGAGTTCGCCCGTCGGCGTGACGATCGCGTTCCCGGGCTTTATGTCTCGATGAACTATGCCCGCCTGGTGCGCAACGGAGAGGCCCTTCGCCATCTGAATTGCATAATCCAGCGCCTCATCGAGATCGAGCGGCCCCCCCTCGATCTTTGCCTCGAGGGTGTCGCCCTCGTAGTAGCCCATCACGATGAAGAGCCGTCCTTTGTCTGTGCGAGCAATTTCGTGGATGACCGCGATGTTGGAGTGATCCAGGGAGGATGCGGCTTTGGCCTCATGGATGAATCGTTTTTCGGCGGTCTTGTCCTCCGCCATGCCGGGCGGCAAGAACTTGAGGGCCACGGTTCGGTCCAGCATGGTGTCCTCCGCCTTATAGACGACCCCCATTCCACCATGGCCGATCTTGTCGACGATGTGGTAGTGGGTTACGGTGGACCCGATTATTCCCTCTTGCTCCGCGCTCATGTCACAAGATACGGGATGGGCGAATCTGCTGGATATTTGCGCTTCCCGTGATTGTCAGCCACCTTCCAGTCGTCTCATTCATCATGCAGAGATGCATCGCTCGTTCCAACGGGATTTCGACGCTTTGGCCGACGTTTTCAGCTTTCTTGACGGTTTCGCCCGCGAGACCCCCATGACAGCTGCAGACCGATTTGCCGTCAATATGGCCGTCGAAGAGCTCTTTACCAATATGGTGAAGTACAATTCTGGCGGTTCGGGAAACATCGGCATCGAACTACGCTCCGAAGGCGGCTCGGTGCAGGTCACGCTCGTCGATCCGGATTCGGATCCGTTCGATGTGACGGCGGACCAGGGTGTCGATGAGGCCGCCGAACTGGGGGAAAGAGCCATTGGCGGCCTGGGCTTGCACTTGGTACAACGGATGATGGATGAGATCCACTACGATCATCAACAGCGCCGGACGGAGATTCGTCTGGTCAAGCACTTGAGTTGAGGAATATGTTCGAGATTCGCAAGGAAGAAAATGGCGACGTACTGCTGTCTGGACGACTGGACGCCTCTCAAGTAGCGGCCGCGAACGTTGTTATGGATGCGCTGACCACCTCTTGCTCGGTGGACTTCTCGGCACTAGAGTATATTTCGAGTGCCGGACTGGGGGTGCTTCTCGCAACTCAGCAAAGACTCTCTGAATTGGATTGCGAGATCCGGCTCAGGGGCATGAGTCCGCACATCCGCATGGTCTTTGACCTGGCCGGATTCGATTCCGTATTTAGGATAGCGTGACCGGCGTTCGGGAGGCGCTCCGAGCCTCCAACCTTTGCCATCCTGCCGTGTAATTCAGCCAAAGCCCGTGGAAGCAACTGACGCCGAGATCGTCGAGCAATGCCTGGCCGGTCAAACACAAGCCTTCGCAGTCATTGTAGAGCGATACCAGAAGCCTCTGTACAACGTCGCGTATCGGATGCTCAAAGATCCGCACGACGCGGAGGATGCGGCTCAATGCGTTTTCATCCGGGCCTATGAGAAACTCGGGTCCTACAGATCCGAGTTCAAGTTTTTTAGCTGGATCTATCGCATGGCAGTCAACGAGTCACTCAACAGAATCCGGGCGAGGCGCAATCATGTTCCGCTGGACGATTCTCCGATTCCTGGGCTTGGAGCAGGGCCACAAACGGAGCTTCAGGACACAGAACTGGAGGAGAGGGTTGGTCGGGCGCTGATGGACTTGAAGCCCGAGGACCGCGCTCTTATCTGTCTGCGA
>CAYXSE010000232.1:0-6018 GCA_964466675.1 uncultured Rhodothermales bacterium | reverse complement strand
GTGAACCCGGCGGGTTTCCTCAAGCTCATCGGCCGGTGGTCCAGTGAAGGTGTCCTCGAACGCGTAGCCCGAGAACACGCGGGGACGGCCATAGGGGGTGGCCAGCATCATCGCGACCGCCATCGGATACAGATCATCCTTGTAGTCAAGCACGTTTTCCCAATGTCGCTGGGTATCGTGGTTCTCTATGAAGACCAGCGCGGTCGTGTCATGAGAATTCAGGTTCTCCCAAAAAGGATCTGAAATCATGGGGGACAACTCGGCGGCCAGGACCCCCTCGGTCACGACCACTCCATATCCAAAATCGGTCACATCACCAGACCCGTAGTAGGCCGCGCTGTGCCTCGCCTGGCTCACCTCCTGGTAGACATAGCCGGTAAAGGCCGCCTCGTCCAGAATGGCACGAATGTCTTCGGGCGCCATGTGCAAGGCAGCATCGATGCGGAGCCCGGCCACACCCAGAGATTGGAGGTCCGCCAGGTACGCGGCCAGAACGGACCGCACGTAATCCGATCCCGAATCGAGATCGGCCAGATCAACCAATTCACACTCCCGGAGCTGAGTCAGATCGTCAAAGTCCCAGATATCATCGTTGTCCGTCAGGCCGCAATGATGGAAATCTTCCGTCGAGTACAGGCCTGGGTAGTCATACGGAGCGAACTCGGTGCCCGCGGTCCCCCGACCGGTCATGGTGTACTGCTCGTGATCCACATTTGCATCCGCCATGTGGTTGATCACCGCGTCCACGTAGACGGCCACACCAGCGTCGGCGCAGCGAGACACCATGGCCGAGAACTCCTCACGAGAGCCACTCCGCGTCTCAAGCACATAACTCACCGGCTGATATCGCTCCCACCACGGGCGGCCTTGAACGATGTGGTTCTCTGCTGGCGATGAGACCTGTACCGCCGTATAACCCGCCGGTCCGAGAACGGTTGTGCACTCTTCCCCGATGTCATCCCAACGCCATTCAAACAGAGTCACAATAGCGCCACGCTCTGGCGCTGGTGCGGCGACCGGCGGCGGGGTTGGGTCCGTACAAGCGGTCAGCAACACCGGGAGAAGGAGAACGACGCCCCTCCCGGAAAACGATTTGAAAATGGATGTCGAGTCGTTCATGGTTTCACGCCTCGTTCTCTTGGACCAGAAGCCACGAGAGGGCGGAAGCCAGGAGCGTAGCCCCGCAAATGAGGAACACCAGCGTCTTATTGGGGGCGACACTCACCGCCGCACCAATTCCAAGGCTGGCAACCAGTTGAGGCAACACCACCGACAGGTTGAACAGGCCCATATAGAGCCCCATCCGCGATTGATCTACCTTTACCGACATGATGGCGAAGGGCAGACTGACTATCGCCCCCCAGCCCACTCCGGCGAAGGCCATGAGCACGTAGATCATTGTGGGCGTCGACCCTACGAGCGCGATTGCGAGGTACGCTCCGGCCATGAGAAAGAGGGCCAGCATGTGCGTGCGAACCCGGCCGATTTTCTCTGTAATCGGCTCGAGCAGAAGCACGGGCACCAGGGCTCCAACAGCGCTCAGAATCAGGAAGCTGATGGAAACCACGCGGCCCATATCCAGGTCGTCCAGACCAGGCATCCGGTACTGAACGAAGGCAAACATGTAAATGAACATCGTCTGAATCCCGACCCACGTGAAGGAATGGGCGGCCAGCACTTTCTTGAACCCGATCATCCCGGCCACTTCCGGGGACTCGCCAGCCTCATTCTTCAGGAGAGCCTCCAAGACCAGTCCGACGGTCAGGACCAGGCAGCCGATTTCGACCCAATAGCCGTCTATTTCGAATTCCGCGATCCGAGCGGTCATGCCATAGACGGCGTAGACCATGAAGCCCCAGAGGGGCCGAATGGACTGCAGAATCTCGCCGAGGGAGAAGTTGCTCAGTCCCTGGTCCTCGTCCTCATCCCCGGTCAGGCTTCGCGGCTCCTCGATGAAAAATGTCGGGACCACGGAGAAGACAAGCACGAGGCCGGCACCAAAGTAAATGAGCACGTAGTTGCTCCAGATCGCTCCGATGGCGTACGCCAGGACCCCGAAGGTACCCGAGACCGTCTGCATCCAGGTGTAGCCTTTCGTCCGCGAAAGCCCCTCAGGAGTCACGTCAGCTATTATGGATCGCGCTGGATTGAAGCTCACGTTGATGGCCAGATCGAGCGTCAGCGCGACTGCAATCGCCACACCGACGATCCCCTCAAATCCCAGTGCGGCGGAGATAACCCCGATTCGGGGCAGCGCGAGCAGCATCAGGGCGGCCAACACACCGCCGATGAGCATGAAGGGGCGGCGGCGGCCATTCCAGAACCAAACCTTGTCGCTGATGACACCGACCACCACCTGTCCGAGAATCCCGGCGATGGGACCCGCCGCCCATACCAACCCTATCTCGTCGATGGCCAGGCCGTATTTTGTATGCAGAATCCAACTCAGCGCCGATATCTGGACAGACAGCGCGAACCCCATCGCGGTCGCAGGCAGACTGAGTAGCGCGTAGAACGAATTGGTGAGGCGCTTTTGGATATCCAGCATGGTGAGGGGCTATTCGACTCCCGTCCGAATGAGTGCCACCCCGGCATGGGCCGGTACGGTCACCTGGATGAGGCCGTCAATCATTGATATTTTGGGATCCCCGTCAGAAGCAAATACGGGATAGAGACCTTCTCCCGGGGATATCCCGACTTCCTCCGGGTCGAAGCGCAATTCCTGCTCGGTGCCAGACCGATTCAGAATCACCAGAATCGATTCTTCTTCCAGTTCCCGGAGAAACGCGATCGTCTGACTGGTATCGTCGGCTGCCACGACCCTGAAGGTGCCGCCGGATAAGGAAGGGTGCGACCTTCTATATGCTATCGCTCTTCTATAGTAGGCATGCACCTCACCGTCAAATCCAACGGCCATCGCGGGCACAGGCCCAGTCACCGGGTGATGAGCTACCGGCGCGTTGACCTGGTCTTCCCACCACATGGGCTGGCGATCGTCGGGATCATCGCCCGACCACATGCCCGCCTCGGTGCCATAATAGATCATCGGCGCCCCGACGTAACTCATCTGGAACAAAGCCACCAGCCGTTGCAGCCTCCGCTCCTCTGCCGTCGGAGGCCTCAGGAGGTATCCCGGGTCGCGCCCCGGGCTGTTCCGGTCTCCCCAATCATAGTCGAACCACGTCTCCCAGTCGTCTCGGGCGTAATCCAGGCCACGGGACGCGTTCGTAATCATCGCCGCGACCCGATCCGTGTCATGAGAGTCGATCAGATTTTGCTGCGCGAATACGACCGGTTCCGGGTTCTCGCGTCTCCGCTTTTCTAGCGCATGGGCAAAGGCTGTTGGCGCCATCGTACCGTCGATCAGGAAGCCCTTGGTCGGGAATGCGAACCCGAGATAGTTCATGCTGGCCGAGAACCCGCCAGCGGCAACCTGTTCGCTGGAAGAGTCCCAAAGCTCGGCGACCGTGTAGGCCTCCGGATTTATGCTCCTGACGTGCAAATTCCAGTCCCACCAGAATCCAATGGGGACGTCCGACACCACATCCAATCGCCATCCGTCGATCCCATCGCTGGGATCCCCATCGTCGTTCGGGTCCATCCACCTCCTCGTCGCATCGAACACATAGGCTTTCGGTCCGGCATGCAGGTCCGTGCCGGCCGCGTTGTCTGCGAACTCAGGCAGCGGCTTGTGGCCCCACCATCCTTTCCAGTCGAACTCGCTTTGCGGCGTGGAGGGGTCGTCCCACTCCGAGACGATATACCATTCCTTGTAGGGCGAGTCCCTCTGCTTCTTTCGGAGGTCATCGAAGGCAAAAAAGTCTCGGCCGGTGTGGTTAAACACCCCGTCTATGATTACGCGAATACCCCGATCATGCGCCGAGTCGAGCAGCACGAAGAACAGCGAGTCTGCCGAAGTTATGGGCCATGTGTCGGGGTCGGCGGTCTCATTGGCCATGAGGGCGAAGTCACCGGCCGGATCAGGCCCGAAATAGGGGTCGATATGATGGAAGAGATTGCCGTCATACTTGTGCTCCGACCTTGCCCAGAACAGCGGGTTGAAATACACTCCATTGATGCCCAAATCGACCAGATAGTCGAGGCGGTCTATCACGCCCTGCAAATCTCCGCCATAACGTCTGAGGCGGACGGTGCTATAGAAATCGTCGGACATGGCCACCTCCCAGGGCTCACGCGCGAACCAATCCGATGTCCAATCCGTGATCTGCCAACCGTGCGTGATGTTGCCGAAATCGGGCAGACTCTCGCGAGATGGATCGTTCGAGGGGTCACCGTTCCAGAATCGCTCAGGAAATATCTGGTACCAGACGGTCTCCTGGGCCCACGCCGGTACTTTTGGCGGGGGATCTGCCGAATCGGTGCCCTCGGAGGGCGAGCAGGCGGCGACCGTGACGGTGACTATCGCCAAGGCCGCCAGCCAACCGGTATAACAGGGCCCGGCGCTCATCGAACCAATGCCATGACCTTGGTCACCGATTGCCCACCGGCTTCCAGGCGGTAGAGGTAGGTGCCGCTGGGCAGGTTACCGGCGTCGAACGACACCTCATGATGGCCCGCTGACCGCAAGCCTTGAGAGAGCACCCCGATCTGCCGCCCCAGAACATCGAACACGGAAAGCCGGACGATCATGGACGCCGGCAGCTCGAAGGTTATCCGGGTCCGCGGGTTGAACGGGTTCGGGTAGTTGGGCGCGAGTGATACGGCGGAGGGTAATTCTGCCAACTCGCGCCCGGTGTAGACCGCTCCGAACGGCAGCGCTGGCAGGGCTGGGAGGACGAATCCGGGGGCGTCCGCCGTGATAAACACCGCCGTCCCGTGGGCCGGAACCGTGATGGTAAACTCGCCAAGGTGTGAGGCGGAGGTGTCGGCAAATATGTCGTAGTAGGGGATTGGTCCGTCGTGGGACATCTGCATGGAGGCCGAGGGGTCCAGAGTCACCGTGGTCGCCGTGGCTTCGAAATTGACCGCGATGAGTGCGTTCTGATCGAGGTACGGACGCGCGAAGGCATATAGACGCGGCTCCCCCGAGCGGGACGTGTGGACAGACACCAGGTCCTGGGTACTGAACGCCGGGAACTGAGTCCTGGCCTGAGCCAGGCGCTGATACAGCGCGGCCAATTGATCATTTCCTTCTACCTCCCAGTCCACGGGATCGCGCCTCGAGTAGTCGTGAGAGGCGCCAAACCCCACCTCCTGGCCCGCGTAGACCATCGGGATCCCCGTGGTGGTCAGAAGAAAGCCAGCCAGGGACTTTAACCGGTCCGGGTTGGCGCGCTGAAGAAAGGCCTGCCGGACTTCGTCGTGGTTCTCCAGGAAGCGGAAATAGCGTGCATTGGGCCCCGGATAGAAGTTGCTGTTCCTCGCATAAAAATTGTAGGTGTTCGTGGCTCCGTAGGCCCCGCGAATCCCCTGGTGGTAGAAATTCCAGTCGTACGCTGAGTCTAGGCCACCCTCGACCGCGGCGCCGTTAGCCGCATCCGCATAGTACACCTCGGTCCCCGCACCGGTGCCAGCGAGCTCGCCGAGAAGCCACGCATCCGGGCGAGCCCGTCTGATAATTTCCCGCACGGGTTGCGCGAAACGCGCCGCCCCATACCGTCTTACCGGGCCCCACCAGACATCCATTCTATAGCCGTCCACGTCGAACTCATTAAGCCAGAAGGTCATGATGTCCAACATCTCCGCCTGCAAGTCATCGTCATCCCAATTCAGATTGGCCAGGTCTCCGAAACCATCATACTTCCGGTACAAGTTCTCTCCGTTTTCCACCTGCCAGACCTCGGAGAGATTGGCGCCTCGCCCATCCTGGCCCCTGTTGTGCGGCGACGGTGTGGTCTGGATGTAGTCCGAGAACACGCCTCCCTCACGCAGACTATTCACCCAAGGATGATCGGGCGAAGCATGGCTGGGCGTAAGATCCAGCACGATCCGGATTCCCAACTCGTGAGCGCGGTCAACCAGGGCGCGAAAATCGTCCGCCGATCCCAGCCGCTCGTC
>CAYXSE010000231.1:0-6072 GCA_964466675.1 uncultured Rhodothermales bacterium | reverse complement strand
GTATAGTCCAGACGGTGGCCCGCGTGCAGATGCAGACCGAGATCCGTGGCAAGTTGGCCGGCGCGGTTCAGCTTGGCCAGGAACTCAAGGCGCTCTTTCCCCGCCGCGTTGGCGAATTCTCCCGTGTGAAGCTCGATGGCGTTGGCTCCGGAGTCCGCGGCGGCCCGGATCTGGTATTCATCGGGATCGACAAACAGGGCAACCTCCGGAATTCCGGCTGCAAACAGCCGCGGGATCACTTCGTCCAGCCTCCTGCGGTTGGCCATCACATCCAGGCCTCCTTCTGTGGTGACTTCTTCACGCCGCTCCGGCACCAGGGTGGCCAGGTCCGGGCTGGTGTCGCAGCAAATGGCGACCACGTCTTCCGCTGTGGAGAGCTCGAAGTCCAACTTGGAGCGGATGGTCTCCTTCAGGAGTCGAACATCGCGGTCATGGATATGGCGCCGGTCCTCGCGCAGATGGAACACGATCCCGTCCGCCCCTCCAATCTCGCACCGAAGGGCGGCCTGCACGGGGTCCGGAAAGGACTCCCGGCGCGCATTTCTGAGCGTGGCAACATGATCAATGTTGATGAGAAGGCGGGTCTGGTTCATTCGGGTTCGGGAAACTTGGCGGGGACAGGCGTGTCCTCAGGACGGGGCTTAACGACAAGCAGGCGGGTTGGTTTTCGGTGGTCTATAGGCCGGAATTGTTGGCGCCAGCCCGGCTCTTGGACATGAAGGCCCCTTGAGTTTGGACAGGTGCTTTGCATTTCGAAAAATGCCCGTCTATTTTCGGGTGATGGGCCGTTCTCCATGTGAGCTTCGATAGACCATGTTCCACCCTCTGCCCACACAAACTAAGTAAGACGCACAATGGCAAGCAGCCAGGTCCTCAACAAGGTCGTCCAGTTGGTTCTCGCGATTGTCATCGTGGTCCTTGGGTACGTTCTTTATGTCTCGATCACGGAGCCATACGAAGCCGTTGAGCGCAGAAAAGAGGTCACGCGGCAGACAAGAGAGCAGATGAGCAACGTGCGTACCGCTTTGATCATGTATGAGCGCGTCAATCATCGCTTTCCACTCTCCCTGGACACGTTGGTTGCCTACGTGATGGCGGATTCGCTGATCTCGGTGGCCTCCGATTCGATCTTCGGAGCAGGGTTCATGTCTGACTCGCTGGTCTACTCGCCGCGGACCGGTCGGATGTTCGAGTACACGGTGAACGATACCTCTCGAGTGAAAATCTACCTGCTCAAGGATCCGGATTCGGATGACGTTGTCGGATCTCTGCAGCCGGACATCACGCTACTGAACGCGTCCAGCTGGGACTAAGCTAAGCCACTGAGTCCTAGCCACAGAGCCACAGCCACAGCCACAGTCACAGAGCCACAGTCACAGAGCCAGAGCCACAGAGCCACTGAGGGCGCAGGCCGCCACCGAATTGCATGCCCGTAGAGTCCAGCGCTGGAATCGCTTTTTCGGACCGTGCGCTCCGATATGCCGAAATTCAGCAGACGGATAAGGGTTTCCGGCTGCTTCGATTGGGTCAGTGCGATTTCGATTTCGATTTGAATCGCACGCTGACGGACCCTGGCTCCTCCGCGGAACGCGCCGCAATTGCCGATGCGATTCGAGAGGCCCTCGGGAAATCGTCGACGCGAAGGATTCGGGCGGCCCTTCATCCGCCCCTGTGCCGGTCGTTCTTTTCTGCCCACGAAGAAGGGAATCCCGTCCCGGCGGTAACGTTTGAGGCCGAGTTGTTGGGGTTCGCCTCGGCGAGCCAATCCGGGGGGATAGGCGCCGACGCGGCCGGTCGCTCCGAAGATGCTGAGTTGCTGCATGTCACGGTCATGAGGCCGCCCGTGCTGGAAAACCTCGGAACCATTTTGGCCGACTTGGAGGCAGAAGACGCCCAGGCCGTGTCAGCCCTTCGGGCATCTGCGGAAGTCGTCCGCATTGGAGGACGGAGGCTAAGGGGTACCGAGCACATCCTGGCCATTGGCCACTCTGAGGGCCTCCTGGAACTGAGCATTGTGAATGCTCAGGGCTGGAGGTTCGCGACACACGTCCGAGGGTTGCCGCATGTGGACGACGCCGTCCATCAGGTGACTGGCGTGTTCAAGACTCTGGAGGTCCCACTGACCGAGGTAGTCCAGGTACTCACCTTCGGTTCGATGCCGGTTCCGACGACTCTTCAGACGCTCTTTCAGGGCAAGACCAAAATGCTAAATCCGCTTGCCCTCCTCGATTTGGACCGGGATAGCCTTGATCCGGATTACTCGGCGGCCGAGTTCGTTCCGGCCGTGGGCGCAGCCTTGCTCTAGCCATGCGGATTATCTCGGGCAGGCTCCGCCGGAGGACGATTCAGATCCCGAAGACCTGGAACGTACGACCAACAACAGACCGGGTACGAGAGGCGGTAGCGAACTGGCTGGATAGTCGAGGTGACTTCGACGGCGGGGTGGTGCTGGACCTCTTCGCTGGCTCCGGCGCGCTCGGCTTTGAAGCCCTCAGTCGAGGCGTCGAGGAGGTGATTTTTGTCGAGAAGGATGCGAGGGTAGCCGACAGGATTCGCGCCAATGCCGAGCAACTCGGGGTTGCCGAAGAGGTGCGCGTGGTGACGGCCGGGGCGGAGACATGGGTCGGAAGGCTGAGGAACCAGGAATTCGATATCATTTTCGCGGATCCGCCCTACGATTATCCAACCGCGGAGTTCGTTCTTGAGCTTGCGCTGAAACACATCGGGAGAACCGGCGTGTTGGTACTTGAGCACGGCCATCCGGCCGAATTTGAGAATCACCCCCAGTTGGTTGATCAACGTCGATACGGCCGATCAAACATTTCTTTCTTCGAGTCACTGGTCGAGGAACAGGCATGAGCACATCTAGAGGCAAGCTGGCGCTTTACCCCGGCTCTTTTGATCCTTTCACGCTGGGGCATCTCGACATCGTTGAGCGGGCGTCGAAGCTGTTCGACAGACTGGAAGTCACGGTCGCCGTGAACTCGGGCAAGACACCACTCCTGTCCACGGCGGAGAGATGTGCGCTCATTGAACAATGTGTCGCTCATCGTGGCAACGTTTCTGTGGCCTCCTTCGAGGGGCTTCTGGTGGATTATGCGCGGGCCACGGGCGCGGCGGTTCTGGTGCGGGGCCTGAGACAGGTCACCGACTTTGACTACGAGTTCCGAATGGCGTTTGCAAACCGGCGCCTTCACGATGAACTGGAGACGGTCTTCCTCATGACGTCGGAAAAGCACGCCATGATATCGGCGTCGATCGTGCGAGAAATACATCATTGGGGGGGCGACTTGTCGTCGTTCGTTCCCGAACCTGTGCGGCTGGTATTGGCTAGCAAGCATCTCGATAAATGACAGAGTTGACGTTGAACGCACGGGTCGCGGCCATGAAGCCGTCGGCGACGCTAGAGATGACAGCGAGAGCGGCCAAGCGCCGTAGCGAAGGCCACCCGGTGATTGGATTGAGCGCTGGAGAGCCGGATTTCGTCACCCCCTCGGTGATTTGTGACGCCGCGATGGAGGCGATTCGGGATGGCTTTACCCACTACACAAACAACAAAGGCATTCCCGAATTGCGGGAGGCCATCAGCAGAAAGCTGGCCCGGGACAACGGCATCCAGGCGGACCCCGACGATATTGTGTGCTCGAACGGCGCCAAGCAGGCGGTCGCACAGGCGGTAGCCGTGCTGTGTCGAGAGGGCGACGAAGTGATCATCCCCGCTCCCTACTGGGTGAGTTATCCCGAAATGGTGCGGTTGGCGGGAGGCACGCCCATCTCCGTGCTGGCGACGGTAGAATCCGGCTATAGGCTTACCCCAGACCAGTTGGAAGCGGCGATTACCCCCAGAACCAGGCTTCTCATCCTGTGCTCCCCCTCCAATCCGACCGGAGCGACCTATTCCGCCGATCAGATTGAATCCATTGCCGACGTGCTGCGACGAAACCCGCACGTCTACGTGATCTCCGACGAGATCTATGAGCACATTCGATACGATGTGGATCACGTCTCCATGGCGTCTCGCGAGGGCATGGCGGAGAGAACGATCACCGTAAACGGGTTCTCGAAGGCATACGCCATGACAGGCTGGAGATTGGGTTACCTGGCGGCCGCACCTCCCATCTCCGCGGCCGTTTCCAAACTTCAGTCTCAATTCACTCACGCCCCGAGTAGTATATCTCAGCGAGCGGGTGTCGCGGCGCTATCCATGTCCCACGATGTGGTGCTGGAGATGGTGGCCTCTTTTCGCGAGCGGCGGGACTTCGTCCTGGCCTCGATCCAAGGTATGCCGGGCCTGCAATGTCCCAAGCCCGACGGCGCATTCTACTTGTTTCCGTCTATCGCAGAGCTAATCGGAAGAACTTCGTCTACGGGTCGTCTGATCGACTCGTCTGAGGCCATGTGTTTCTACCTCTTGGAGGAGCACGATCTGGCGCTCGTGCCCGGAAACGCATTTGGAGACCCTAACGGCATTCGTATCTCTTATGCCGCTTCCATGTCGAACCTTGAGGAGGCCATGGTGCGACTGACTCGGGCGTTCTCCGAGTTATCCTGACACATGCCGGATTCCTCTTCTCGGTTCAGTTGGCCAGTCCCCGGCCCAGGCAGGGTCAAAGACCGGTATTGGCTTCACATCGGCCTCTTTCTGTTGACTCTGGCGTCAACGGTCTGGGCAGGTGGGCTCCTGATTGGCCGGGCCGATCACTATGCGGAGATGAATCGATGGATCTCCGTGTTCGGCGTGCGAGCCAACCTGGACTTCATTCTGGATGGATTGCGGTTTGGAGGATCACTTCTCCTTTTCCTGGGCGTTCATGAATTCGGGCACTACTTCGCGGCTAAATATCATCGTGTTCAGACGTCTCTGCCCTATTTCATCCCCTTTCCGTTTAATGGGATCGGCACTTTCGGAGCGGTCATCCGCATCCGCGATCAAGTCCCGTCTCTCCGGAAATTGTTCGATATCGGAGCCGCCGGACCCATCGCCGGTTTTGTCGTCTCCCTCGGGATTCTCATCTATGCCTTGGTGACGCTGCCGGCACCGGAGTACATCATGGACTTGGGAGGGCATGAGGCGCTCAAGGAATATGTCACCCGGTATGGCACTTTTCCGGACAGAATCCTGACGCAACCTGGCGACGGCGTCGCCTCGCTGGTAGTCGGTCAGACGCCATTGTACTGGCTCATGACCCGCTTCGTGGAAAATGTGCCGCCCATGCACGAGATGTACCATTATCCGTACTTGTTCGCGGGGTGGCTGGGGCTGTTCTTCACAGCTCTGAATCTCCTTCCGGTAGGACAACTCGACGGGGGGCACATCTTGTATGCCTTGGCCGGTCCCAAATGGCATGGTCGTCTGGCTCGTGGCTTTTTGATGGTACTACTGGCGAGCGGCTCGATCGGGTATGTGGCAGGAGCAGCCGAATTCGTTCAGGGCTCCATACTGCGCGAGATCGCGGCTTGGGCCGGGCTGGCGGTAATTTTGCTGGTGTACCTGCGCCGCATGTTCGGGGCAAATCAGCAAGCCGTTGCTTTCTCCCTGCTGGGGCTTGTGGTCCTCGCCGCCGTGGCCGACGGGGTCGGCGAGCCCATGCAGCGACTCGGGTATTCAGGATGGCTGGTCTGGTGTGCCCTGATCCTGTTCCTGGTCAGGGTCGATCACCCACCGGTGGTGATTGAGGAGCCTCTAACGGGATGGCGCCGGGCTTCAGCCTACATAGGCATGATAATCTTTATCCTCTGTTTTTCGCTCAAGCCTCTCTATGTACTGTAAGGGCGGCGCCCGGGCCCGTTCATGGGAATTGCTAACGTAATGCCAGGCATGCCCCAGACCCCTTCTGTATATTGCCGACCACGCAAACTTCAGGATTCCGACCGTCCCTCCGATACCGTACACCTGCATCAGCGGACCCCATCTGGGATGACCGGTAGTTGGAAAACATTTGCGAAGCGCGCGCTGGCCTACGGCCGTTCGCTTGGAGTCGCCCCCGTAGCAGCCATACTGCTGGCGGGACTCGTTGCGTGCGACTCCGCGCCATCCCCCACCGACGGGTTTTCGCGCCCGCCGCTGGTCTC
>CAYXSE010000230.1:0-6098 GCA_964466675.1 uncultured Rhodothermales bacterium | reverse complement strand
GCCTCCAACTCCAGGTGACTGGATGGGCTGAAGGCCGGCGACACCCCTAGCTGGACCCGCGTTCCATCGTAGAAACTACCGTACGATGCCTGCCCCCGCCCCCGGATCAAACCGCCTGCGGGAAGGCTGGCGCTAAACGAGCCGGTAACGAATTGGAATCGGCCCACAGGGACCTCTGTGGCCTCGGGGAAAGTCAGTGTGCGCAGAAGGTCTTCCAGCTGATACCGGACCCCGAAGGTCAAATTGTGTCCGGACTTGAACTCGAACGAGGCATTGTTCCACCAGAACACCGACTCGACATTATGATCCTCTCGACGGTAGTAAGCGTTTCCGAACGCGAACGTAGAGATCCTCCGGAATCGAGAGGCGTCTCCAAGAAGCCAGCCATACCCTACCGACAGGAACGGAGAGTAGTAGTCTGACCGGGTTCTGAATCCTACGCCTGGGTTGTAGTTGTCGCCAGAGAAGGTGAAACCTACTCCGTAGTCGAAACCGGTCTGTCGGCGGCGCTCTATCCGGAAGCGGGCGAGGCCGGAATTGACGAAATCGAAAGAAGTGTCCTCTTCAAAGGTCTGGGCCCACTGGAGCGTGAGATAGTCGTCGCCCGCAACACGAATGACACCATCCAACCCATAAGCCACATTGTGCGCGCCATCCTCTCCCAGTCTGGTGGTCAGGATGCCGCCCGCATAGGAGAAGTCGTTGATGACCTGTCGCCGAAGTCGCAGGACCCCGAAATTCTCGCTGGGGATGGTGGTCGCGCCATTGCCGGAGTCGAAAGTTTCCCGCGCGGTTTGCATGTCAATAAACCCCAGGTCCCATTTCCCGATACGGCCGACCAGGCGTGCCCCCCCCAGGATCCGGACAGGGCCCTGGCGGGAAAGGCCGATGGTCCGGGTGTGAAACAGACGATCCGTTCGGCCCGTCGAAAAATCAAAAATGCCTGCCCGCTCCTGGAAAAATTGTCGTTTTTCCGGGAAAAACAACGAGAACCGGGTCAGGTTAACCTGCTGGTCATCCGCTTCCACCTGGGCAAAGTCCGTGTTGACGGTCAGGTCCAGCGTCAGATTGCTGCCCAGAGATTGTTTGATGTCCAGGCCCACTTCACGGGTGTAGACGTTATCGGACGCGTACTCGGTCCCGGCATCATTCAGGAAACGGGATCTGCCGGCGCCGGTGGTCGCGTAGGGGGTGACATACATCGCCCGAGTACTCTTGACGTTCTCCAGAACGACGGTTCTAGCCTGGCTCGGCTTGGCAAACCCCAGCTCGAAAATGGGATCGATGGAAGGAAAAATGTGGCGCTCATTCTTGCGAGCGATGAAGCGGTAGGTGATCAGGCCCATCTCCACCCGACCGTCCCGGTCCAAGAAGCCCAGGCTTGAGTATGGAATGCGCATTTCCGCGAACCACCCCGTCTCATCGCGGCGCGTGGCGACATCCCAGTAGGTATTCCAGCTCTGGTTGATCCCCGAGAAGCCGCCGGCTCCGTCGGCGGAGATCGCCATATCCACCCTCACTCCGCCCGGCGTCGTAAAAAACCAAAGCCCGTTCTCATTGTCGTTGAAGGTGTCCAGAACCAAACCGAAGGTATCGTCGCCTGAGTACCTGTCTCGGTAAAGGGTATTCTCTCTGATCCCGTCCGGGTCCGAGTCCAGCAGCTCGGCGCCCACGTAGAGATAATCGTCGTCATACGCGATGCGAATTCTGGTCTCCTCGGTTGGCGGGGTCCCAAAAGACGGGGCGTATTGGGTCATCGGGAACGGATCCACGCCGCTCCACTCGTCTTCCCCAATTCTGCCGTCCAACTCAAACGTACCCGATAGTCGGCTCAGGTGTAGGGCATCCTGGGCCATGACCGGCGTGACGGGCAGAGTCATGAACATCGTCAGGCCGAGCACAATTCCGCTCGTGGCGATTCTGGATTGCATAGGTAGGATCTGTGGTGCCCGCCAACAACGCGGCCCGCCAGACCGGGTTGCCTACCTCGACGCCGCCTCCCGGGATATTTGGAGGATGCCGGACTTTTTACCGATTATCCCGACCCGCCCCTTAATCCTGCGTGTCACGTGAATAACATGTTTCGATGCCTGGCCTGGCTAATTGTGGGCCTCGGAGTGGCTGTTTGTTCGGTGGCCGGCCAATCGTTTGATATCCTCCTTACCGGCGGACGGATCCTGGACGGCAGCGGGAATCCATGGTTCGAGGCCGACGTCGGACTTCGCAACGGTCGGATTGAAGCCATCGGCCGGCTGGCCGGTGCGGAGTCAGAGCAGGTCATAGACATCTCCGGCCTGTTTCTACTCCCGGGGTTCGTCGACCTTCACTCCCACGCCGCCGACGTGGCCTGGGAAGGCAACGGCTTGGAATCAAGTGACCCACGTCGCAGGGCCGCGCCGAATTTGGTCGCGCAGGGCGTGACTAC
Source organism: uncultured Rhodothermales bacterium (assembly GCA_964466675.1). GTDB lineage: Bacteria > Bacteroidota > Rhodothermia > Rhodothermales > UBA10348 > CAYXSE01. Next base: position 3,673 of record CAYXSE010000230.1, on the reverse strand, counting down.
CGTGGCAATCAATCAGGACGGACGGTCCCCCATTGACATCGCCGAGCAGAGGGCGCGGCTCGAAGCCAACGGGATCGGACTCAACGTAGTTCTGATGATGGGCCACGGCAGTCTGCGGCGAGCCATCCTCAAGGAGGATTACCAGAGACCCTCTACAGCAGCTGAAATTCGGCAAATGCGCACGTTGCTAAGACGTGGGCTGGAGGCAGGTGCCCGAGGTCTGTCCGCGGGCCTGGAGTACGTGCCGGGACGCTGGTCCACAACGGAGGAGGTCATCTCGCTTGTAGAAGAGATTGTCCCATACGACGGGATCTACATCTCCCACCAACGGAGTGAGGGGGCCGACCCCATGTGGTACTGGCCGTCGGTTGATTCCTTGGGACCGCCGACTCTTCTCGACGCGGTCCGCGAGACCATTCGGATCGGAGAGCGGACGGGCGCGAAGGTGGTCGCCAGCCATCTGAAGGCCAAGGGGGCCCACTACTGGGGCCAGTCGCACTCGGTAATCGAGATGATTACCGCGGCGCGGCGGCGCGGCGTGCGGATCTGGGGAGACCAGTATCCTTACACGACCAGCGGGTCCGATGGTAATACCGTGCTTCTGCCGCGTTGGGCCCTGGCGGGCGATGACGCCGAGCGAATCGATTTCGCGGCGCGGCTCCGGGAGTCGATGTCGGATTCCGTTGGTCTCGCCGCCTTGCGAACGGATATCGCGCACGAGATTCGGCGCCGCGGGGGTGCCGACCGAATCCTCATATTGGACTTCCCCGATACCACATTCGTTGGTCAGACCCTGTTGGAGATATCCGAGCGCGTTGGACGAGACCCCGTCGCAGCGGCCATATGGATTCAGGCGACAGGATATCCGAATCGCCGCGGTGGTGCTCGGATCAGAGGTTTTTCCATGGATGAGGGGGACGTAGATGCCTACGCGGGACAGCCCTGGGTCGTCACGGCGTCCGACGCGGGCATAAGCCTTCCCGGCGATGATCCCGTTCACCCCCGCTACTGGGGCACATTCCCTAGAAAACTGAGACGCTACGCCATTGAACGAGGCGTGCAAAGCATCCCCGACGCAGTCAGGAGCTCAACCTCCCTCCCGGCTCGCCTGCTCGGATTGAAGGATCGAGGGATGATTCGCGAGGGTATGATCGCAGATATTGCGGTGATCGATTTAGGCCTGATCCGAGATCGGTCGACGGCCTTCGATTCTCACGCCGAGCCGGAAGGCATCGTCCACGTGTTCCTGGGGGGAGCGCAAATTGTCTCCGACGGCAAACGCACGGGCGCACTCGTGGGCCAAGTCTTGGCGGGCACCGGGCATTGAACCGTCGGGTACGAGACCTCGCGCCACCCAAGAAGGTCGCGCCTTGGTGTTTCCGCTACAGCTCAAAGAAGTCCAAGATGAAGTCGCGGACATCTGGAGACCTCGTGTACCAAGTATGCTTTCCGTCAGGCAGCTCGTAGAGATGAACCTGGGCCGATTCATCGCAGGTTTCGTATTTCTGCTGGACTACACTCGCGTCTCCGGAGCGCACGGTCGAGGCAGTCGCCCGGCCACACGAGTATTTTGACGACCAAAACTCCACAGTCTCCGGGGCAGAAAGAAGACTCAGTGGCCCGTTGTTGGTGCCATCCCATGGGAAGACCGCGTCCCTTTTCCCGTGGAAGGTCAACACAGAAACAGGCCGATCGGCGAGGCAGGAAATTGAAAGAGGCTTCGACATGGGCGCCGAGACGGCCACGATGGACGCGAACCGATCGCCGAGGTCGCATGCAAGCCGATACGCGAAGAGTCCCCCCTGCGAGTAGCCCATCGCAAACGTGCGGTCGCGGCTGATGCTGAAACGGGCGCCTACCGAATCGATCAGCGCCTCCATGAAGCCGATGTCATCAATGTGGAGCCGGTCAGAGATGTTGCAATTGCAGCCCTCCGCCCAATTACCCTTCGCGGCGGTAGGGTACGCCACTACCATGTCGTCCCAAGTCTTGTCGTCCAGCTTCGCCCCCCGTTGAAAATTCCGACCGTTGTCGCTGGATCCGTGGAGCGCCACCAATAGGCTCACGGCATCGCCGGCGGACACGGTGGCCGGTATATGGAGGCGTACGTCTCGCAGGGTATCCCCCACCGCGACGACCAGATCAATATCGCGGGCTCCGTTCGACTCCCCAGTAAGATCACAAGCCGCAAGAATCAGGACCAGGAGACCAAGCACAGTCATTGTTCGCATCCGGGGAAATTACGTCCGGGGCTCCGCGATGTAAGACCATTCAGCGCTCGAATTCGACGGTCTACCGTCTACCATCTGCCCTCTCACGTCTACCGAGCTTAATCCTCGCCCGAGCCGGCGGCCTGGTGGCAAATGCGGTCAGGCGGCCTCTCGTGTACGCCCGGGCTCCAGCTTCTTCACGTCTCGATGCGGCCGGTACTCGGCCGGCAAGGCCGGTCGTGCAGTCAGCTTGCCCCGCTCGTCGATGGGAGCCCAAACGGCGGGCATCCGATACAGGTACCTTCCGATCCCCCATTGCACCGCGACTCGCCTCATGGAAGCGGTAAGCCCACCCTTGACGGGTTGGATTTCTGTGTTCTCGGCACCATCCCACTTGGTCACCCACTCGGGAGGTCCCCCATCGACATCAACCCGAATCGAGAGACCGCACAATACCCCACCCGCTGGCCCAGGCTTGAATTCGTTTCGCCAATTTTCAGGTCCGCATACGGAATCCAGGCGATCCATGATCGCGCGATTGGACGTATACGGAGCTACGCGGGCCCGCGATCTGTCCGCTGATTCCGCCACCGGCTTCCAGCCTAAATCGCGCGCCTCAAAATAGTCCGCGAGTGCGGACAGTTCTTTTCTCATGGATCGGCTCATTGGGTTTCCTACGGAAAGTAAGACTCGGGTGTGACAACGAAATGTCATACTTCGTTACACGACGAGAGCAACGATTTCCGGCCGCAATTTCTGGACGCAATTGTCGCGGGAGGCAACCGGGAATGTCCTGTCGGCGTAAACCTGCTCAACACATCCCTCCCGAATGGACTCGATCTATATCATAAGCCTGATCGTAGGAGGATTCTTTGTCCTGTTATCGATCTTCGGCGGAGGCGATCACGAAAGTGATCTGGACGCTGACATGGATGCTGATTTGGACTTCGATGCCGACGTGGAGGCCGAGTTCGATCTAGACGGCGACCACGACAGCGGCGCCGGCTTTGATACCGGCGTTGGAGTAGTGGACCTGCTGTCGATTCGAGCGCTGTTTCTTTTTGCCGCCTTCTTCGGCTTGACCGGGACGGTTCTGGACCTCCTCGGCAAACAAGGGCCACTCACAGCCATCCTGTCGATCCTGGTGGGCCTTGTTGTTGGACTGGGTGGTAACTACATCATCAAGCGATTCGCGTACGAAGAGGTCTCGTCCCTGGTTGGCGCCTCGGACTACGCCGGAACCACCGGACACGTGATGTTGCCGTTCGAAGGCGGAGAGCGAGGAAAAATTACCTTGGAAGTCAGGGGGCAGCGAGTTCAACTCCTGGCGCGATCCCTCGATGGCGAACGCCTGGAGCAATTTGGCGAGGGCGAAGAAGTCGTCGTTGTGCGGATGAAAGGGCGGGTCGCCGAGGTCGTCAAGCCCAATTAAATCTGGCGCCTTGGGCGCCGCATTGTGCCGG
>CAYXSE010000229.1:0-6124 GCA_964466675.1 uncultured Rhodothermales bacterium | reverse complement strand
GTCCGCAAGGAAGTTGTCGATGTTGTCCAGCCGCTCCTGTAATTGAACGTAGGGGCGGGATCAGCACTCATGCCCACGGCCTCCTTTCTGTTTGAATCCGGCTGGGGATCACTAGCCTCGGGGACCAAGGCGCTCGCGCCGCTCCTCCCAGAAGCGTTCCGACCTCCGTATGTCGGCCAGGATCTTCTCCGCCTTGTTCTCAGGCGCGGATTCGGCGACCAACTCCCGTCGCTCTCTGATTCCGGAAATCGCACAGCGCACCTCAGCCAGTGTTATCTCCAGGCGGCCAGCATTCTTCTCATCGTTCGCTGCCTCGATCTTGGCGATCAGCCGTTCTTCGGAATCCAGCAACGGCAGTAGCACCTCGTCGGAGAGGTCGTCGAGACACGCGGGGCCTTGCTCACGCATGAGTTTCAAGTCACGCTGAATCGTCCGAGCGTGAACCGAAAACCTTTTGGCGATATAGTCGGCATCATGGCCCTGTGCCGACAGCCTGCTCGCCACAGACTGCCGCTGCCTGCACGCGATCCGGGTAGCCATTGTCTCGATCTCCTGATTCTTGTCGCAAAAACGAGCGTGCGCGTTTCGACACGCGCCGGGTTGCGGGCCGATGCACGGGGTCACCAAATAGGAAACCCGCTCGCACTCCTGAACTTGCGTAATTTCCCGTTCTAGGACCATTATAGCTGGCTCCTGGCTGTGGAGCTAGGCGAGCGTCACAGGAGTGGCGTGTACTTCGGTGTACAGTACCGTGTCCGAGCACGACAGAAATGCGTCGGCGCAGATCAGTACCGTGAGAGGGCTTCTCTGACATCGCCACTCGAAGCTCCAGGCGGGCGCGTGACGGCCTCGAATCCTCTGGATGGACCCGCGAGTCCAATCGGGAGGTGGTGGGCCTTGTTGAGCCGCTGTGAGCCACAGATGCCCCGCCCTCCACGGCAGCCAAACCCGCCCCACTATCGCGCTGATCAGTGACATCCGGGCGGTTGATGTCGTGGCAGATTCCCGCCCCCGCGCCCAGCCAACTGCGCCGGGGTCGAGGTGCCATCTGCGTTTTCTGCACACAAGTGCGGAGTTTCGGTGCTCGTGTCACATACCTCATGCCTCATTCTCAAAATCCGCAAAACAGCACGTCCGACTGAGGGCGTTTCAAAGGGGGTGGGGGTCGTTTTCTGGCGGACTAAAGCTGAAACAGGAAAACGTTCAATTCCTTGACTGCCCCTTGCTCAGGGCCGTCCCCAGGTTAGATGCGGCTCATGGCCGGAGGGTGGGTGAGAAAGTCCATCAGCGTCGATCCTCGCGAACCAGTGGGCGATCTAATTTGCCGGGCGGGGTGTTCCCTGGGACTGATCGAGGATGCGACGGATCTCTGAGAACATGCGCTCGTTGTCGTGACGCTCCAGGCGGTCCCGATTGTTCTCGATCCAGCGGAGCAGCCAGCGCTCCACCATCGGCCCCGGATAGTCCATCGGCCTTCTGGGATTCAAGATGAAGTTCGCCAAGCATCTTAAACACTGAGCAGTCTTGCGCTCGCCATGCTCCTGGCGCTGATCGGTTTCGCCGATGGTGAATCCACACTCCCAGCAGGTCTTGGTCTTGCCCGACATACTGATCCTAGCCCGCTGTAGTTGGGCAAGAAGCTGGTCCTTCGAAGGGGTGCTGGGTGGCATGGTCTTTCTCCATTTGCTGATTGAAGGGGAAGCCCGATGGCGCACCTTGGCCGCCATCGCGGGTCCGGTCTGTGGATGGCCCTCGGGTGGCAGCTCGGCCCGACGTGCGATGTACGACGGCCTGGGAAGGGTGGGTGGGTCACCTTCTAATACGAAAATCGCCTCGATGCTCACAGTCGATGGACGCTCGCGGGTTTGCCCCAGATTGATCAATCACCCCAGCTACAGCGTGCTCGTCCTCAATGTCTTTCTCCTTCGCCCCTTGTCCTGGGGCGCTGCGCCAACTCCGCCAATGCGTGTTCCTTGAACCGCTGGATATCGTGCTTGGTGGCCTCCGTTGGAATAATGCCGGTGACGAACATGATCAAGAGCTTCTGTTGCTCGGCACGCAGAGCCGTCTCGATGAATGCACGCTGGTCCTGCTCCTTTTCGGCCTCGTGGTAGAGGGTCAGTGCCTGGTATTCGATCTCGTTGTAGAAATGGACGGCCTCGCCTACTACTTCATGCACGTCAGCGTTCCGGGCGCGGTTGGCCGCGTCCTTCTTGATCTGCTCCAGGTCGTCGTCGATGGTCCGACGGGTCTCGCCCAGCAGGCGGGCTATGGCCCTCGGCGGGATTCCTCGCATTCGGAGTTTGTAGATTTCCCGACGGCGATCCAGGGACGCCTCCTCGGCGGCCTGTTTGCTCGGCTTTCTTGTCGTCATCTTGATCTCCATACTTCCAGAACCGCCCCAGAGTCCCGCTGTTTCCCCGACCCGATGATCGGCGACCGGCGGCGCTCTGTTTCAGGGTACGCTTTCCCAGCCACGATGCCCAAGCACGGGTCACCTCACGATTCTCGGGCATTTGCTCGACTTCAGCACGCATCGTACTGTGCGCTCAGTGAACGACATTTTCTCCTCGATCCACGCGATTCACTGACCATGCTCGACGAGAGCCCTCGCCTCGATCAACAATTCACCCGCCCGCTTGGCGTGCAGCAGACTCTTGTACGCGGAGTTCTTGGTCGTTTCCGCTTGCTTGGCTGCGGACTCTCTGGTGGCCATGCAGCGTTGGTGCGCGGCCTCGATTTTGGCAGTCAGAGAGGTCAGCGTTCGGTCAACTTCATTGCTCATGGATTCCACCTCCTTTCGCGTCCCCGGCCGCGCCCCGGCCACCTGGCGGAGCTTGTCGAAGAAGCCAAGGACCGAAAGGAACTTCTGCCGCGTCGTCCTGCGCTCTTCGATGGCGTCCCAGTGCAGGGCGATCTGCATGTATCGCAAAACCCAAACCTCGTCAAACGGCAGGCTTCGCCGACACCATGCCTCGAAGTCTTCCGGCCCGAGCCGCCGTTCCACCTCTATCAGATGGTCGCCCGCCTCTCTGGCGTGAAGCGCCATTTCGCGGGCTATCTGCCGAAGGCGGCGTCTCTCGTCCCTTTGGGCTTTGAGCGATTCAATGTGCTCGGCATGAACTACTTCGATCTCATGCACCAGATAGTCCAGCTCTTTGCTTTTGCTCTTGCCAGTCATGGGCTCTCCTCGCGGCCACTCCCGAGGTTCAACTTGTTGACTTCATTGAGATCAGTATTGCGAGCGCGGTTCCAATGTACTCTTCCTCGAAAGCGTCCGCGCCTGGGTGCGTGAATCGCTGGCCGTTGCGTCCGGGGTCAACCCGCGACCTTCATCAGCCGCGCCAACTCTGATCCGAATGCTCCCATGGTGGCGAACGAAGAGTCTTGAGCCACTCAAGAGCGGATGCCACCAGATGGGCATCCTTCCGGCGTGTCAGCCTCTGCCAGAGGAGGAACTGCCTGCCGCAGTTCAACTCTATTTCGCGAAGCGCCGCAACACTCTCCGACTCATCCCCGAGTCCCTCAGTGATATCGGGAACCTCTCCAGAGTTGCTCTGGTCGATGGCGGCTCTGGCTCGGCCTCCAAAGGCCAGCCAATCGGGGACGCTCCCGTTTTCGTGACACTCGGTGATAGTGCCCTCCTCCGGTCCGCACGCGGTGCAAACCCACGGAAAAAATGAGTCGGGACCAAACACCCGCTCCTGCGAGACGTTCTCACCTTGTTCATCAACCACGAGCCTACCGACTGCGTCGAAGCAGGCTGGCTCGTCCGAATGATTGCGGCATTGCGCTACGCGATTGTCTCTGTCTGGGATCATCGGTTTTCCTTTCTCGTGCCAGAACGGATTACCACCTGCCAGAGGGCATCCTCCCATGATACCGAGGGATCTTCCTCCAGCCGACAAAGGGGACGGCGTAGACGCACTTGAGCGCGTTGCCAAGCTGCCCTCTGGTCGGTGAGACGTAGTAGCTCTTGTCGCTGACCCGGATGCTGTAGTCGATGGAACGCTTCACCGTGGCAGCGGGTATCCCTGGGCCATTGTCCTGGATCGAGATCGCGTGCTGCTCCAGGTGGACCGTGATCTCTGGTGGCACGCCTGCCAATTCGCAGGAGTCCAGCCCGTTATCGATAAGCTCTTTCACCATGGCAATCGGCCACCACTCCATGCCGTGGCCGATCTGCATCGTGAGTTCCTTTTCGGAGAAGAACTCCATCAACCGGCTGGTCTCGAACGTAGTGCGTTTTAGATCGCTACTCATGCGCGTCACGCCCAGGCCACCTGCGAAGTTTGCTGGATTTCCCCTCCAGACTCTGCCTCTGGCTGCCACCTGCCGATTTCGGCGAAGTCCATCGAGTCAAAGTCCCAGCGAGTCACATAATCCACGCGGTCATCCTCGCGATTCTTGAGAAGCCGGTGGAGCATGGTCCGATCCTCCCGATACATCTGTGTCTGGAACAGCGCCAGGATCACGTCGGCGTTCTGCCCAATCGTGTCGGCGAAGGCCAGGTTTTCGGTACCGGCAGCCGTGGCCTTTCCAGACACCTTTCGGTTGAGTTGAGACGTGACGACAATCGCCACGTCCTTGACCTCGGCTAGTTCCTGGAGACCGTCGAAGAGCATTGACATGCGCTCGTGCATTGCCGCCCTTGGGTTCCAGCCCTCGACCCTCAGCTTGTAAGCCCCATCGATGAAGACCACCTCGGGATTGACCTGTTCGATCAACAGCGCCACGTCCCCGACGGTCTTGATTTGCTTGCGTGTTGGCACGTAGAGCCCGCTCTCCAGTTTGAGAGTTCTCATTGCCATCCGGTACGTTTCCTCGGCATGTAGACCCAACTGCCCCCGCTTTAGGTCCGGGTAGGAAACCTCCGCATAGCAGGCATGGAAGCGCCTTGCGATTTTGTTCGCTGGCATCTCCAGGGAAATGAAGGCGCAGGGGGCATCGTTCCGCCGGGCCTCCAGCCACATCCTGATTAAGCAGAATGTCTTCCCAATCCCGAGGCGGCCAACGATGACCCAGAGTTCCCCGGCGTGAAAGCCCTGCGTGTACTCATTTAGAAGGGGCCACGGGGTGGGGATGCCGTCAATTCCACCCTCAAACTGCTTGGCTCGCTCGTACTCCTCAATCAGGTCGTCAACGGTATCGGCTAGGTCGATGATCGGCTCGCCAAGCAGGGCCTCCCGCTGCATGGCGTGGAGCATTCTCTTGGCCGCCTCGACGGCCCCAAGAGTGTCCATCTGTTTCATCTGCTCGACCGCCTCACCCAGGCCAACGCAGGCTACGTTGTCGAGGCGTCGCTCCTTTAACTGCTCGATGTAAAAGGACAGCGGCTCCTTTGCTTCGGGGAGCTTCACGCCAACGTCCGGGTGCGCCTCGACAGTCTCGGGCTGAGGCATGGTGCCGTGCTTGCGGACGTGTGCCAGGATGACCTGGAAAGCGGAACGCCCCTTGTCGAACAGAAACGCGCTGCGGATTCCGGCGTTTAGGACGGCACGAGGGGTCTCTTCCGATAGCAAGGCTGCGCAGAACTTCAGATCCAGACTCATCGCGTTTCCTTCCCGCCCGGCTTCGCGTCAATGCCCCACTTGCCTTCGATCTTCACGGGTTGGCATGTTTCAATAAGCACCAGCGCTGCGGACTGCCCCAGCCGCTCCCGTAGCTCACCTGGCGACCAGTTCGTGGTGATGATGATGGGGCGCATTGCGTCGCTGCGAGTGCGGATGATATCCTCGACCAGCAGCCGCTCGTAGTCCCCCCACTGCCCGAATCCAAGATCGTCCAGCACGAGCAGGTTGCAGAGCGCGAGCACTTCGCAAAATGCCATCTCGTAGTAGTCGCTGACCTGGTTGTCGATCCAGCTGCTCTTGATCGAGGCCATGTTCACCAGGTAGCCGCTGCCGCGACGACTGCGAACTTCTTTCAACAGCATCGCGGCGACCGACGTTTTCCCGGCGCGGTGCCCGCCAAAGAGGATTAACCCGGCACCCGCTGTTACGCGCTCGTGGATATTCTCGATGTAGCTGTCCAAGACGGGCTTGGCGGTGCTCTTGATCTGCTCCCAGGACAGGTCCCAGAAGCGGCGCTCGATGTTCATGTTCCGCAGGATCTCCGGTGTAAT
>CAYXSE010000228.1:0-6128 GCA_964466675.1 uncultured Rhodothermales bacterium | reverse complement strand
TCATGTCTAGATATACCCTGATGAATCGAGCCGTCAGAGTCTTCGCGGTCGTAGCCGTTGTCGCTGTTGCAGGCGCTACCATAGCCCTTGCCGGCGATGAGGGCGATGTCATCAAGCGCAGCTTCCAGGTGGAACGAGGGGGGACCCTGTATGTGGACGTGGACCGCGGCAACGTGATCGTCCAGTCCATCAGTGGAACGCAGGTCCACGTGGAGATGGAACGAATCGTGGATCGGACAGACCTGGACGACATCAAGCGAGTCCTGGCTCGGCATGAGTGGGAAATCGAAAGCGACGACGGAGATGTGGTTGTCGAGTCAAGGTTCGATGAGGACGGGAGAGTCTGGCGGCAAAACAGTGGATTCCGCCTCACGGTGACGATTCGAGTGCCCGTGGAGTACAATGTTGACTTCAGCACCGGAGCGGGTACTGTCACGATCTCTGACCTGTCAGGGTTTGTCGACGGTAGAACAGGTGCCGGTAACATCTCCGTTGGACAGATCAATGGTGATGTTCAAGTCCGGTCGGGATCCGGGAACGTCGAGGTAGAGTCCGTCCGGGGTTCGTTGGAAGTGCTTTCAGGCGCAGGGAATATCCGATTCGGCTTTGTCGGAGGCGGAGTAGACGCCACGACGGGTGCCGGGGGAATCGTTGCCCGCATCGAGCACCAACCAAGTGACGATTTCAGTCTTACCTCCGGTGCCGGGAGCGTGACTGTCTACCTCGGAAGCGAGATCGGGATGGATGTGGATGCCCGTGCGAGTGTCGGCTCGGCCGTGTGCGACTTTGGCCTGCGCATCAAAGGGAAGTGGATGACCAAGACTTTTGACGGCAGTGTCAACGGCGGCGGCCCTGATCTTACGATTCGCGCCGGCGTTGGCAACGTGGCGCTGCGGCGCTTGAGCGACTGACCACGGTCATGCAGGATTGATTCGAGAGAGGAGTCCCCTTAAGGTTTGGAACTTAACGCTGTTAAGCCCATATTAGGAGCCGACACCGCTCGAGCCTCCAACACCTCCAGCGCACCAAACCTTTCTCTCCGATGGCTAAGCCGGTCTCTCATGGATCTGATCTGAGAAGAACGATTCTGGACGAGGCGCGCCATCTGCTGGTGGCAGACGGGTATACCAACCTGTCAATGAGGAAGATCGCAAGTCGAATTGGCTATTCGGCGACGGCCATTTACCTCCACTTCGAAGGCAAAGACGCCCTGGTCCACGCGTTGATAGATGAGGGGATGGAAAAGCTCTACCGACGCCTGGTCCGAGTGAACCCCAAGGGCCGATCACCCGAAGATCGCCTGCGCGCCGTTTGCGGGGAATACGTCCTTTTCGGCCTGGAAAACCCGGAATACTACGAGATCATGCACCTCCTCCATCCGGAACGCATGGTCCGATATCCCGCTGACATGTACCGCCGAGCCAGGCGGAGTCTCGATTTCATACAGGAAATTCTGGCAGGTGGAGTACAGGTGGGATCGTTTGTGGTGGACTCGGTCTCGGTCTCGGCCGCGGCGATCTGGGCCATGCTGCACGGTGCTGTGTCCCTCGTGATTTCCAAGAGGGTGGATGTGCGCATCGACCGGAAAGAACTGGTAGCGACCGTCGTGGCCCATGTCGTTCGAAGTGTGATCCCTCCCCACGCTCCCGTAGCCACCTAACCCCGATGGCGAACGAACAACCCAGACCCCCCGTCGCCAGACTAGGCTGCACACTGCCGCAGCTCATCTTCGAGGCGCATTCCCGGTACGGTAACTATCCGGCCCTGCATCGATTCGTGGACGATGCCTGGCAGGCTACCAGCAGCGAGCAACTCATCACGCGGGGTGGCCATATTGCACTGGGCATGGTGGCCCGTGGCCTGAGCGCTGGAGACCGGGTCGCATTTTACATGCACTCCGATTCGCAGTTTGTGACGGTAGATTTGGGTTGCCTGATCGCGGGCATCGTCGATGTGCCGATCTACCTCTCCCAGGCACCCGAGGCCATCCGCTACGTGCTCGATCATTCGGAGGCGCGCATGCTGTTCGTGTCTGATGCCGAATTGTTGCGCGAGGTAACACCCGCCTTGGTCGGATTGCCCAAGCTCGACACGATTGTTGTAGCGGATGGGCCGCTCACGCCAACGGAAGGATTCGAAGTCATCTCCCTGTCCGGACTGGAGTCCGCCGGCGAATCCATCCGTCAAGAGAATCCCCTCGCTGCGCGGCGACTCGCCGACCAACGCTACCCGGACGACCTGGCAACGATCATCTATACCAGCGGGACTACGGGGCGCCCCAAGGGTGTCATGCTGAGTCACGAAAACCTATCGTCAAACGCACTCTACACCTACCAGGAGACCGAGATCTACCGGGCGGGTCCGGAGGGAGAGACGGTTCTGTCATTTCTCCCTTTGAGCCACGTCTTTGCACGAACGCTTGGGTACGCGTCCATGGCATTCGGATCGCCCATATGGTTTTCCATGCCTGATCGGATAGTCGAGGATTTCCAAACGGTTCGGCCGACCATTTTTGCCGCTGTGCCGCGTGTTCTGGAGAAGGTCTATGCGAAGATCGTAGAGCGATCGAACGCGACCAAGGGCGTGAAGGGGAGACTCGCCCGATGGGCACTTTCGCGGGCTCAAAATTGGGAAATGGGTAAAGAGCCGACAGGCCTGGCCGCGGTTCGCCACAAGGCTGCAGATCGTCTGATCTATTCGAAATGGCGGGCCGTGATGGGGGGGAGGGTCTCCATTATTTCCTGTGGAGGGGCGGCGCTGAATGCCGAGATCGCAAACGTCTTCACCGCGGCCGGAATGAACGTGCTTCAAGGATATGGCCTCACGGAGACGAGCCCCGTCATCACATTCAGCCGACCGAGAACGAATCGGGCCGGCTGGGTGGGGCAGCCGCTGCCGCACGTAGAGGTGAAAATCGCGGAGGACGGTGAAATTTGCACCCGCGGGCCCCATGTGATGATGGGGTATCTCAATGATCCTGAAAAGACCGCCGAAGTCCTGGACGAGGATGGGTGGTTCTACACCGGAGATATCGGCGAGTACGAAGCCGGATTTTTGCGCATCACGGATCGGAAGAAGGACCTCTTCAAGCTCTCCACCGGGAAGTATGTGATGCCGCAGCCTCTCGAGAATAGGCTCACCGCTCAGCCCCTCGTAGAACAAGCGGTCGTGGTGGGAGCCGGCAAACAGTTCACGACGGCCCTGCTGTTCCCCAATCAGGAGGCTCTGAGAAGGCTGGCTTCAGAGGCCCTCGGGACTGCGGATCGGGCTACTTCAGCCTCTGACCCCATCGCAGACCTGGTCTGCCGAGAGGAGGTACTGGAAGCCTTCGAACAGTTGGTACTCCGGGCCAACCAAGGAATGGATCACTGGGTATGTATCAAACGATTTCGGGTCGTCGCCGATCACGTGAGTGTCGAAAATGGCCTGCTGACACCCACCCTGAAGATTAAGCGCGCGCTGGTGCGAGACCGCTTCGCCAGTGAGATCGCGGGCATGTACGAGACCGCCGACTGTAAACCACCCGTGGTGATCGTGGGATCGCCGATCAATGAAAGCTCAAATGGAAGCAACACTCACTGAGCCTGTCGTGGACTCAACTCGCCCGTTCAGAACCGCAGCCGTTCTCGGCGCGGGTACCATGGGCTCCCAGATCGCCGCTCATCTGGCCAATGCCGGAATGGAGGTGACGCTGCTGGATATCGCGCCGAAGGAGGGCCACGCCGATTCGATCGTGAAGGCCGCGTTCAAGCAGGCCACCCGCATGAAGCCTGCTCCGTTTGTGACGGATTCGGTGGCCTCCCGGATCAGGCTGGGCAACTTCGATGACGATTTCGGTCTATTGGCGGATGTGGACTGGGTGATCGAGGTCGTGGTGGAGAGGATGGACATCAAGAGGTCCGTTCTGGCTCGTATTGCGGAGACCGTGTCTCCGACCGCCGTGGTTTCCACGAATACGAGTGGACTCCCGATCGGGGAAATCGCAGAAGGCTTGCCGGCCGAATTTCGGAGGCGATTCCTGGGGACGCATTTCTTCAACCCGCCCCGCTACCTCCGCCTGCTTGAACTCGTTCCGACAGCAGACACCGATCCCGAGGTGTTGAAGCGGGTGTCGAACTTTGCCCGAGTTCATCTGGGGAAGGGCATCGTGGTGGCCAAGGACCGGCCCTACTTCATCGGCAATCGCATCGGTATCTACGCCATGCTGAGCGCCATTCGAGGCTTTACCGAGGGGGACTATTCCATCCCGGAGGTGGATGCCTTGACGGGCCCGCTGGTGGGCCATCCCAGATCGGCAACCTTCAGGACCGCCGATGTGGTAGGTCTGGACGTGATGCACCACGTCATCGACAATCTCCATGGTGCCATCCCTGACGACGAGCGTCGGGACGCGTTTAAGGTCCCCGGTATTTTGACCCAACTGGTTGAAAACGGGGCCTTGGGGGCAAAGACCAAGGCCGGATTCTACAGGAAAGTGGGCAAGGAGATTCGCTCCATCGATCCGGCCACCGGGGAGTATGTGGCGCCGTCCGAGTTGCGATTGGGTAATCTCGGCGTGATCAAGGGCGCCGGTAGCCTTCGGACCCGGCTCGGACTGCTGTACGAAGACGACGGTCGCGCAGGCGAATTCTTCCGCCGAACGACCCTCGATTTATTGTCCTATGCGGCCATGCGAATCCCGGAAGTGACGGATTCCCCGGCGGATGTTGATCGAGCGATTCGTTGGGGCTTCGGGTGGAAAATGGGGCCGTTCGAGACGTGGGATGTGCTCGGGTTCGGCCGGATCTTGAACGATTTGCGCAAGGCTGGCCATGACCTTCCGAATTGGGTTTTGGACATGGAGGCGTCCGGGAAAGATGCTTTCTATGGAGGGGGTGGCGCGGAGGTGTACCTGCCCGCGGCAGGGGGGTATGCACCCTTGGAGAGCCCCAAGGATGAGGCTGGAGTTTCCCAGCTGCGGGCTGCGCCTGACCGGACCGTCTGGAAGAACGAAGAGGCAGCCCTTCTCGACATGGGCGACGGGGTTGTGTGCTTCGAGTTTCGCTCCAAAGCCAACACCCTCGGTCAGGCGGTGATACGTGGCCTGGCGGAGGCCATAGATCGGGTGGAGGCAGACCCCGATATAAGGGGCCTGATGATCGCTAACGAAGGTTCCAACTTCTCCGTAGGTGCCAACTTGGGTGAGGCGGCCATGGCCGTCATGATGGGAAAAATGGATACGGTGGAGGAGTTCGTAAACGGATTCCAGCAGACCATTCAGCGAGTTCGATACGCCGAAAAGCCAGTGGTCGTCGCCGTGCACCAGAGGGTGCTTGGGGGAGCCTGTGAATTGGCCATGGCCAGCCCGCAGCCGGTGGCGGCCGTGGAGACCTACATCGGATTGGTTGAATTGGGGGTTGGACTTATTCCAGCTGGGACCGGAACGATGCGCCTGGCCGCGATAGCGGCGGAGAAGGCAGCCAACGGCCACCCAAGCGAGATTCAAGCGTTTCTCTTGCGCTATTTCGAGCAGGTGGCCATGGCCAGGGTGGCCACAAGCGCTCACCAGGCTATCCAGATGAGTTATCTGGCTCCGAACACGCGGATCGCCATGAACGCAGAGCGTCGATTCACGATTGCCAAGGAAGAGGTAATTCGACTCTCAAATGAGGCCTATCTCTCACCGCCCAGGAATGTGCCGGTGATGGTCCTCGGAAGGCCGGCCGGTGCCGCCCTCAGGACCGCGGTCTATCAATACCTACAGGGACAGTTCATAAGCGAATACGACTTCCAACTGGCTGACCGCTTCGCCTACATCCTCACGGGCGGAGACCTGAGCGGGCCTCAAGAGGTGAGCGAACAGTATCTGCTCGACCTGGAGCGGGAGGCCTTCCTGAGCCTCTTGGGAGAGAAAAAGACCATCGATCGAGTCCAACACATCCTGACGCACAACAAGCCACTCCGGAACTAGTCGCGAGCCGAGTCGCGGTCTAAAACGAAAGAATCATTATGGAAGCAAGAAACGGCGCCTTCATTGTCAGCAGTGTCAGAACAGCCGTCGGGAAGGCCAACAAATGCACCCTCAGAAACGCTCGCCCGGAGTCCATGGGGGCCGCCGTTGTGAGGGGTGCTCTGGATCGGGTCCCCGG
>CAYXSE010000227.1:0-6221 GCA_964466675.1 uncultured Rhodothermales bacterium | reverse complement strand
GTACTGGGCGCGCAGTCGTGTCCTGGAGTACCTGAACTACGTGAGCAGCCGCCTCCCGGCTGGCATAACCCCCACGCTTGGCCCCGACGCAACAGGAGTTGGGTGGGTCTACGCATATGTTCTGGATGGAGGCGACAAGTACGACCTTCAACAGCTCCGGTCCATTCAAGACTGGTACCTGCGTTACGAACTCACGAGTGTCACTGGAGTCGCCGAGGTGGCGAGCCTGGGCGGCCATGTCAAGCAGTATCAGGTCGAGGTGGACCCGAACAAGCTGATCGCCTACGACATTCCGCTCTCCCGAGTCCGATCCGCCCTGGCGCGAAGCAACAACGATGTGGGCGGCAAACTCATCGAGATGGGAGAGACCGAATTCATGGTCCGGGGGTTGGGTTATATCAAATCGATCAGCGACATCGAGAACGTGCCGATCGGGGTCGACGACAACGGCACCCCCATCCTCATCCGTAACATCGCGAACGTTCATCTGGGCCCCGAGCTGAGGCGGGGCGTAGCGGAATGGAATGGCGAGGGGGAAGTGGTCGCCGGGATCGTTGTGATGCGTTTCGGAGAGAACGCATTGGCCACTATCAACGGTGTCAAGGAGCGTCTGAAGGAGCTAGAAAAGGGACTTCCGGAAGGTGTGACTATCCGGCCGGCCTATGACCGGTCCCAGTTGATCAACGCAGCCATTGATAATCTCGAGTTCAAGCTGATGGAGGAGAGCCTCGTGGTGGCCTTGGTCACCATGTTGTTCCTCCTGCATTTTAGGAGCGCATTGGTTGCCATCGCCACGCTGCCAATCGGGATCCTGATCGCGTTTTTGGTGATGTACTACCAGGGCATGAATGCAAACATCATGTCCCTTTCCGGCATCGCTATCGCCATCGGAGCCATGGTAGACGCGGCCATCGTGATGATCGAGAATGTCCACAAACATCTCGAACGCGATCGAGACAAAAAGGAACATTGGGACATCATCCTGGATGCCTCCAAGGAAGTAGGCCCGGCCTTGTTCTACTCCCTGGTCATAATCACTCTTTCCTTTCTGCCTGTATTCACGCTTCAGGCTCAAGAGGGTCGGCTGTTTCAGCCTCTGGCTTTCACCAAGACGTTTTCTATGGCGGCCGCGGCCCTTCTGGCGGTGACCGTCGTGCCCGTCCTCATGGGTTACCTCATCCGAGGGCGGATCATTCCGGAAAAAAAGAACCCGGTGAACCGGTTTCTGATCTGGGTCTACCACCCCATGATTGAGGGTGTATTACGCTTTCGATGGACCACGCTGGCCGTCGCCGGTGCGATTCTTGTCGCCACAATCTACCCACTGCAGCGACTTGGGTCGGAGTTCATGCCTCCCCTGAACGAGGGAGATCTCCTCTACATGCCTACCACCGATCCGGGGGTGAGCATCACCAAAGCCAAGGAAATTCTCCAGCAGACCGATCGCATCATCAAGCAATTCCCTGAGGTGGAAAGTGTGTTCGGGAAGGTGGGGCGGGCCGAGACGGCGACCGATCCGGCGCCGCTGTCCATGATCGAAACCACGGTCAGGCTCAAGCCGAAGTCCGAGTGGCGAGCCGGAATGACTCAGGAGCGACTGATTGAAGAGATGGACGCTGCCATCCAGATTCCCGGCCTGACCAATGCGTGGACCATGCCGATCAAGACACGCATCGACATGTTGTCTACGGGTATCAAGACGCCGGTGGGCATCAAGATCATGGGACCAGACCTGGAGGTTCTTTCAGAGCTCGGTCAGGAAGTCGCGGCGGTCCTGGGAGACGTCGAAGGCACATTGAGCGCGTTTGCGGATAAAACGGTGGGTGGGCGCTTTCTGGACTTCAAGGTGAAACGTATTGAGGCAGCACGGTATGGCCTCACGGTGGGTGACGTGCAGGACGTGATTATGACGGCCATTGGCGGCATGAACGTCACGCAGACGGTGGAAGGGCTGGAGCGCTACCCGGTCAATGTTCGCTACAGCCGCGAACTTCGAGACAACCTCCCGGCGCTCCAGCGAGTGCTGATTGCGACCCCCACTGGCGCACAGATCCCGCTCGGTTTCGTGACTGACTTCGAGATAGTCTCGGGCCCGCCCGTGGTCAAGAGTGAGAACGCGAGGACGACTTCGTGGATCTACGTCGATATCCGGGGGATAGATGTGGGCACCTATGTCGCCAACGCGAAGCTCGTCGTCGAGGAGCGCATCCAACTCCCCGAAGGTTACTCGCTCATTTGGAGCGGTCAGTACGAATACATGCAGCGGGCCAAAGAGCGGCTGCAGATTGTCGTGCCCATCACGCTCCTGATCATCTTCTTCCTGCTATATCTCAACTTCAAAAATGTAACGGAGAGCATGATCGTGATGTTGTCCTTGCCCTTCTCTGTGGTTGGGGGGGTATGGTTCATCTATCTGCTCGGGTACAATTTGAGTGTGGCGGTGGGCGTCGGATTCATTGCGCTCGCGGGGGTGGCCGCCGAGACCGGAGTAATAATGCTGATATACCTGGACCAGGCCTACAAAGCCAGGAAAATCGAGGGACGGATGAACAGCGTCAAGGACCTGTACGCGGCCATTATTGAAGGTGCGGTCGACCGCGTCAGGCCCAAAATGATGACGGTTACAGCCATTATGGCCGGTCTGATTCCCATCATGTGGGGAGATGGTGCCGGCTCCCAGGTTATGCGCCGAATCGCGGCTCCCATGATCGGGGGAATGGTTTCCTCCACGGTGCTCACACTGATCGTGATCCCGGTCATCTACTACCTGTGGAAGGAGCGTGGGCTGCGCCGCCTTCCCGCGCCAACCCCCGAATCGTGAGAGAGGTCTGAGCTATTCGTTGGTTTCTTGCCGTCCCATCCGCTCGAATACGTGGAAGATGGCCCCTTCCCTCCGAACCCGGTCGCGGGCGTAATACCTGTACCACGTCGCTCCGAATATGATGAGCCCTCCGGTGAACAGGGTCGGGAATAGTCCCATGCGCACGATCATCCAAAACGAAGCGAGGATGCCCAGAATCTGCAAAACCGGGTAGAAGGGTGCCCGAAAGCCTGGGTCGTATGAGTCGATACGGCTTTCCCGCATCACGATCACCGCCAGGCAGGCCAGAGCGAACATCACGAGCATGAATGCGCTGGCCAGTTTGGCAATCTTGGTTGGATCGAAGAGAGTCACCGAGATGACAATCAGAACAACGGTCGAGACGATGCCGAGGATCGGCGTTCCGCGGGGGCTGATTCGGGTGAAGAAGCTCGGCAGAAGTTGGTCTCGACCCATCGCGAGGGGGTAGCGGGATGCACTCAGTATGCCCGCGTTGGCCACCGAGGAGAACGCGAGCACTGCGGCTACCGTCATGAGCGCAATGCCCCACCGGCCGACAAGGGCCTCGGCGACCGTTGCCACGGGGGTGAGAAGACTTTCCTTCGCGGACAGCGCCTCCACACCCACGACCCCGACCATCACCGATGTGCCAACCACGTAGATGATAATCACGCTCCCGAACGCCAGGAACATGCCCAGCGGCAAATTCCTCTCGGGATTTCGAACCTCTTCGGCTACGCTGGCCACTTTAGTCATGCCCATATAGCTGACAATCACCAGTCCAGCTGTACTCACGATTCCAGCGGTTCCGGCGTCAAAAAAGCCCTCAAAGTGTGCCACTTCGACCTGAAACAATCCAAAGCCGCAGAACCACCCTAGAAGGATCAACAGGCCGACGAGCAAGAACATTTGCACAGACCCGCTCTTCTTCGCTCCGAAGTAGTTCACGACGCCGAACAGGATGGCCAGCCCCCCGGCAATGGGTGCCAGCTCAAGGCCGGGCACAAAGAGCCTCAGGTAGGCGCCAACCCCGATCAACGCGAATGCGGATTTCAGAATGAGGGATATCCAGGTCCCGAACCCGCCGATTGTCCCGACCAGCGGGCCCATGCTCCGGTCCAGGAAGTAGTAGATCCCGCCTGATCTTGGCATTGCGGTCGCCAGCTCGACCTTACTGAGGAGGCCGGGCAGAAGGAAAAGAGCGCCGACCACGTAGGAGAGAGGCATGGCGGAGCCCACCTGCGCGGCGGCAATACCCGGAAGAAGGAAGAACCCAGAACTAAGCGTCGCACCGGTGGCTAGCGCGTACACATCCCACAACCCGAGCTGCTTCTCAAGCAATCTCGGCGATGTCGGTCCATTGGGTGGAGTGGTGCCTTTGTTCATGCGGCATGATACCATCGGGCGTTGCGCCGGGCGCGACCTGCGGCGGTGTTACATTTCCTGGCGCTGGTGCCTCTAGGTCAAAACACAAACTTCATTTCCGTCGCATGCGCTCTTTTTCGTCGACCTTATACACGATCCTGGCGGGCCATACTCGCCTTGTACTGGCCAGCGTCATTCCCGTCGTCCTGATCGGTTGCGCCGGTCCGCGGCCCTTGGGAACGTCGCCTGATGCAGGCAGCCGCGCGTTGGCGGCCGAAGCGACGCGTTTTGTTGAGCCCGCGCCGTCCGGAAGTATCCCGACGGATTCCACCTTCACAATAGGGCATCTCGAAAACGGACTCACCTACCTGATTCGACAGAACCACAGGCCGGAGAATCGGGCTGCGATCTGGTTGGTGGTTAATGCCGGCTCCGTTCAAGAGGACGATGATCAGCGTGGGCTCGCACACTTCCTCGAGCACATGGCCTTCAATGGCACCCGGGATTTCGACAAGCAGGCGATGGTGGACTACCTGGAGTCAATCGGAGCCCGATTCGGTCCGGATTTGAACGCCTTCACGAGTTTTGACGAAACCGTCTACATGCTGGAGGTACCCACGGACGACCCCTCTATTCTCGAGAACGCGTTCCTCATTCTGGAAAACTGGGCCGGATGGATCACGCTGAGTGAGGAGGAGATTGAAAAGGAGCGCGGTGTTGTTCTGGAAGAACTGAGAGGCGGGCGCGGCGCAGCTGCGAGAATCCGAGACGGTCAGTTTCCAATCCTGTTTCGAGGTTCGAAGTACGCGGAGCGGCTTCCCATCGGGTCGAGCGAGACGATCGAACTCGGTGACCCGGAGGCCATCCGGCGGTTCTACAACGATTGGTACCGACCGGACCTCATGGCCGTGATTGTCGTGGGCGATGTGAATCCTACCGAGGTTCAGGAGCGGATTCGTACGGGGTTTGCGGGACTTCGGAATCCCGAAGACGCCCGAGAACGGGTCGTGGAGCGGGTGCCAGGTCACGAAGAAACTCTTGTCACCGCGGTTTCGGATCCAGAGGCGACAAGAACGGAGATCGCCGTCTACACCAAGCTGCCCAAGAGGCCCTTGCAAACCGAGGCGGACTTCAGACGGAATGTGATCGATGGGCTCTATCACGGGATGCTCAATCTCCGGCTCAACGAGATCAGGCAGAAGCCGGACGCGCCGTTCTTGTTCGCGGGCTCGGGAGCTGGGTCGTTTGTGCGGTCGGCGGACGTGCATGTGAGGCGAGCGGTTGTTCGGGACGGTGAGGCACTCTCAGGCCTGCGGGCGCTTCTGACAGAAGTAGAGCGGGTCAAGCGCCACGGGTTCGTCCAAGACGAACTGGATCGAGCCAAGACCAATGTCTTGCGGTTCTTCGAGAGTGCCGTTGCGGAGCAGGACAAGCGCGTGTCTCGCACCTATGCAGGTGAGGCCATGGCACATTTCCTGTCGGGTGTGGCTATGCCGGGGGTGGCCGAAAATGCACGAATGGCTCGGCAGTACATCCCAAAGATCAGCCTGGAAGAGGTCAATGCGAGGGCGCGAGAGTCTGTCGGGGAGGCCAGTCGGGTCATCGCTGTTTCTGGACCGGAGAAGGAAGACGCCCCGCTCCCAGACAGAGACGCCCTCTTGGGAGTATTCAAGGAGGTGATCGACCTGGAGAGCCTGGTTCCGTGGGAGGACAATACCCTCAACCAGCCGTTAGTGACGGAGAATCCACGGCCGGGTACCATCATCAGGGAGAGTAGCATCGCTGAACTCGGTGTGACCGAGTGGACGCTGGAGAACGGGGTGGAGGTCGTGCTGAAGCCGACGGACTTCCAGAACGATCAGATCATGATTAGCGGCCGAAGTTCGGGCGGACATTCGCTGGTCAGCGAAGCCGATTACGTGTCGGCCCGATTCGCGTCGAGCCTCATGGCGGTAGGTGGGTTGGGAGAGTTCGATCGGATCCAGTTGAGCAAGGCCCTGACCGGCCGAATCGCCTCTGCCTCTGCCGGGATTTC
>CAYXSE010000226.1:0-6298 GCA_964466675.1 uncultured Rhodothermales bacterium | reverse complement strand
TGCTCTTCCGATCTCGTCGATCACCAGTTCGTAGCTATCGCCCATGGCGAAGATGAAGGATCCCAGCATGGCGTCGCCAAGATTGGATGTCTTTGGAACGTCCTTGAATTCGACGTTATGGGGCGCCACATCTTCCTGGATCCAGCGAACGGTGTCGCCAGGCCGAACCGAGATCGTGGCGGGCTCGAACCGCCACTCTGCGCTCGAGAGGTCCACCATCTTTACGGTTATGATGCGACCCTCCGGAGTCGCCTGCCCGAAGGCGACAGGAGCCATGGCCAGGAGTAGCGTGATGTATAGTCCTCGTTTCATTGTCGTTCTCTTGTAGGTTAGTTCGCCTCACATTTGGGGGAGGCTCGCCCTTTGCCCGGAACCCTTCCAACTTGGATGCCAGGTTGTGTGATGATTGGGAGAACACCGTTAACAGGTTGGTGACCAACGAGTTATAATGAGGCGCGGAGCGGAATCTGTGGGGCGCACCGAGGGTCCTGGTCACACGGATGTGACACGCGGCCTCGGGTGGGGGAGGAGCGGGCAGGGCCCGGGAGTCAGTAGACGCGATCCCGGGGTCGAGAGGGGCAATTCCTACGAATGCGACACGGATTCACGAAAGTGTGACACCGAATCGGGGCTTCTCAGTCCCGGAAGTCTGCCGGGGCAAGCCCGTGTTTTCCGATGAGTCGGTATAGGGTGCCCCGCGGGATGTCCGCTTCCTCGGCGGCGCGCGTCACATCGCCGCGGTGTGTCTTCAGCAACTGGCGGAAGTAGTCCCGCTCGAAGGAAGCCACCTGCTGCTCGCGGAGCTCGAAGAAGGTCGTGCCGGCGGCAGCCCCGTGCACGGCGGCGGTGACAAGGTGGTCTGGTAGATCCCGGACTCGGATGATACTGGTGCGCGCCGTAGCCAGGACGCGTTTCACGACATTCTGCAATTCGCGGATATTGCCCGGCCAGTGGTAGGCGGCCAGGACGTCCATGGCCTCATCGTCAATGGTGGCCCCTTCGCGGTTCATCTCTTGGGCGTATTTGCCGAGGAAGTGGTCGATCATTAGGGGGATATCCTCGCGGCGGCTTCGGAGCTCCGGAAGCTCGATCGCAACCACGTTGATGCGGTAGAAGAGGTCGGCTCGAAACCGTTTGACCAAAATCTCGGACTCCAGATCACGCGCCGTCGCGGCCACGATGCGGACGTCCACGTCGATCTCCGCGTTGCCGCCCACGCGCCGAATACGGCGCTCTTGAAGTGCCCTCAATAGTTTCGCCTGAAGGCGCATCGGAAGCTCTCCGATTTCGTCCAGGAACAGCGTGCCGCGGTGTGCGAACTCCATCAGACCGAGACTCCGGGCGTGGGCACCCGTGAACGCCCCCCGTTCGTGGCCGAAAAATTCACTCTCCAACAGGTCCTCCGGGATCGCACCGCAGTCGACGGGCACAAAGGGCTGATCGCGACGCGCGCTGTTCTCATGGACACTCCTGGCCACCAACTCCTTCCCGGTCCCGGTGGCTCCGGTAATGAGGACATCCACGTTGGTCTTGGCCACTTGCTCGATGATCTCGAAGACCTCCCGCATGGCCGTGCTTCGCCCGATCATCTGACCGAACGAATACGGGCGCTCGACCTGTCGCCGGAGCAACGTATGCTCCTCCCTGAGGCGCTTGGTATCGAGCATTCGCCTCGCTGTCGCCAGAAGATCGTCCGGCCTGAACGGCTTGACCAGGTAGTCGATGGCGCCCAGCTTCATTCCCTCCACGGCCGTATCCACGCTGGGAAACGCGGTCATGATGAGCGTCACCATGCCCGTATCGTGCTCCTTGGCGATCCTGAGGAGGTCGATTCCGGTGAGGCCGGGCATGCGGAAATCGGTGATGAGAAGGTCCCAGAAGTCGCTCCGGAGCATCTCTGCCGCCTTCAGGGCATCCGGTTCGAGTATGGTCTCGAGGTCGGGCAGTTTGCTGAGAATGTCTCCGCAGACCTCAAGCATTCCGACCTCGTCGTCGACAACCAGTGCGCGGTACCTAGCCATGGGAGGATCCTCCGCCGGAGACCGGTAACTCCAAGACTATCGTCGTGCCCCGCCCCGGGCCGCTTCTTATGTCGATAGTTCCTCCGTTGTGCTTGATCAGCCCCTCACATATCGACAATCCGAGTCCAGTCCCTTTTCCCTCCGGCTTGGTGGTGAAGAAGGGCTCGAAGACGCGGCTCCGGACATCTTCCGAAATGCCTTCGCCCGTGTCGGATACGGACACCCTCACTCTTTCCGGTGTGTCGGGATCCGAAGGCGCGACCCGCTCGGCGTGGATGGTCAGCAGCCCCCCCGACGGCATGGCATCCAGGCTGTTCAGGTACAGGTTCAGGAACACCTGCTCGATTTCTTGCTCGTTCGCAACTACCCACGGAAGATCCTCGGGCATGGTATCCTCGCAGTCGATTCCGGAGCTTAGCGCCTTCTGCTCGATCATCGAAAGCGCTCTTCGTGCGGGCAACCGAATATCGACCGGCTGCCGAACCGCTCCCGACGGGCGGCAGTAGGACAGGAGCCCCGAGGCAATCTTGGCAACGCGGTCCGATAGATCGACAATCTTGTGGAGTTCGGATTCCGTTTTTTCCGATAGCGTGTCGGAGTGGTCCGACAGCAGGATGCGCGCCTTGGCGCTGATAATTGCGATGGGGTTGTTGACCTCGTGCGCCACCTGGCCGGCGAGTTCTCCCACGGCAGCCAGTTGTCCCGCGCGGATCAGGCGGCTCTCCGCTTTCTTTTGCCAAGTGATGTCTCGCACCAACTGGACCACGTGGGTGACTTGACCGTCCTTGTCGATGAGAGGCGCGGTGGTGGCCTGGAAAGTCTGGGGAATCCCGTCATCGGTCAGGGCCGACGTCTCATTGACCAGAATCGCCCCGTGCTCCAGCGTCTGATGAATGAGGGACTGTTCGCCGAAGAAGGCCTGGTTCAAGGCATCATCTTCGCCAATCTGTTCCGCGAAGACATTCCATCTGCCGTTGGAAAGCACGGGTTCCATTGAGGCGTCGCATACAAACAGGCCCGTTTCTGTCGATTCAAGGGACCGCTCGAGCAGCTGTCGTTGCGTACGCGCAAGATCCACCGACAACTCCAGTTGATGCTCCCTCTGTCGGAGGCGGTCTGCAAGGTTGGTCACGAAGAAAGCAGTGAGAATCAGGATGCCCCCCTGGAGGCCGATTGAGCTGAGGACGAAGACGCTGTCCAGCGCGGCGTGAGCAATTTCGCCGTGCTCCTCGTAATGTGGCACCAGTCTCAGCGTGTAGTGCTCAACGAACCCGGACGCCTCGCCCCAGGCGAGTGCGGCGAAGAGTAACGTCGCGAAGCCGGCCACCTGGAAGCAGTGTCGCCTCGAGAGTGTGATCCCGGCGATGATGACGTGGAAAATCGTGAGCAGGACCAGGGGGTTCTCGATTCCGCCCGAGAAGTGGATGAGCAGTGTCAGGAGTACCAGATCGGCGTACGCCTGGAACGCCGTCAAAGAATCCATCGCGATGCTCCGATTCAGGAGAACCGTGTAGGCCGCATTCAGGGCGGCTAGCGTCGCGATGACGGTCATCATCGGGATCCAGGATTCCGCGGGAAGAACCTCGATTCCGTGAACCGCAACGTTCGCCAGAACGAACGAGGCTCCAACCGCCACCCA
The DNA here is from genome assembly GCA_964466675.1 of uncultured Rhodothermales bacterium. Lineage (GTDB taxonomy): Bacteria > Bacteroidota > Rhodothermia > Rhodothermales > UBA10348 > CAYXSE01. The sequence continues at coordinate 2,638 of CAYXSE010000226.1, read as the reverse complement.
CCTCAGCTGGATGAACCATCGACCGGGATGTCCATGCGCCATTCGACCTGTCGCTAGACCTGCAGGTGCGCCGCCCACCGATGCCTGATATTTCGCGGGACCGGGAATCACAGCCCCAACTCCAACCTCAACACCGCCAGTCGCCCAATCTCCGCCACATCCACGAACTGGCGATGCCGGCGATCCAGCAGATTCTGCACGCTCACAATCACGCGCGAATCCGGCCTCACCCGGTAGGAAGCGCTCAGATCCACCAGCGCATAAGCCTCGGTCTCGCCGATATACACGTCGCTCCGAACCGGGAACCCGTCGGCGCCGCGCACGCGGATCTGCCCACCCCACACGGTGCCGTCGTACGAAGCCACGCCACTGTACTTGTGACGAGGTGCATTCAGGGCAATATCACCTACGCCAACACCGGTAGCTCCGCCAGCTCCCCGGAAATAATCGTCCGACACCCAGGCGTACGTGCCGCCAACCCGCAGTGACTTGGACAGAAACTGCGTCACTGACACATCGACACCGTAGAGCGAGACATCCCCGAAAGACCGCCGCATCAGCACCAGGGCGGTCGGATCGAATGCCTCCACCGGTGACACCGTGCCGAAAGGAATCGCCCCAGCGACCCCTGTCGAAACCAACGAAGCAATCTCCTCCGCCGGAGTCCCGTTATTTCCGCCAATGAACGGAGCGGAATCCAACGCCGCCAACGCCGCAGCCGCCTCCGGCGAGGCATCCAACAACCCTGGCAGCGCCTCCAGCAGCGCCTGATTCAGGGTCTCCGCGTCCAGAAACACGTTCGGCGTCCCAACAAAAAACGGCCCCACGAAGTCCTGGATCCGGCTCCAATAGGCGTCCACGCCCACCAGCGTACCCTTTCCGACCAGTCCCTTATACCCGAGTTCAACGGTTTCCGTCCGCGTGACCGTCAAGGCCGGCAAATCATCAACTCCGGCAACATCAAAGAAATTCTGTGACGCCAAGTCCAACGTCTTCAACTGATTGCGAACCCCCTGCAGAGAACGTGGAAGCACAGCCTCCAGGGCAGCAGAAATCCCGGCTGCGGCCGCCTCTGTGATCAACCCGGTGGACACAAGATTATCGGCCAGCCCGGCCACAGAAGCGAACCGCGCAATGTCCCACATCTTCGAGGTCATCGCCGGGTCGTGGAGCTCGACATACGCTCCCGGCGTATCCGAAAACGGCGACCGGTACCGCGGATCACCACCCACCCCCCGAGAGAAACTGAACCCACCGAACATGCCCTGCACTCGCAGGTCGGTTATTCCCGACATCCCGAATTCCTGCCCCAGCCCGCTCAGCCCAAACAGGTCGCGCGCACCCAGAATATCGGCAAACAGCTCGTTACTCTTGGGCGTCTGAAACGCCCGGTTATACGTCAACCTGAAGTTGTGCTGTGGTCGCGGTTTGAAGACCAGCGCCGCCCTGGGACTGAGGTACACCTCGTCGAGGCGGTCGTGATAATCCAGACGGCCGGCCAAAGTGAGCGCGAATTTCCCCGACAGGTCCGTGCCTGACTGTAGGTAGACGCCTACTTCGTTGGAGTTATCGTCGTTTTCGTAGGCGCCCGAGACGGTGCTCTCGTTGTCCGGAATGGTCTTGAGGTAGTCGATGCCGTAAGTCAGTCGGGTGCGCGACCCAAGCTCCCGGAAGTGTTGTGCCTGGACGACCCATAGCTGGGATTTGTCGATGAAGGACTCGCCGGTGCGGAGGAAATAGGAGTCCCCGGAGTTGAGGATGTTGCCGTAGGCCTGCACGAAGAGGTCCTTGTACTGGAGGCGCGCCTGCATGTACCAGAGACGTGCTCCCTGGACCTGTGCTGCTCCCGTTGGGGTGACTTCTATGTTGTCACCTTTGGACAAGCCGGCATCCAGGAGCACGGTCATGTCTGGCCGCAGTCTTCCCTCCACTCGACCGGTGAATGCGACGTTGCTCACGCTGTTGTTGCGAAGACCAATGCGAAGGGTGTCCGAGGAGGCGCCGCTTCTGAGTGCGGCCAATCGGGCCTCTTCCTCGGCGGGGGAGGAGTACTCGAATTCGGTGCCGGAGTAGTACTGCCCGGTCAGCTTATAGGCCCATTTGGGACTGACAACGGCAGCATGGCGGAAGGTGCCCATCTTGAGCGACTGCTCGCCGCCGGCCAGGGAGAAGGTTGTCCCCTGGACGTCAAAGGGGGACTTGGTGACCAGGTGTACCACGCCGTTCGCGGCATTAGGACCATACAGCGCGCTCGCCGGGCCGGACACCACTTCGATGCGATCCAGGTCTGACGTCGGCGTCGAGATGAGCTGCATCGCGGTCAGTCTGATGGCGGGAGCACGAGCGATGCGGTTGTCGACGATGGTAAGCAGGGAGGAGGACAGGTTGTCATTGAAGCCTCGCACCACCACCCGCGAGGAGTTGAGCCCGGTCTTGATCACGTCGACCGATGGCGCGTCGGTAAGGTGGTCAGCAGTAGTAAGCGCGGTGCGGTGCTGAAGCTGCTGCGCGTCGAGGACGGTGATCGCCGAAGGGGCGTCGAGGAGTTTCTGCGGGCGGCGTGAGGCCGTAACCGGCACCGGGTTGATCTCGAATTCGCCGTGGCTGAGGCTAATGGCGAGAGTCCGGTCTGAGGTAA
>CAYXSE010000225.1:0-6306 GCA_964466675.1 uncultured Rhodothermales bacterium | reverse complement strand
ACCGAGCATCTGGTGCTGGGCTGGCGATCTCGATAGAGAACTCCGGCTCGGACAGACCAGAGTCGCAACCAGTTGCGAAAAGAAGCAGAACGACGACGCTGAGAGTGACGTGATATCTCATGATCTCGGGGGAGGTTGGCTCAGAGAATTAAGACCCGTAGGCTATGCGTCCATGAGGGAGTGCGTTGTTCGTCTCTGGCAAATAACTGGGTGCGGGCCCAATAGTTCAAGGTCATTCGGCATCCGCGGCGGGATCCGGAACGTTGATCGTCGGAGCGAGCGATTCGGATTGAGGCTTCGCGGCAATCCAATGCCGAGTCGGATTTGTCCTCGCCAGTCAGTCACGCAACCAGGTTCCCCTGAACGCCTTAGCCCGCTGGTCCCAAATGGCCAGCTGGGACTTTATGTCCAGGTAATGCTCAACATCTGCCTCCCGGTGCTCGAAGGCGTCAGCGTAGTCGGTCGCGAACCGGCCGGCCTGATACCCCAGGAGGTACATTCGGTCTACGGCCCTATTTCCTGTTGTCTTCTGGGGTCTGAATTCTTCGATCTTCTGCCCAAAAACCTCCTCGATCCGTCTGTGAGACAAAGCTGCGTTCTGCCGAGCAATCGAGAGTAGTGCTGGATCCGGTTTCTCAGCGGTGTCCGGTTCAGCGATCAGGTCGTAGAAAGCGTCCAGTGACTCGATGGCGGGCGCGAGTGCCCAACCGATACGCGTTCTCTCCTCTTCCGTTAGATAGTTTGCCAGCCCCCCCGCATCGAGTCTCACGCTAGACAGCGCCCGCTGAATGTCATGCAGTTGCTCCCCGAATGCATTGGTCTCCCCTCCAACGATAACAGAGAAACGCATGCTCCCCTTGGAGGCGTACGCGGCGTAGTATGTGCCGCTCCCCTGAGAGACCATCACAGTTCCGCTCTTTTCGGCACTTGGGTCGCTCAGGATGTCGGCCACGGGAGTGACCTGTTTTGCGTTGGAGATGAACAGGTGGTAGTCGCCTCTGCCCCAAGCCTTAGCGGCCGCCTCGCTCATGCGCTCCCGTTCCCAAGTCGTTGCTCGGATCGAGAGTTCGCCTCCTGGCGCCAAAAGAAGGAGATAGCCCACGCCCTCCTCTGCAGATTCCCAGCCACCGGCAACCTCCCAGTCTGATGGGATTTCGAGAGATACCCCAATTGAAGCGACGGTTCGATAGGAGCGCGATGACGGGGCTACCGCGGCCCGATTCGTACTGGGTTGATCGTCGACGGAAATGACCAGCGAATCGGCCAATATTTTGGCGATCAATTCGTCGCGCTCCTCTTCACCGATTCCAAGTACGCGAACCCTGTTCGGGAACTTTCTCACTGCGCAAATATCGCCGCCCACGACGGCCTCGACGATCGCCCGCGCTTCCAAGCCAAGGGTTTCTGAGGTGAACTCAACGGTCAGGAAGAACTCCTCTGTGCTTAGGTGTCTCTGGTATCGATCGACTCTTGAACAGGTCCCCCTCCGCAGTACGCGAAGACTGGATACCCGATCGTCCCCGTACAAACTTGAGACTTGCTCAGCGGATGGTGGCTCAGTCAGTTCAATTTCGACTGCAACCGGTGACAGAGTTCCCCAATCCACCTGCCAGGATGCAATTCCGTGACCCCAGAGCGCTGACTGCATCTGTGGCATACTGGCGTCTTCGCGAAATATAACCGAGAGGTAGTCAGTCGCTCGCTCACCTCCGATCCGGACTCCAGTCATCGCGACCAACACTACCGCGACTACTGGCAACAGAAATGCGACTCGCCTGCTCAACTGCCTATAATCAGGCTCGTTTGCCAACATCTCTAGCCGGCCGTGAATCGACCGCCCTGCCATTGCGGGCACAATCAGCGCCTTTTCCGAAGCGAAGCTTCGCAGGAGTACCGCGTACTCTTCCAGTGAGCGACCAGATGTGGCTACCGCATCGCACGCCAGCTCCCGGTAAGTAGATGCCCGGGACATCATGAGCCAGAGGAGTGGATGAGGCCAAAAAACGGCTCTGATGAGCAAGGAGAGCCGGAGAGCCCAGACATCGCCAGCTTTGATGTGCGCGAGCTCGTGCTTTACCACCAGATCCAGGCTTTTGGTTTGGGCATCCGAGTCTCCATCTCCGGGCACGATCACGACGGGGCGGATGAGGCCGGACGCAAACGGAATTCGGACTTCGGAAGAGCGGCGGACCGATACCGAACCAACGACATCGATCCCATGAACGGGCTCTGCCCGCGAGCAAATGCCACGGATGACCACCCAGCCTCTGATAAGCCTGGAGAACATTATGAGCATTCCCAGTAGCCAAAAGAGAACCAGCGTCTCTCCCCAACCGATGGCTGATGACGGGGTAGGCTCGGTGATTTCTGCCGGCAGCTCGCCACCCACCACGGCTGAACCGATGTCGGGTGCGTGTGGCCCCGGTGCGGGCATCGCTGCGGAAACGGGAGCCGGCGGTGCCTCTGGCGGGACAAAAGGCATCTGCAGCTGAAATGTTACCGGCATGGCAAGGGCTAGCGGCAAAGCCAAAATCGCCGCCACAAGGAGATCCGATCGAATCCTCGCGAATCGCTCGGAGACCGCCAGGGTCACAACCAGAAAGAGGAAGCCCGCGCCCACGGTCCACAGCAAAAGTGGCAGCACAACAGCGCCCACTGCCAGCTCGATGAATTCCAGGAATGCTGTCATGACTTCCCTCGTAGTTGCCTAATCAGTCGGTCCAGGTCATCCAATTCCTCAGACGTGAGCTCCTCTGCCGACACCAGGGTCTGGACTAGCGCAGCAGGCGAGCCGCTGAATGCACGATTCAGGAGGCGCCGGATGAGCCCCCCAAGAACCCTTTGAGAACTGACCGCTGGCCGGTACACGTATGCATTACCCTCCTGACCGAAGTCCAAGAGCCCCTTTTTGGAGAGCTTGCGCATGACGGTCATCACGGTCGTGTAGGCAACCTTTCGCTCCTCGGATATTCGCTCGTGAACATCGGACACCTTCGCGAACTGGAGATCCCAAACATGATTGAGTACTTCGATCTCGGTATCACCGAGGTCGAGCGGGATGGGTTGGTCTTTGGGCTTGTTGGTCATGGTGCTCTCATGTTCTACTATTGTCATAGTACGCTCAAGTGCATACGTATGCAATAGTAGTTTTCCTGTGGAAGGCTACTATCCGATCATCCAGGTCTGCGGCCGATTCCTAAACCGGGGCTACTTTCGCAGAAGGATCAGGGTGGCGCCTAGGCTATCGGCGCGACCCTCTTACCTTGGGTGGACCAAACCCGTACGGGTTCATCCACCTGCAAGTCGATTCGTATGGCTTACGCGGAGTTGTTCTCTCCCGCACGAACCAGACCGAGGGCACGACGTGCCGGGCACGCGACACTAGCCAAATAAGGAGAGCTAGGGTGAGACACGTCTTAGTCGTCAAGATTCCGCAAGCCGTTAAACGGCAACGAAGAAAACTGGTATGAATCGAATCACCCTTATTTCGACCCTCTTGATTCTTTGGTGGATACCACCTCTTCAGGCGCAGATTCCTGACCTGCTGGACGCACGAGGATATTTCCCGCTTGCTCTTGGCAATTCGTGGGAGTATGAACATGTTCTCGAAAGGCCCGCCACCACGGATCGGCCGAGTGACGCCTCCGAAACTCGATTCGAGAGGTATACCGTCGTCGCACTCCGTGATGATGACAACCCGGACGACTTTGCTCTCGTCTATTCCGAATGGAGCCCCACCCGGGAGTTATTGACACTCGACACGGTGTATGTTCGCTTTGATCTTCAGTCCAGCAGCATCTCTGGCGATCGGCTTCCCGGCATTCTCTCGTTTCTGAGGTGTCTAGGATCGCCGTTTTTTCCAATCAAACCGATCCCGACGAGTTGCTGGCCGAACGTCCTGACCTCCGTCGTATTTATCCCCGAACTCTTTGGAGCGGAGGCGACGCTATCCAAGCAGCTTTCCAGTTTCGTCTGGGTGGTAGAGCTTGTACACGGTGTTGGCGCAGTCCATGCAGCCGGCGGGTGTGAGCCGTGCGGTCCACTTGATGACCGTGATACGTGGCGGCTAGCTTATGCGCGGGTGGCCGGAGAATCGTTCGGTGCGAGCGTAGTAACTACCGAGCCCGATGCGCGCGATCAGGTGGCCGCAAGTTCTGTCTACCCCAACCCGGCGAGGGATTGGGTCGTCGTAACGGGGATACCGGGTACGCGAGTCAGCATTTTCGACATACTTGGTCGCAAGAAGCGGCAAGAAGGTATCGACTCTGGCGGGAGAGTGAGGATTGAGGTCAGCAGTCTCTCTCCGGGGATCTATGTCGTTGTCTCGGGCAATGGCACCCAGCTTCTAGTGCGACTGTGATGCTGACACCTAGGTTGTCAGCCCTGCCGTTGTCAACCTGCTCCGCTTTGTCGGGAGCCCTTTCATGTCGCAAAAGAGTTCGCCGGGCGGTCAGTCGACCAACGAGAATACCATTATTGGACCGGGGCTTGCGTTCACGAACAGCCGAAGCTCTCCCGCGTCCTGCTCAAACGACTTCGCGGATTCAAGATACGCGATCATGGTTGTCTCCCATTCCAGAAGACCTGGACAGAATTTATAAGTAGCTGGAATGTCTCCCAGCAGCACCGTATCGAGTTGCCATCGCGAGCCGGTGAGATCATTGGTCTCGCCTCCCACCAGGCCACATGCGGATATGGAAAGCAGTGCAACACCAAGTATCGCTCGACTTAGCCGCGCTCGACCGGGGTAGTCGGCGTGCGCAACGCGTCCGATTCTGGTAGCGATCATGGCGAATCAACGACTGGAAGTCTGACCTCGATGGTGCTTCCAGAGCCGACTCCGTCACTCATGGCCCCGATATGGCCGCCGTACAGTTGGACAATGGCGCGCGATATGGAGAGTCCAAGTCCATGGCCACCGGTTTGCTTCACCGCAACTGAGTCGCTCCGATAGAACCGGTTGAACATCCGTGACCCGTCGTTCTCGTCGAAACCGATGCCGGAATCGGCGACAGCGAACTCCACCACGCCCGAGACGGCCCGAACTGAGACGTGGACGTTCCCCCCACCCGGTGTGAACTTGAGTGCGTTGTCGACGAGGTTATCAACCACTGTTGCGAGGTGAACGGCGTCCGCGGACACAAAAACTCCCGGCGATAGTGCTCGAGTTAGCGCGACGCCGCTCGCCTCCGCCTTGGTCCCAACCACGTCGAGTCGCTGGGCAACGAGGTCGCTCAAATTGACCGGGATACCGACAGATGGCCTGCCCGCTTCGAGCGTCGAAAGTTGGAGGAGGTCATCAACAATGCCGCCCATCCTCAGCATGTGTTCGCTGACTGTGCCAAGCGTCTCCCGATAAAACGACCCTTCCCTGTCGCTTAGCAGAGCCACCTCAACCTCGCTGCGAACGGCCGAAATTGGCGAAAACAGCTCGTGAGCGGCATCGGCACGGAAACGCCTCTCTTGCTCGAACGATGCTTCCAGGCGCTCCAGCATCGCATTGAACGTTTCAGCTAAATCCGTCAACTCGTCTTCAACCGCAAAGTCGGTCGGCAACCTTCGATGGATTTCGCCCATCTGGATTCGCTTCGCCGCCTCGGTAAGCGCGGCGACTGGTCGCAAGAGTCGGCGCGACAGTCCGTATCCGCTGGCGACCGCAACCAACAACCCCAGAAAAACGCCCGCCGCGAGCAGCCATTTCAGCCTATGCAGGTCTCTGTGGATCCCCACCTCCAACCGGGTTATTTCGAGCCATCCAGCAGCCACACCCGAGATATCAACAAGCGGTGTGTACCGAGACAGCGCCAGCGCACCCTCCCAGGAATGACTGACCAAGGTTGCGACGGGCGTGGCGGGAGGGATTGGAGTGAAGTCCACGTGTCCGGAGTAATTCGGACTCCGGTCCAGGATGCCGCCATTCATTGATAGCAAGCGTATGTACGTTCCATCGGGTCCGTCAGTCATATACGATGCAGACTTGACCTCAGAAATCTTGGACAGGTCCAGCGATCGTGCCTGTGAGTCAATGGCCGGGACCAGAATCACGCGCGCCTGTTCAAGCCGATCCGTGAGATCCTGATGGAGGCCGACGTGAATGCTCGAGTAAAGGAAAACCACAAATAGCGACAGGAGCAGAAGAAGACTGAATCCGTACCAGATGGTCAGTTTGGTAGAAATCGTGGGCCGCATGGCTGAGAATCGGCTTCCTCGCATCGTCGTTAGGGTTGACTGGTCGTCTTGGACTGAACGCTCAAACGATGGCCAACGCCGCGCACTGTCTCTATGGTCACCATTCCCGCGGCAGCC
>CAYXSE010000224.1:0-6429 GCA_964466675.1 uncultured Rhodothermales bacterium | reverse complement strand
CCTCGCATCGTCGTTAGGGTTGACTGGTCGTCTTGGACTGAACGCTCAAACGATAGCCAACGCCGCGCACTGTCTCTATGGTCACCATTCCCGCGGCAGCCTCCCCGATCGCTTGCCGGAGACCCGAGACGGTCACGTCGATGGCGTTGTCCGTGACTTCATAGATGGATCCCCAAATGCGCTCGGCAATGACCCCCCTCGTCAAAACCTCGCCCTGGTGGCACATGAGCAACACGAGCAAGCGGTATTCCTTGGCCCGCAAATGGAGGGGGGCGTCATCACACGTCACCACATGCCTGGCGACCTCGGCATGAAGGGGGCCAGCGGGGGGGACCGCGGCGAGGTCGGATTGCGGAGCCGGGCCGCGGCGGAGCAGCGCCCGAAGCCGAGCCAGAAGTTCGTCGAATGCGAACGGCTTGGTCATGTAGTCATCGGCTCCGGCGTCCAGTCCGGCGATCTTGTGATCCAGGTCGCGTAGGGCGGTTAGGATCAAGATCGGATGGTTGTGGCCGGTCTGGCGAAGTCTCTCGATGAGCATTCGTCCATCCATCCGAGGCAGTCTCCAGTCAATTATCAACGCATCGTAGGTTCCGTCGCGCACGAGCGTTTCGCCCTCGACACCGTCGAGCGCCAAATCCACCAGGTAGCCCACTTCTTGAAGGCCGCGTCTCAACGGGTTGGCCAGGCTCAACTGATCCTCTACGAGGAGTATTCGCTTCGGCGTGGGCGAGTACGGCAGGGAGCGCGTCAATCCTGTTGAAAACATAAGGTTGGCTAAAGGTTGGCTAAAGGAGGCGCATCCTAGCTTATCCCTTCGCTTCTTTTTCCACAGAATAAACAGCCGGCATGTCGTCTCTACGATTGGCGCCAGTTTTAGATCTCGCGAACGTCAAGCCGACCGAACTGGTGCGTTTCAAGTTCAGGAAGTGGGGACGAAGAGTGGCGCTGGCGGCCTTGATGTGGGTATCGTCTTCCGGCTCCTCATTTGTCGAGCCGGCCCAGGCACAGGACTCCGTCCGGTCGGTCACCCTGCCAGAAGTCATGGGCATGTTCGCTCAGAACAATCTGCGCCTCCGTGCGGCCCAGGCCGAGGCCGGAGTCCAGATTGGACTCGCTCGCCAAGCCGCCGCCTACCCGAACCCCGTGGTCACCGTCTCGCATGAGCCGCTCTTCGCGGATGGTGAACGGTATTCGGAGAGCTATCTGTCTTTCGGCCAGCGGGTCGAGTGGCCATCGCTTCGTCGCGCGCGCATCAATGCGGCCAAGATGCTAGGCAGCGCCGCTCGGGCGCGGGTGGCGGCAGACAGTCTGGAGCTGGGCTTCGAGGTGGTCAGCACCTATATCGGTGCAGTCGCGGAGGAAGCTAACCGCCGTGTCTTGCAGGAGACGACGGAGGTGATTCGCCGAGCGGAATCAAGCATGGCAGCGCGACTCGGAGAGGGAGAGGCCTCGGGATATGATCTCCGGCGGATGCGGATCGAATTGGCCCGCTACGAAAATGCACTATCGCGCTCAGAACTCGGCGTCCGGGTCGCCCAAAGGCGCCTGGCGCTCATGGTTTTCCCGGAGGGAGATGTGATGGAACTGGCCCCAACGGGTGCGGCGCAGGACATTTTCAATCCCTTGAGCCTGGACGAACTACTGCTTCAGGCGCGGTCGCGACGGCCCGAGATGATGGCCTCGATCTCGGAGGTCGGGGCCGCGGAAGCGGCTCTGGAACGGACGCGGAAAGCGCGACAACCTTCGCCCAGCATCCTGGCGGGTTACAAGAGGCAGAACGACGGATTCCAGGGTGTGATACTGGGTTTCAGCATCGGGATTCCGGTCTTCGATCGCAGTTCCGGTTTAATCATGGCCGAAGCGGCTCAATTGCTTGCCTCCCAGACGCGGCACGCCCTGACGGTCCGCATGGTGGAGAATGATGTCCGGCAGTCGTTCGCGACCTATGAGTCTCTAAGCAGGCGGAGCGCCCTGGTCACAGACCAGATCCTCGCCGAGACGGGTGACCTGCTTAGTGTCGCTCTGGTCGGCTACCGGGAGGGAGAGATGACCCTGATTATGCTCCTGGATGCGGCAAACGCTCACCTGGATGCCAGACTGACGGGCATTTCCCTGCGTGCCGCGCTCCGGACCAGCTACTACGATCTCCTCCGCGCCGCGGGAGAGCCCATGACTTCGACGCACATCTGATCGACTATTATGCCGAATATGCGCCCCTTCACCCCGGCTCTACTGGCTGCCGTCTTAATCGCGGCAACCGGTACCGGCTGCCGGGCCCAACTAGAAGACGTCAGCGACCCGGAGACCTTCGAATCCACGGCCGTCACAGTCTGGACGACACAGACCGAAGTTTTCTTCGAGTATCCGCCCTTGGTGGCGGGCGCCGAAGGCGGCGCGTGGGCCGTTCACGTGACGAGGCTTCTCGACTTTTCCCCGGTCACGGAGGGGAGTCTCATCGTAAGTTTGCGAGGTCAAGACGGTCGAGTTCATGTCTTCGAAGCGGCTGAGCCCGTCCGACCGGGCATCTTCCTGCCTTCGCCGAGCCTGCCCGTAGCCGGAGTCTACGATTCCAGCATCGAAATACGGAGTCCCCAGCTATCGGATGTGATCGATACGGGCAGGATTACCGTATTCGCAAGCGAAGACGACATTACGAGCCCGATTGAAACGGGCGAAGCCATTGCATTCCTGAAGGAGCAACAATGGCCCATCGATTTCGGGGTAGCAGTCGTCGCTCAGCAGGCGGTTGCTCGGTCCGTTCTCGTCAGCGGCACCATCCTCCCGGCGGCAGGTGCAGTCGCCGAGGTAGCCTCGCCGGTCAGCGGACTTCTTCTGGCTGCGTCCAACCTGCGGTCTCCCATTCCCGGTGACCCGGTTCGAGAGGGAGACATCGTGGCCGTAATCTCTCCGACCGGCGGGACCGACTCGTTCGCCGATGCCAAGGCGCGTGTCGAACGCCTCCGAAGGGAGGCCGACCGATTGAGCCGTCTATTCGCCGTCCAGGCCATACCGGAGAACCGGCTCATCGCGGCCCGGCACGATTTGGAGATTGCAGAGTCGTCGCTCGCCACGATGGGCGGTGGGTCCAGCGCCGGGTACAACTATCAGGCGCGTTCTCCCATTGCCGGTTGGGTTCAGGAGCGAACCATGGTTGTAGGCGCCCACGTGAGCGCCGGCGATAGGCTGTTCACCATCGTCGACTCGCGCGTGATGTGGCTGCGGCTCAATATGCCCGCCCGAATGGCGGCGGACGCCGGCCGAATTAGCGAGGTGGAATTTACCGTCGAAAGTGGTCAACAGCGCTTCCGCAGCACTCGGGTCGTGTCGATTGGTGCGGCGTTGGACCCCGACACCCGGACGTTGCCGGTGATTCTGTCCGTGGACAACGGGCCTGGAAGGCTCAAGTCCGGCATGTATGCGGAAGGTCGAGCGTTCATCGGCGGTGAGACGGCCGGCCTGGCCGTCCCTCAGTCGGCTGTTCAGATTGAGGATGGCCAACCGGTAGTCTATGTACAGACGGGCGGGGAATCTTTCGAGCGACGGAGACTCGAACTCGGAGCCGCAGATGGGACCTACACTATCGTCCTGGCAGGGTTGGAGGCCGGCGAGTATGTGGTCACCGCGGGGGCCTATCAGGTCTACCTCGCCTCTCTGAACACCAGCGAACTCGGCGAGGGACATGCACACTGACAGTCTCATTTCCCTGGACTCCAACCCCATCGCAACCCTAGGCCCATGCTGAATCGCATCATCGGGTGGTCACTCGAAAACAGAGCGCTGACCCTGTTCCTGATCCCGACGCTTCTGGTGCTTGGTGGCTACGCCGGTTCCTCGATATCCGTCGACGTCTTTCCGGACTTGACGGCTCCGACGGTCACCGTCCTCTCAGAGGCCCACGGAATGGCCGCCGAGGAAGTGGAAATGCTGATCACATTTCCCATCGAGACAGCCGTCAACGGCGCGACGGGTGTGCGACGAGTACGATCCAGTTCGGCGCAGGGTATCAGCATCGTCTGGGTGGAGTTCGACTGGGGCACAGACATTTTCCTGGCGAGGCAGATTGTCAGCGAGAAGGTGCAGCTACTCTCGGCCCAACTTCCTGAGGGTGTTGACCCGCCTATCTTGGCTCCCATTTCGTCGATCATGGGCGAAATATTGCTCATCGGACTGACCAGTGACACCGGCACGCCGATGGAAATACGCACCGACGCGGACTGGAAGATCAGGAAGCGTTTGCTGGCTATCCCCGGTGTCGCACAGGTCGTGCCGATCGGGGGCGAAGTGAAGCAGTACCAGGTGCTTGTGCGGCCGGAGTCCATGCGAGCCTTCGATGTCACCCTCAGTCAGGTCGTGCAGGCCACCGCCGGGTCGAGCCTCAATGCCTCCGGCGGGATCTACGCAGCCAGTGGCCGCGAGGTCCTCATCCGCGGAATTGGTAGGGCAAAGGATCTGGCAGACATCGGGGCCACCGTCGTGGCCGTTCGAGGAGGCGTGCCGGTCCTGCTGAGGGACGTTGCCACCATAGAGATCGGCGCGCGCCCGCGCCTGGGCACGGCCTCGGTGAACGCCCAGCCGGCCGTGATCCTCTCGGTTCTGAAACAACCGGGCGCGAACACGCTGGAGCTCACAGAGAGAATTGATGCGGAGTTGGAGCTCATCCAGGAGCAGTTGCCTGAGGGGACACACATCAACCCAGTCCTCTTCCGGCAGGCCGACTTCATAACCCTGGCCGTCACCAACGTGGTGACCGCACTTCGCGACGGTGCGCTGCTGGTCATCGTTGTCCTCTTCTTCTTCCTGTGGAACCTGCGAACCACGACGATTTCCATCATCGCGATTCCACTGTCATTGGCCGTCGCGCTGCTCGCCATGCAAGCCCTCGGAATCACGATAAACACCATGTCCCTGGGCGGGATGGCCATTGCGATCGGTGCCTTGGTAGATGACGCGATCATCGGCATGGAGAATATTTTCCGACGACTCAAGGAAAACAAACAGCTGGAGCCGGGCTCCCGACGCGACACGATGACGGTGGTGTATGACGCCGCAACCGAAATCCTCGGCCCAATCCTGAATGCGACCCTGATAATCTGCGTCGTGTTCGTCCCGATATTTTTCCTGTACGGGGTCGAGGGAAGACTCCTGCGTCCGCTCGGCTTCGCCTATATCGTCAGCATTCTGGCCTCCCTCCTGGTGGCCATCACGGTGACCCCCGTCCTCTGCTCCTTCCTGCTCCCGAATGCGCCGTTCATGGCGCGGGAACGAGACAGCGTGCTGGTCGAGAGTCTGAAGCGGGCGTACAGCGCGACGCTGGATGTGGTCCTCGCACGGGGGCCGATTGTGCTGGGGGCGGCCGTTCTCCTGTTGGTCATCACTATCTCCTCACTGCCGCTTCTGGGTCGCGGCTTCCTTCCGGCCTTCCAGGAAGGCACGCTGGTGATTTCGGCGGTGACCGCTCCCGGTACAGCCCTCGAGGAATCGGATTCCATGGGACGGCGCATCGAGGAGATCCTGCTTGCACATCCAGGAGTACTCTCCACGTCGCGGAGAACGGGACGTGCGGAATTGGACGAACATGCACAGGGCGCCAATGCGGCCGAAATCGACGTGCGACTCGACCTGTCCCAAACCAGACTCGAGGACGCTCTGGCCGACATGCGCCAGTCCCTGTCGATTCTGCCGGGCATGGCCATCACGATAGGCCAACCGATTGGCCACCGTATCGACCACATGCTGTCGGGAACGCGCGCCTCCATCGCCATCAAGCTGTTCGGTCCCGACCTATACGAGTTACGCCGGCAGGCCGAACGAATCCGAGCCGCTACCGAGCAGGTTGAGGGAATCGCGGATCTGGCGGTCGAGCAGCAGGCGGACGTCCCGCAGTTGAGGCTTTACATGAACCGAACGGCAATGGCCCGGTTCGGAGTCACACCGGCCATCCTGGGCGAATACATGGACGTTGCGCTGGGCGGTGAGGCCGTTTCACAGATATGGGAAGGGCAGGAAGCCTATGATCTCGTGGTCCGCTTTGCTGCGGACAAGAGAGGCAGCGCCGATCGAATCCGATCAGCCCTCATCGATACTCCCCTTGGTCCGCGAGTAGAACTTGGGCAACTCGTCGACATACGGGAAGAGCGAGGCGCGAACACCGTCAGCAGAGAAAATGTGCGGCGCAAGATCGTGATCTCGGCCAACGCCGCCGGTCGCGACGTTGGAAGTGTAGTGGCCGACATTCAGGAACGGGTAGAACAACTCGCCCTTCCGGCGGGTTACTACGTGGAGTACGGCGGACAATTTGAGAGCGCCCGGGAAGCCACCCGCACGATTTTTCTACTCTCGATAGTCTCCCTTCTGATCATCTTCTTCCTACTCAGGCAGCAGTTCGGTCGCGGGCGAATGGCCCTCTTGGTCCTGGTCAACCTACCGCTG
>CAYXSE010000223.1:5582-6459 GCA_964466675.1 uncultured Rhodothermales bacterium | reverse complement strand
AGCAGCGGCTCGGCACAACCGGGTTACCGCCCCCGCAGTTGAGCCACCGCTTGCGGCCGCTAGTCCACAGACTCGGAGGGAGTCCTGGCTTCGGACAACGCACCACGAATCCGCCCAATCAGCTCGGGAGTCGTCCGGCAGCATCCACCCACAATAGAAGCGCCGGCAGAGACCCATTCTGGAGCCGCTTGAGCCAGGTCTATGGCCGATCGAGAGCGATACCAGGCCTTCGAATGGGCGTCGTAGGCCTCTCCTGAATTGGGGTAGACGATTACGGGCAGCCTCGTAGCGCCGCGAACGACTTCTATCGCCGAGGGGACGAGTTCGGGGGATACACAATTCACCCCTACGGCGGCGACCAGGGGGTGGTCCGACGCGATCGCACAAGCTTGCTCGAGAGATGTGCCATCCGCCAGTTGTGTGGCATTCCGACAGCTGAAGCTGATCCAGGCCCAGATCGATTCCGTTTCCCCAAGGAGACGAAGAAGAGCGTGGAGCTCAAGTATGGAAGGAATGGTCTCGCACGCCATCAAATCGGCGCCGGACTCGGCAAGGAGTGACCATCGATCCCTGTGAAAGTTGTAAAGATCCTGACTGGAGAGACCGTAGTCGCCGGTATACTCCGACCCGTCGGCCAGAATCGCTCCACACGGGCCCACGCTCGCCGCTACCAGGGGCCGAAGCCGCTCCGGTCCCTGATGGAAACTGCCCCGAGCTTCAACAGCCAGTGACACCGCTCCCCGGATCAGCGACCTCGCTTCCTCCTCACCCCGTCCGGCCGTTGCAAACCCGGCTACTGAGGCCTGATAGGTGCAGGCGGCCAACACGTCTGCACCTGCCTCCAGGAACGACAGGTGCACCGCCCGCAAGGTCTCGC
>CAYXSE010000223.1:0-5554 GCA_964466675.1 uncultured Rhodothermales bacterium | reverse complement strand
GAGAACCCGCGCGCTCCAGAGTGAGTCGCTCAGATCACAGCCGGCGGACTGAAGCGACGTCCCCAATCCGCCGTCCAGCAAGACATAACCCTTGTGGGCAAGGAAGGGCTTGAATGGATTGTCGATCCGGCTCACGGGAAACTCGGTTCTGATTTCTTCACGATACTAGTGTAGTGCGCCATTCTGTTTGGCGCTTAATCGATTATTGGCCCGGATGACTTTTTGCAGGATGTTATTCGCCTTGTTTGCGGTACGCTGGTGGATACGCCCCGTCGTAGCTGATTGGTCGTTAGGTCTCGGAAGAAGCGCTCCGCCATGTTCATCCACGAGGCCGAGGTCGGGGTCGGGGTAAAATGAATGTGGAAGCGGGGATGCTTCTTCAGATCTCCAAGCGGCGAGCGCCTGTGATCCGGGCGGTCACCCCATCGCGTGGCCAGTCTAGTTGGAGATCAAGCGTGAGGGGGCCGGAATGTCCCCGAGTATCCGCAAATTGAGCGAAACGCATCAACTCCCGACCAGCGATGCGCAGTTCGAAGCCGAGACGGCGACGTTCCTTCAGATAGACCTCAACGGCCCCTTGTATCGTGTCCGTCATGATGCGCTCCCGGGCCAGGGCATGGCCACCCACACTTGGCTAGGTAGTCCCGTATAAACCGTTCCCGACCCTGGTTGTCAATAAACCGGTTGAACCGCTTCCGATAGAGAACCTCCCGCAACTCCGCAAACGTCTCCATAGATATCAAATAGTGCCCATTGTCGGCGGCCTTCAGCAAGGATTGCTGTGCTTTCCCACCATCAACGATCACCGAGCTTATCAAGACGTTCGTGTCGACGACAAAACGGCCTCGTCTACTCATCCAGAAGCCGGTCAACTATTTCCTCTGTCGCCCCTTGCTCAGCCGCGCGTTTGCTGAGTTCTGTCACGGTGCGCTTCAACCGCTCGTTCGCTTCTCGGTCTGCGCTTGCGTCGTTTGGGGCTCGCACCGCGTAGCTCACTATGAGAGAAATGCGTTTCTGTTCTGAGGGCGTCGCTTTTGCATATGCGGCGGCCGCAGTCTCATCAACCTCTATTGAGATTCGTTCTGTTCGCATGTCCGGTCGCACCAGAGTTTTCATTTCGACTCAATTATGGCACAAATGCTACTTCCTGTCCAGGGGGAATGTTCTCGGGGCCTCTCCCCTCCCCTGAAGCCATTTCAAGAAACGCTCCCGGGTATCAGGTCATACTTTCGGATCCGGGAGAACCGCCGAGTACCCAAGGCCGATTTACCGTTTCCCGGTCGATCTGACGCAGAAACTTCAGCTATTCCGTGTGGCGGTGGCGCGGCTGACATTGGCTGATTACGGTCCCGTCGAGGGGATTGAGCGCGGCAAAGAGCGTCGTGGTGCCGTGACGTTTGTAAAGAGCGGGTCCCGTGACACTTAGAACGTCTCGACGAGATGCGGCTTCAGGCCGTGCGCCTGCCAGACCCGTCGTATCGTGGTGGCACTAACACCGGTCACCTTCGCCAGCGAGCGGGTACTCCAGTGGGTGGCGTTTTCCGGCTTGGTTTGCGTCGTCAAACGAACCAGTTCCTGAGCATCTACGAAAGGCTTCCGGCCCCCGCGGGGCAGATCCTTCTTGATGGCTTCGATACCGCCCTCGAGGAAACGATCTCGCCAACGTCCCACCTGAATACGCCCGATACCCAGTTCCTGGCCGATAGACAGGTTATCGCGGCCGGCCGCTGCCAAAAGCACGATCTGGGCGCGCCGTGCAAACCGGACACTGGCCGTGTTCGATTTCGCTACCTTGTTCAACGTTATCTCTTGTTCGGGGTCAAGGGTAAGCGTCGCGGCCACTCGCATTGGATTTCTCTGATCGGATTAAATCACATCCTCCACAGAGAATGTCACCATACGTTCCAATATATCCGGCGCACTCGCTAGCACCAGCATTGCACCACAACACCCGATGAGCGCATCCCCGCGGGGCATCACGTACCAGAAAGCCGACCCCGACTATTTCGAGCAGCGAGGGCTCAAGCGCTTTGCCGGGGCGTGGTCCCTCTGGGCGCTTGGAGTTGGCGCCGTGATTTCGGGTGATTTTTTCGGCTGGAATTTCGGCCTCGCGGCAGGGGGGTTTGGCGGTCTCCTCGTGGCTACGGCCGTGGTGGCCGTCATGTATATCGGAATGTGCTTTTCGATCGCCGAAATGAGCCCCGCTCTCCCCCACACCGGAGGGGCCTACTCGTTTGGCCGGACCGCAATGGGTCCGTGGGGCGGTTTTGTGACGGGTCTCGGGGAAAGCATGGAGTACATCCTGACTCCGGCCGTCATCGTCGTCGGGATTGGCGGCTATATGGGATCGATCACCAATGATCTGATCGGCCTGGACCTTCCCGCCCCGGCCTGGTGGGCCATTTTCTACGCCGTGTTCGTGGGAATGAATGTGATCGGCGTCGAATTGACATTTCGGTTCACCATATTCATCACCTTCCTCGCCCTGGCCATCCTGATGGTTTTCTGGATCGGCGCTTTTCCGCTGTTCAGCTGGGAGCACGCGCTGAACATTGCCCCGGAACCGGGCAATTCGGTCTGGTTTCCCATGGGCTTCAGCGGCATAACCGCCGCGCTTCCGTTCGCTATCTGGTTCTACCTGGCCATCGAGCAGTTGCCCCTGGCTGCTGAGGAGTCCCACGACCCCAAGAGGGACATGCCGCGCGGACTGCTCTGGGGCATTCTGACCCTGATCATTGCGTCCGTCCTCACCCTATTTCTGAACGCTGGAATAGCCCCTGGCGGCGCCGTGGTGGGTGCGAGCGATGAACCCCTATTGTTGGCGTTCCAAACTATTTTCGGAGAAGGGGCGGGAGCCTCTCTGCTCGGACTGCTCGCCGTCGCCGGACTCGTGGCCAGTTTCCACACCATCATCTATGCCTATGGGCGCAACATCTATTCGCTCAGCCGCGCCGGGTATTTCCCGAGGTGGATGTCGGTCACCCATTCGACCCGAAAGACCCCTTTCGTCGCCCTCATCGTGGGCGCTGTGATCGGATACTCCGTCGCCCTGGGCATCGAGTATGGAGACGCCCTCTTCGGCTCGCTACCGGTGGGGGGGATGTTACTCAACATGGCCGTATTTGGGGCTGTGATCGCCTACGTGATGCAGATGGTTGCCTACATCCTGCTGAAGCGGCTGGACATCGAGCGGCCTTATGTAAGTCCCCTCGGGAACGCCGGCGCCGCGGTGGCAGGGGTTATCGCTTCCGTTACCCTGGTTTTCCTGTTCGTAAACGCAGACTACAGGCCCGGTGTTTACGGCGCAGCCATTTGGTTCGCGGGAGGACTTCTGTACTTCCAGCTTTATGCGCGGCATCGAATCATCCTCTCGCCTGAAGAAGAATTCGCAACGGAACACGGCCTATGAAAGGACTCCTGACCATGGAATCCCTCCTGGAGGAAGTCTCTTCGGGCGCCATCGACACGGTTGTCGTTTGTTTTCCCGACCTCTTTGGCCGGCTCTTGGGGAAGCGGTTCGAGGCCTCGTTCTTCCTTGAGTCGGGGTCCAAGGAAACTCATGCCTGCGACTACCTGCTGGCCTGCGATATGGATATGGAACCTGTTCCCGGCTACGCAGCGGCCAGTTGGGAGCAGGGATACGGCGATTTTGTGATGAGGCCGGATCTCTCCACATTGCGCAGAATTCCCTGGCTCGAGGGGACGGCCTTGGTCCTCTGTGATATCGAGGATCATCATGGGGCGCCACTGGGGCACAGCCCTCGGGCGATTCTACTGAATCAAACACGAAGACTCGAGCGGCTTGGCCTGACGGCCATGGTGGCCTCTGAACTGGAATTCTACGTTTTCGATGAGCCATATCGGGATATCGAGGAGCGAGGATTCCGAGACCCCAGAACCGCTGGCACCTATATCGAAGACTATCACGTCTTCCAAACCAGCAAGGAAGAACCGCTCCTCCGAGCGATGCGAAATGGCCTTCAAGGTGCCGGAATCCCCGTCGAGAACTCGAAGGGTGAGTGGGGGCCTGGGCAAGAAGAATTGAATATTCGTTACGCTGACGCGGTCTCCATGGCGGATCGGCACGTGATCATGAAGAACGGCATGAAGGAAATTGCGCATTCCCAGGGGAAGGCCATCACTTTCATGTCGAAGTGGAATTATGACCTCGCGGGGAGCAGTTGCCACATTCATCTGTCGCTGTGGAACGGGGACGAGCCTGCGTTTCGGAATGAGTCCGATGCGCTGGGGATGTCCGATCTGATGCGTCAGTTCATGGCTGGGCAACTCAAATATTCGAGCGACATTACCTACTTCCTCGCGCCCTTCGTCAATTCGTACAAGCGATTCCAGACAGGGACGTTCGCCCCGACCCGAGCGGTTTGGTCCCGGGACAATCGGACGGCTGGCTACAGACTGTGCGGCGAAAATTCCACGGCGATTCGCTGCGAATGTCGCATTGGCGGCGCCGACCTCAATCCTTACCTGGCTTTCGCAGCGCTGATTGCGGCTGGCCTGGCCGGCGTCGACGAAAAACTGGAGCTGGTGCCACCCCATAGTGGAGATGCCTATGCCGGATCCGATCTCCCCGAAGTCCCGAAGACGCTCCGCGATGCCACCGATGCCCTCGGTGCCTCTTCGATGCTACGGTCCGCCTTCGGCAGCCCCGTCATCGACCACTATTTGCACACCGCGCGGTGGGAACAGCTCGAATCCGACCGCCGAGTCACAGACTGGGAGTTGAAGCGAGGTTTCGAGAGATCCTGATGGTTCAACGATGCATCAGTCCGGTAGACGGCTCCGTATTGTTCGAGCGCCCAGTGGCCAGCGATGGGGAAATTGCCCGGAGTCTCAAGCAGGCTGCGGAAGCCCAAGCGCGCTGGCGATCGACCCCCCTCGCCGAGCGAGCCCGGGTCTGTTCGAGTGTTGTCGACGCCATGCTTCGGATGTCGGACGAGATCGTACCGGAGTTGGCCTGGCAGATGGGGCGCCCCATTCGATTCGGAGCGGGTGAACTTCGCGGGTTCGAAGAACGGGCTCGACACATGATTGCCATCGCGGCAGACGCCCTGTCTCCCGTGAAATCTTCCGACTCCCGGTACATCGTTCGGGAGCCCCTGGGCGTCATCTTTGTGATCGCCCCCTGGAATTACCCCTACCTCACCGCGGTTAATTCAGTGATCCCCGCGCTGATGGCTGGAAACGCGGTCATCCTCAAGCACGCCCGGCAGACTCTGCTTGCAGGAGATCGCTTCCAGGCCGCGTGTGACGATGCGGGCTTACCCGAAGGGCTTTTCAAGCACCTGGTTCTCAGCCATGACCAGGCGGCGGACATAATGTGCTCGGGCGCCATCGCCCGGGTCAACTTCACCGGGTCTGTAGCAGGAGGCAGGTCCGTGGCACAGGTCGCCGCCCAGACTATGATGGGCGCCGGGTTGGAACTGGGGGGGAAGGATCCCGCCTACGTACGGGAGGACGCCGACCTCCCTTTCGCCATCAAAAACCTGGTGGACGGAGCCTTCTTCAATTCCGGCCAAAGCTGTTGTGGAATCGA
>CAYXSE010000222.1:0-6462 GCA_964466675.1 uncultured Rhodothermales bacterium | reverse complement strand
CCCCATATCGCCCGACTGCTCGACGGAGGGATGACGAGCGACGGCCCCTACCTCGTCATGGAGTACGTACAGGGGGAGCCGATAGACGCTTTCTGTGACGAAGGGAGCCTCCGGGTAGAGGACAGGTTGCGGCTCTTCAGGGCCGCTTGCGATGCGATTCACTTCGCCCATCGGAATCTTGTCGTCCACAGGGACCTGAAGCCATCAAATATCCTTGTGACCAAGACCGGCGTCGTCAAGCTGCTGGATTTCGGGATCGCACGCCTTGAAGACGAGGCGGCGGCTCGGACGCCCGCCACCAAGACGGGGTACAGGCGCATGACTCCCGAGTACGCGAGTCCTGAGCAGATAATGAATCAGCCCATCACGACCGCAAGCGACGTCTATTCGCTCGGCGTCGTGTTGTATGAACTCTTGACCGGTCGGCGGCCGCGTCGTTTGTCGGGCATGTCACCCGCGGCTATCGAACGAGAGCTGACAGGGTCTCCCCCTCCTCGCCCTAGCCTGGCCGTGTCGCGAGACGGAGGAGGGCCGGCGACGGGCCTCGAGTCCGCCGCCCTCAGGCGAAGGTTGCGGGGGGACCTGGACACAATCGTCCTCAAGGCGCTCCACCTCGATCCGTTGCGCCGCTATGAATCGGCGGCCGCGTTGGCCGATGACATCCGGCGTCATCTGACCAGAATGCCCGTTCGGGCCCGGCCGGATACGCTCGGGTACCGCGTGTCTCGATTCGTCCAACGGAATCGTCTGGCCGTTTCCGCGGTCGTGGCCCTAATTGTGGTGCTGGCAGGGGGCATTTTGGCGGCCGGCACGCAAGCCAAGCTTGCCGATGAGCACTTCCAACAGGTCCGCGCGCTGGCCAATACGCTGATATTGGACCTGCATGGAGAGATGCGTGACCTCCCCGGGGCGACAGGAGCGCGCAGAATGCTGGTTGAGAGCGCCCTCCTCTACCTGGACGAACTCAGCCGGCAGGCGTCAGATGATGACGAGTTACAATTGGAGCTGGCCACAGCCTACGAGCAGATCGGCGAAATCCAGGGCAACCCTCACTACACAAACCTGGGCAACCTGAGGGGCGCCGCGGAGAGCTATCAGAAGTCAGTCACCCTCCGGGAATCGATCTGGCGAAAGGACAGCACGAACGTAGCAGTCACCAAGGCTCTGGCCGATGTGCTGGGGCAATTCGCTGTCGTCACCTCATGGGGCGATGACAACCGACACGCCATCGAGATCAGCGAGCGCGCCGTGAACCTGCTTCGGAAGGTGGTGCTCGATGACGAAGCGGATCGGACCGCGCAGCATTCGCTGGGCCGGATTGAGAGCGAGCTCGGGTGGTGGTTGATCTGGGAGGGACAACGAGAAGAAGGACTCGGCCAGATTCTGAGCGCCACGGACAGGCTGGGTGAACTGGTTCGTGACACCCCTGAAGACGTGGACCTGCAACTCCATCAATGGCGAGCATGGTCGTATCGGATGGACGGACTCCGGTTCAGTGGACGGGTTCAAGATGCGCTGAATCTGGTTCAAGGTGTCATGCCACCCCTCCTCGTACTCGAGGCCGAGCACCCCAACCACCCAAGGATTCAATACGGACTCCACGTGAGCTACGACTACGCAGCGGACATGTTGACGGCGCTCGGAGACACGGAGGCTGCGATCATTGCCCACCAAAACTCCATGGTTCTGGCGGAAGCGATGGTGGCTGCGGACCGGACGAACGAGAAGGCTTTCGAGGCTTTGGCCCGATCTCATGCCGCGATCGGCAGCTTCAATGGCAGCCTCGGCCGGCCGCTCGAGGCCGCTGCCAATTATCAGAAGGGAGCGAACATCTTCCGCCGGCTCCTGGATGGAAATCCCGCGAACGCGAGCCTCGGCAACATGCTTGGCGGAACTGAGCGATGGCGGTGCTTTTACCTGATGGAGGCCACACATTTGGACGCAGCCCTTGCCGCTTGCCTGCGAAGCGTGGAAGCGCTCGAGGAGACCGTCGCGTCCACTCAGCCATCTGCCGTCCTGCTAGGGAACCTCGCTTCCACGTACACCTATACGGCACGAGTTTATCGAGACCTGGGTTACCGGTCCGAGAATCCGACGTCGAAGGACAGGTACACTCGGGCCGCTCTTCAGTGGTATGATCGGGCTCTCACGACCATGCAGAGGCCGGAATTGGACCAGCTACCGTATAACCGGGAGGTCTATCGGGATAGTGTCGCCACCGAGCGCGAGACGTTGACCGTTGAGGGTCGTCAGTAATTGGCCTCACCCACCCAGCGTGGCGGAGAGCTCATTGGCCGCATCCCGAACCTGAACGCCCAGCTCTTCGAGTCTGGCCTTGCCCAGCCTCTCACTCGGTCCGCCCAAACTCAGAGCGGCGATAGCCCCGCCGCCCAGGCTCCGCACGACCGCACCCACCGCGCTGAATCCGGCCTCCAGCTCATTCTCTGAGATGGCAAACGGCTCGACGGCTCCCGCGATCGCCGCCTTGAAGGCTTTGCCCGTGGACGTGGTGGACATGGGCCACCTGGTGCCGACCTCGATATTCGCGCCGATAACCTGACCACCCCGAACTTCGTCCAGAATCAACATCGACTCCCCCGAAGGGATCTCCAGCGTGGCGGTCTCTCCGGTTTCGGAAGCGAGCCGTTCCAGGTGCCGCCGAGCCATCACCCTCAAGTTACTGCTGGCGAGCGCCTGGGCACCCAGCGCGACGACTCCTGCCCCCAGGATGAACCCTCGACTCCCTCGCTCGACCAGGCCCTCAGCGGCCAGGGCACCCAGCATTCTGTGTACGGTGGGCTTGGACAAGCCGAGTTCACTGGCCAGGTCCCGCAGCGATCCGGGCTGGGCGCGCGCGGAGATCAATTTCAAGAGCCTGACGGCTCGGACGATGGACTGGGTGCCCTCCGGAGCGCTCAAGCGCGCATCCTCTCCGGTCGCCAAAAAGGAGTCTTTGCGATGCGGGCTGGTACCTTCTTGCGCTGATAGTCGATGGTGATTTCCATGGCGACCTCGGTTCCGGGCGTGGCGTAGGGCGCATCGACGGTCGCCAGTCCGATGTACTTCTTTAGCATCGTCGACCAGACGCGCGTGGTCACCCTCCCAATTTGTTTTCCGCCTCGCTCATAGACGGGGACCGAATCGCGACACGGCATGGTTGGCAGCTCTGGCATCATGCCTGCGCCCGCATACGCCTCCTCGAGAGACCCCCACCCAATCTCGATCCCCACGACGTAGCGCTTGCTCCCTTCGGCTTTCTCAGCCTCCAGGGCTCGCTTGCCACAAAACGGCTCGCCCTTGTCCAGCTTTACCGCCCAGGAGAGCCCTAGCTCGTAGGGAGAGACCTTGTGGCGCTTGAGGCGTGCCACCTCCGAACTCACATAGTCCACGTTGATGAGGACGAATCCTGCCTCGATCCTGGCGATGTCCATGGCGGCGAGCCCGCACGGCGTGACGTGCTGCGGTGCCCCGCCCTCCATGATGGCATCCCATACCTTGATGGCGTGCTCCGCCGGAATCCAGATTTCGTAGCCCAGATCACCGGTATATCCGGTTCTCGATACCGTGACCGGCACGCCGTCAATCGCTCCTTCGGCGAACCGGAAGAATCGAAGATCGTCTACGGGCACGGTCGAGACGGCCTGCAACACCTTACGGGAATTCGGTCCCTGAAGGGCGAGCGCGGCGATATCGTCTGTCCGATCCAGAATTTCCACATCGAATCCGACCGCATTTCGGCTGATCCACCCGAGCGATGGCTCCGCGGAGCAGACCTGATACGCGTCCTCGCCCAGCCGGAACACGGTGCCCTCCTGACGAACCATCCCATCCGGATCGCACCATGGCGAATAGACCACGCGGCCCACAGCCACCTTGGTCAGGTTCTGGGTGAAAATGCGGTTCATGAGCGCAGTGGCGTCGGATCCCGTAACCCAGGTCTTGTAAAGCGGAGAAACGTCGATTACGGCCGCCGCATGACGGATCGCCGCATATTCCGGGGCTGCGAACTCGTTGTAGGAACTGGCCACGACGAATCCCGACCACGACCTCCATTCGTGGCTCTGGCAGAGCGCCGAAGTACGCTCGTGGAATGCGGTACCTATGGCCATCGAAGCTTGTCCTGGATTTAATAATTCCGTATTGTGACGTCGTAATCCATTATATGGAACGCACCTCAGCCTCGCAAATTCGGATCCGCCTCACAGCAGCGCATGAAATCCTACGATGCTATCGTCATTGGCGCCGGTCACAACGGCCTGATCTGTGCGGCTTACCTGGCCAAGGCCGGACGCTCCGTGCTGGTCCTGGAGAACCGCTATCTGGTCGGCGGAGCCACGGTGACCGAGGAGATCTTTCCCGGCTTCAAATACACGGTCTGCTCTTACGTTGTCAGCCTCCTCCGGCCCGACATCATCGAGGATCTCGATCTTCCGAACCACGGGTTCGAACTTCTTCCCCTCGATGGAACGATGACGCCAATGCGTGATGGCGACTTCCTGATGCGCTGGCACGATCCGGGCGACACGCGCCGCGAACTGATGCGCCATTCCATCAAGGACGCGGAGGCCTACGAGCGATTCGCCGAGCTGCTTTATCAGTTATGTCTCACCATCCGCCCCATCCTTTCCACTCCTCCACCCAGCCCGACTTCGCTCTCCCCGGGAAATCTGAAACAACTCAAGGCTCTTGGAGACCAGTTCGGTGGCCGATCCGACCATCTATACGACCTCGCCAAGTTGATGACGATGAGTGCGGCCGAGTTCGTCGAGCAGTGGTTCGAGACGCCGGCCTTGCTGGGAACGTTGTCCGCAAGCGGGATCATTGGGACCTTCCTGGGCCCGCGTTCCCCAGGCTCGGCCTATGTGATGTTGCACCACTACATGGGTGAAATCGACGGTCAGTTTCGGGCCTGGGGTTTACCGAGGGGGGGTATGGGCTCCGTCGCCGAGGCTATCGCAAGCAGCGCTCGCAGCGAAGGAGTTGAAATCCGTGTCGAGTCCCCGGTAGAACGCATCATCATCGAAGGAGGTCAAGCCAAGGGTGTGGTCTTGAGGGATGGCGAAGAGATTCATGCCACCAAGGTCATCTCCAGCGTGGACCCCAAGAGAACCTTCTTGAAGCTGGTCGACGAAGAGCACCTGACCAAGGACTTTCGCCGGTCTATCCAGCGATTCAAGATCCGCGGATCATCGGGCAAGGTCAATTTGGCCTTGGACGGTCTGCCAGAATTCACGTGTCTCGAAAAAGTACGCCAGCGAGGAGAATCCACGGACCCCTATCTATCGGGGTCCATCTCCATCAGCCCGGACATCGACTACCTGGAGCGTGCCTACGATGATGCCAAATACGGGCGGTTCTCCAGGAAGCCGTATATGGACATCCTCATTCCGACAATGATCGACCCGTCGCTCGCGCCTCCGGGCAAGCATGTGATGTCGATTTTTGTTCATTACGCCCCCTACCACCTGGAAGACGGGACCAACTGGGAAGAGCAACGGGAGCCGTTTGGTGATGCCGTCATTGACACGCTCTCCGAGTATGCGCCGAACATGCGGGACATAATCCTGCATCGTCAAATCGTGACTCCCTGGGACATGGAAAACACCTTCGGGCTCACGGAAGGCAACATATTTCACGGCGAACTCAGCCTGGATCAGCTTTTTTTCCTTCGGCCAGTTCCGGGCTCTGCCGGATACAGTACGCCCATCAAGAACATGTACATGTGCGGCTCAGGCACGCATCCAGGGGGTGGCGTCATGGGGGCTCCCGGCCAACTGGCGGCACGCGAAATCCTCGGGGGCAGGTAAATGGAACGCTACGACGTCGCCATCATCGGAGCCGGCCTGAATGGCCTGGCGACGGCTACCTACCTGGCTCGCGCCGGACGCTCTGTGGCTGTTTTCGAGGCCCGGGATTCCGTCGGCGGAACGATGTCCACGGTCGAAGTCGCTCCCGGGTATCGAGCACCCGCGGCCCTCGACACCGTGGAGGCGCTCCATCCGTCGGTCATGAAGGAGTTGAGCCTGAAGAAACACGGCCTGCGGATTCTTAAGGGGGGAGGAACCACCGTCTTGGTGGACTCCGACACGGCAATCCATATAGACCCGAAAGACTCCTCGCTGGCCGAGCTGGAGAAGTTCGTAAACAAACTGGGTGAAGCGCTCGAACGCGTGTGGGCTCGGCCCCTCCCGGACGCCGAACCCACAGGTCTGGCGGGCATCGTGGACGTGCTCCGACTGGGATGGGCGCTGCGCCGAATGGGCAAGAAGGACTTTCCTGAGGCGCTCCGCTTCCTTCCCATGTGTGTCCAGGACGTCCTGGATGATCATCTTTCAGACGGGACTCTGAAGGCTGCCGTGGCCGCTGCAGCCCTAAAAGGAGCTCAAACGGGTCCGCGCTCCCCCGGCACGGCATACGCATTGGTCCATCATCGCCCGCCCTGGGCCGGAGGCCTCATACCTC
>CAYXSE010000221.1:0-6550 GCA_964466675.1 uncultured Rhodothermales bacterium | reverse complement strand
TTCGATGCAGTTGGACGTCAATCGACTCGGTGTGGATCTGCTAACTCTCTCGAACCACAAGATGGGCGGCCCCAAAGGCGCGGGCCTCTTGTTCGTGAGTTCGGGCGTGCCTTTTTCGGCGTCCATGCCGGGGGGTGGGCAGGAGCAGGAACGCCGGGGGGGGACCGAGAATGTGGCCGGAATTGTCGGCTTTGCGACGGCATTGGGGCTCATGGTGGAGCGGCTCACTGAAAGGCGGGGCCACCTGAGGGAATTGAACCGCCGGATGCGGAGTGAGCTTGCCGAGCATTTGGGGGAGGCCATCCGGTTCAACACCCCTGAAACCGACGCAGCGCCTCATATTTTGAACGTTGGCTTGCCAGGCCTCAGTTCGGTGCAGGCGAGTGAGATGGTTGTGCTTGGAATGGACCTGGATGGAGTCGGTGTATCCGCTGGATCAGCGTGCGCTAGCGGCGTGGTCACCCCAAGCCACGTTCTTGAGTCGATCGGCAGGAGTGGAGATGGTGCCGTCAGGTTCTCATTCGGTGCGAACACGACGGTTGCGGAAATCTCCAGGGCGACTTTAGTGCTTGGCAAGGTGATTGGGAGGGTGAAGTCCAGCGCGTGAAGCCGGCACTTCTCATATTTGCACGGGTCCCCAGGGCGGGATGCGTGAAAACCCGGCTGGAGCCCGCATTGGGTCAAGTCGGGGCGGCGGGCATCTATCACGCATTCATTCTGGATGTGAAGGCGAAAGCGAACACGCTTGACGTGGAGGTGCGCTGGTACGTGACCCCGTCACTAGCGGAGTTCTCACTCAGATCGCCGGCCCATAGTCTACACCTCCAGAGAGGAGACAGCCTCGGCGCACGTCTTCGGAACGCCTTTCTGGAGAGCGAAGAGGCCGATTTTGGTCCTCTGGTGGTTGTTGGGACCGACTCACCGACACTCCCCACCACGGTGTTGGAAGATGCCTTTCGGTCCGTTTCCGAGCCGGGATCAGCGGTGATTGGCCCAGCCGATGACGGGGGATACTACCTCCTTGGACTCCATGGCACATCTCCCGGCTTCTTCGGGAGGATCCAATATTCCAGAGCGGATGTGGCCGAGCGCACCAGGGAGGAACTACAGATGGAGCACGCTCGCCTTTCCGAGCTTCCGATCTGGTACGATGTCGATACTGAGGATGATCTGCAGAGATTGATCGCCGAGCTCCGGGAATTCCCGGATCGGGCTCCCGAGACGCGACGTTGGCTGTATGAATCGGGGTATCTCGGGTGAAGGGAAAACTGGTTCGATACGACAACTTCGCGTCCGAGTTTGTAACTCCGCGCAACGTAGATATTTGGGTCCCGCAAGGTTACGGCCGCAAAAAAAAGAGGTATCCGGTCCTCTACATGCACGACGGTCAGAACCTGTTCGACCCCGAACTCTCGTTCGCAGGCGTTGACTGGGGGGTGGCCAAGACGGCGTCTCGCCTTTTCAGCCAAGAGCACCTGCCAGAGATGATCGTGGTGGGAGTGTGGAATACGCGATCGCGAATCAGCGAGTACATGCCGGAAAAGCCGATGAAAGAATGGGCCGACCCGAGAACGCTGAAACGGTTCGAGAAGACTTACGGCGCGGGTCCCAACTCAGACCGATACCTGGCCTTTCTCGTGAATGAACTGAAGCCCTTTGTGGATACCGAATACCGCACCATCGCGGGGCAGAAGGGCACGCTTCTGATGGGCTCCTCCATGGGAGGCCTTATTTCACTCTACGCCGCCTGCGAGTATCCCGAAGTGTTTGGCGGCGCAGCGTGTCTGTCCACCAGCTGGACCGTGGGAGGGAGGGTCGTGCTCCGGTATCTGGAGCGGCACCTCCCCCGGCCGGGTAAGCACCGGTTCTACTTCGATTATGGCTCAGAATCGCAAATTGCGCGGTACGAGTCGTTACAGAAGACCGTAAACAGGACGTTGAGGAGGGCCGGCTATCGGAGGGACGAAGACTGGATGACTCAGAAGTTTCCGGGCGCGGCTCATGATGAGGCCGCGTGGCGAGAACGATTGGATGTCCCGATTCGCTTTCTCCTATCGTCCTTCACAAAATGATTTAGACGGGTATTTTCCACCGTATGTTTGTGCCAATAAGAGGCCTGTGGGGCACGATCTGGCCCACGCCCTTCTATTCTCAGGCTGCCCATCCAAGACGAAGCTAAGATGTCAGATCCGGCTAAGGTCAATTCGATCCCCGCCACGCTCACCCTGGAGCAGTTCATCATCGATCGCCAGGAAGAACTCCCGCACTCGACGGGCGCTTTTTCGCGATTGATTCGTGATCTGTCCGTGGCTGCGAAGAGCGTGAATTGGCAAATGAGACGTGCCGGAATCGCCGATGTTTTCGGAGACACGGGGATCGTCAACGTGCAGGGCGAGGTGCAGCAAAAGATGGACCTGATGGCCCACCGGGAGTTCGTCCAGGCCCTCAGAAGGGGCGGGGAATGCTGCCTCATTGGGTCTGAGGAGCATGCCGAAGCCATCCCGATCAAGACGGGTGTGGGTTCGGATGGCGAATATATCGTACTCATGGATCCTCTGGACGGCTCGTCAAACATCGAGGTGAACGTCTCGGTGGGGACGATATTCTCGATCTACAAACTGCCCAAGGGATACGGCGAGCCGGATCTCGGGGCCGCCCTTCAGGCTGGTACTGAGCAGATTGGGGCGGGATATGTCGTTTATGGGTCGTCGACCATGCTGGTCTACACGAGTGGGTTCGGCGTCAACGGCTTCACGCTTGATCCGTCCATTGGCGAGTTCGTACTCAGCCATCCCAATATTCGAACACCTCTGAACGGAAACATGTATTCCATCAATGAGGGGAACTACAATTCGTTTGAGAGGGGGCTGAAGGAGTACATCCATTGGATGCAGGACGACGATGAAGAAGGCGGACGGCCACTCAGCACACGCTACATAGGCTCTTTCGTCGCGGACTTTCACAGGAACCTGATGAAGGGCGGACTCTACATTTATCCAGCCACCGAGGCCAATCCGAACGGTAAATTGCGGTTGATGTATGAAGCCAATCCGTTGGCATTCATCGCCGAACAGGCGGGCGGGTCCGCGTCAGACGGACGGCAGCGCATTATGGAGAAGGCGCCGACGGAGCTTCATCAAAGGACGGCCCTCTACATCGGTAGCTCAAACATGGTCGATACGGCAGAGGCCTTCCTGCGAGGAGATCTCTCGTTCAAGGACTGATGTCCGGATCCGGGCGGACTTGGGCTCCAGGTTCCCTGGCGAACTTGGGCCCCCGACTGGCGCATCGCCCGAATGGGACGGGGTCCGGCCCATCGTTCACCAGCACCCGGGACGCTGCCGGGAGCCAAACGGGATTTGTATCGGCACTCCGACGCGGTCTTGCCGAGGATGGCGGGCTCTTCGTGCCATTGTCCATCCCTGAACTCCCCTCTGATTGGCGTTCGGCCAACACGTTCCGAGAGTTGGCGACAGACGTCCTTGGCGCCTGGATCAAGGGGGCGATTGGTGAAGAGGAGCTGCGTGAGGCGATTGGGGAGGCCATGAGCTTCGATGTTCCTCTGGTAGAGCTGTCGGGTCCTTGGGCAGGTGTCCATGTGCTGGAGCTATTTCATGGGCCCACGTCGTCGTTCAAGGATTTCGGGGCTCGGTCCATGGCGCGACTCCTGGCCGCATCCCGCGATGCTGGTGAGGAGGAGGTCATCGTACTCGTGGCAACCTCGGGAGACACCGGAAGCGCCGTTGCCGACGGGTTCGCTGGCACGCCCGGGACGCACGTGGTCCTGCTGTATCCTGAAGGTCAAGTAAGCCCCGTTCAAGAGCGACAGCTCACCGTAGAGCGCTCCGGCGTCACGGCGCTCCGGGTCAGAGGGACCTTCGATGACTGTCAGGAAATGGTCAAGCAGGCTTTCGGTGATCCAGCGCTTGCCGGTATTCGATTGTCGTCAGCGAATAGCATCAATATCGGACGATTGCTGCCTCAGATGACCTACTACATCTGGGCAGGGCGCCAACTGGGGCAGTCCTTCGATGTCTGTATTCCGAGCGGCAATTTGGGGAATCTGACGGCGGCAGTACTCGCCTATCTGTCGGGTCTTCCGATCGAGAAGTTTCTGGCGGCACACAACAAGAACCGCTTCTTTCCCGAGTATCTGTCTGGCGTGATGCCCAAGCCGAGACCCTCAACCAGGACCATCTCGAATGCTATGGATGTAGGGGCTCCGAGCAATTTTGAGCGCCTGGAATGGCTTCTGGGGAGGGACAGATTGACCCAGATGGTCGAGGGATGCTCCGTGTCTGACAACGCGACGACGGAAAGCATGAGGCGAGTCTATGACGAGACGGGGTACGCCGCCGATCCCCACACGGCGGTCGGCCTCGAAGCGGTTCGTCTACTCATGCCATCCAAGGCTAGAGCAAGACCCGTGGTGGTTGTCGCGACGGCGCATCCCGCAAAGTTTCCAGAAGCCGTTCAGCATGCGTTGGGGATTGACGTTCCTGTGCCGCCAGCCCTCGCCGAAGTGTGGGACCGGTCAACCCGCGTTCAAGGAATCGACAGGACGCTCGACGCGCTTAGAACCGTGCTTCTGGCGCTGTAGCTATCGTCTAAAGTTGGCCCGATATCGGGCCACGTTCCCCTTACCATCAACCACGCGAACGGTGAGTTCATGTGAACCTGGTTGGACGCGGCCGTCGAACGTGTGGTAGATGAGAGAGCGTTTGGCATCGTATTCAAAAAGAACCCAATCGCCGTCGATCCTGCCCTCAAAGGAAGCAATGCCGGACAGGGCGTCGCTCATCCGGAGCCGGATGGATGATGCTCTGGTGAGCGATTTGCCTTCCGAGATATTGACGGGTCGAATGGTGGGAGCTACCGTATCCGCGGCTATCACGAACGAACCAAACGCGCGCGTTCGGGCCGACACGAAACCGTTTTCGTAGCTCCCGCCGATTGAACTCAGGCGACCGGAAGAAACCCGGGCGAGCAGCGCTTTCTGCCTAAGTCGTTCCGGCAGGTCCGTGGACTCAATGGACACCGTAATGGGCGTGTGGATGGGGGTTGAGGACCGGTGTACCCGGTGCGTCGCAGAAAAGCCCCCCTGGGGCGGACTGGAGGAGGAGTAGGCTAGGTCAATGTCCTCGTAAAGCGCCCGTCTGGGGATGCGAACTATCAGTCCAGGGGCGACAAAAGAATCCCCTCGGGTGTGAGACACCCGATAGCCGTTTACTCTGGGGGTTGGGGGCTCTGGCAGATTACGACCGTGCACCTCGAATCCGAGTTCGGCCCGATTCCCGTGGGCGTCGGTGACCGTGTACCGCATCGGAAGAACGTCGCCGGTGCTCACATCCAGGAAGCCCCGTCGGATTGTCTGGTACAGTGGCAGCGTGTTGCCGGGAAGAAGGTGACTGCGCTGGAGCCACCGGCCAGTTGAGGAGCGTTCCGCGTAGTCCAGGTGTGCGTTTATGTAGCGTGTCGTAGAAAAGTTGATACGCTCCATCGTTGAGCGGAAAATTTCCTGTTCGCCCGCGGCGAGGCTGATCGTGTAGAGTCCAAGCCGGTTCCTCGACCCCTCCTGATAATCGTGAGTCTGAATGCCAAACGCGATCTTGCCATCGGCGGCGATATGCGCCCCTCGACTAAGCACGTAGCTCGAATCGGACAGTGTGACTCCGATCGTGGCGGGCCGACGGTAGCGGGCAACGGCCATCGTATCCCCAGCGGCCGAGACGACGACCGCGGAGCCATGCGGGTCCTCCATATACACTTTGATTCGGAAGATCCTGGGTGCAGTCTTGTCAGTCACCGGAAGTCCGAAGAGCAACGGGTTAAGCGGCTCGGATGTCGCCGTGTCCCTGATCTCAAAGTGTAGGTGGGGGCCACCGGAAGAGCCGCTATTACCTGTGTAGGCGATGACATCCCCCTTTGCGACGACGAACTGGGTTCTCCCGGGGAAAAGGTTGACTCTAAACGACTCGGTCGCGTATTGCTGCGCCTTCACCCATCGTGCGATGGGGCCCTCAAAACGGTCCAGATGAGCATAGACGGTCGTGTACCCATCCGGGTGTTCCAGGTACAAGGCATTGCCGTAACCACCCGGCGACACGGCCACCCTGGATACCCGACCCTCCGCGGCAGCGTAGACACGGTATCCGGTCTGGGCGTTGGTTCGAATATCCAATCCTGCATGGAAGTGATTGGACCGCATCTCAGCGAAATTGCCCGAAAGAGAAAGCGGAATCCCGAGGGGCGAACGAAAATAGTCCTGCGGATACTCGGGGTCGACGTGGTCTGAAAACGGAAGCCAGAAGAGAGCGACAAAAGGGAAAATTGCTCGCATCAAAGTTGGTATTGTTGGCGTAGGAAGTACGCGTTGCGGTTGCCGGTGGCGGCCAAAAAAATGATGCGTAATTACAACCTGATAAGCGTATTTCTGGGAATCATCGCCATGTTCGTACTTGGCGTGATTCTCATGCAGTTGCGTGTGGTCCTGATGCCATTCGCCCTTGCGATTCTTGCAGGCGAGGCCGGGATAGACGCGCATGTCGTT
>CAYXSE010000220.1:0-6627 GCA_964466675.1 uncultured Rhodothermales bacterium | reverse complement strand
GCCGTTCCCGAGGCCACCGAGACGGCCAAGTCCAAGGCCAGGAATGACTTACAGGAACGGTCTACAAAGCCGTTTGTGAGGTTGGTTAGCTTGCGTTTGGGAGCGGAAAGATCAAGCTTCGCGACTCGAGCCCAGGCTTCTGCGAAGACTGTTTGTCTCGCAATCAGATTTCGTGATGACATTCGCACAGCTCTGCCAGATTGTGATTCAATCCAACCGGGGATCAGAGTCCGAGGTCTCGGTTGGTGTGTGGCTACCTTATTGCCCTCCAGGCTCCTCCTAAGGCCTCGTCCTCTGTGCCAATCGCAAAAAGGCTGCCGTCAATTTCGCTAGTTGCGCGAGCGAGCGCCTCCGTCTTGAATCCGTCTATGGTGCGAGCACCGTGGTCTTCCGTCGCTACTGCCCAAAGGATTGAATCGCCATCCAGAAGCAGAGCAGAGATATCTCGATTTCCGGAAGGGTCGCTCCAGGAGCCCGGTGCTGCTACGCTCTTTCCGGCTCGACCCAGGGCTGTCCACGAAAGGCTGTGGGTGGTTGGATCAGCAACGACCCAGCGTATTAGCCCGGAGGTGTAGGCGGCTGATCCGCCTCGCTCCCCAAGGATGACGAGAATCCGCCCATCTCGCCTCGACGAACAAGCGATCCCTTAAATTTCATCGCCTACGTCATCGCCAGGCCCCTTCGCATTAAACTCGGGCAGATCGAATACTCCCAGCACAGTTCCTTGATGAGGGGCCTTCGCCTTGTCAATCTCCACATGAAACATTCGGCCGTAATTGCTATCCCAGTGTCCCGCCTCGACGAGCAGAAACTCCCCACTCCGCCCTGGTATGGAACAGGCCCCCTCTAGGTCGCTCGGCTTCCCGTCGACATGACTCCAGTTACTGAAGCTCACGGGAGAAACGATTACGTCCAGATTCTTCGAGATTTCTATGACGCTAAGTCGGTTGCCTTCTTCAAAGGCAAGGAAGTCATGAACGGCAAGGTAGTGACGATTGTCTATACGAGCCATCCCACTTATGCCCTCTGTGATTCCCGACTCGTTCCCCACCAACGAGCCATGTGATCCAGAGCACCCTGCCAATATGAGGGTGGGTACAAGGATGAACGCGAATCCGGTAGCAGAGCCATCGTGGCCTCACTGGCCAATACCATCACCGCCTCAGCCCTAACATCACTACCTGCTCCACACCCATTCCGTCGCGTCGGAGGCCGAGAAGGTAATCCGCCCCAATCTCGTAAATGGTGACCGGCTCGGGCAGCGTGATCGTCCCGAGCCAGCCGGACTCCGGGTCGATGACGTCAAACTTGATCTCCTCGTCCCAGGGAAATCGGTATCGCTCGATCCAGATGAACCCCAATTTGTCCACAAGCAACGCGGCCGCGACAGGAAGCTCTTTAGGAATGGGTAGAGGCTTGGCGTAAAAAGCCTCGTACAATCGCCGCCGGCCTCTCCGGATTCCTTCAAGGGATCTACTCCGGTAGCGACCGAATCGGGACGAAGTGATCGGCGCCCGTTCCGCATTCCAACTCAGCGTTTGAACGACTGCTCCGGACCTGGACAGGCGCGTGATTTCCGGGCGGTCACCGATCAGATACACCGTCGTGTCAGGCCCGACAGCCGCGTGCGTCCACACTGAAAACGGAATGAATGGGTAGTGAGTAATACCGTCGACGGAATTGACAAACCGCGCCCGGGACGGATAAGACGTGAGCGAATCCACGAATCGGCCCTCCGGGGAAAGCCGCAGCAGGATCGTCGGGTTTCGAATCAGGTCGTCCGGCTCCCCCGTCAGGTGCCCGAGGACGACCTGATGGAGAATGCTGCCGTCACCGAAGACGCCCAGGGTCCAACTAGACCCCGAAAATCGCTCCGGAATGGCTACCCAAGTCGTGTTGATGACGTGACCGTCCGCGCTGAAGTGGTGAATCCGTCGCTGAATGGAATCGTCGACCAGGAGTGTTCCGTCCACCGTTTGCCACACTCGACTCGCGGCGAACTCGCCAAACTCACCCGGCCCTCGTCCCTCGGAGCCGAACGAGCGTACCCACGTCCCGTCAATGCCGAATATCCTAATCTCGTGGGACCCCGACACCGAGACAGCAACCTCTCCTGACGCGAGCCGTATTGCCTGAGTGAAGGGGTGAAGAAGGTACGGCACTTCCCCTTCCCTCTCCCCGATAGTCTAGACCAGTTCGGTGACCCCTCCCACGGTAAATCCTTCCTCCTCGATGGCCATCCGGATTTGCTCAATCCCTGTCTCCGCTGAAGCGGTGATAGATGCGGAGCCAACCTGCACCGCGTTCACTTCGACACCCGCAACGCCCGTCAGGGCTTCTTCTACGGCGCGAACACAGTGCTGGCAACTCATCCCGTCGATCTGCAGCTCCATTTTCATGATCAATGTTGGTCTACGTTGCCTTGAGGCAACAGCTTAGGGGTCGCCATGCCCATCGGCTTCCGACTCGACAGTCGCAGGCTATTGGAAATGACTGAGACGCTGGAGAGCGCCATGGCCGCCGAGGCTAGCATGGGATTCAGAAGGACTCCCCAGACAGGGTACAAGGCACCGGCCGCCACCGGGATCAGCACCACGTTGTAAACGAAAGCGAAGAACAAGTTCTGCCGGATGATCCGAAGCGCCTTTCTGGACAGGCTGATCGTCCATGCGACCATGGTAGGATCGTCGCGTAGAAAGGCGACGTCCGCGGCGTCGATGGCGACGCCGGTGCTTCCACCAACCGCGAACCCTACATCGGCCTGTGCCAGGGCGGGTGCATCGTTGATACCGTCTCCCACCATGCCGACAATCGCCCCACTTTTCTGAAGCCCTTCGATGTGCGCGGCCTTGTCCTGGGGTCGCGCTCGGGACAATACTCGCGTGATCCCCAACCTTTGCGCCACGGAGTTCACCGGGCCGTCCGCGTCTCCGGAAGCAATCGCCGCCTCCAAGCCCAGCGCCCGAAGCCCCTTCACGGCAGCCTCGGCCTCCTCCCTCAATTCGTCTTCTATCCAAAGCGTGCCCACAAAAACGCCGTCGACGGCCACGTGAACGGGAGTCCTCTCATCGGTCGTCCCGTCGACCTTGATCCCTTGGGCCTCCAAAAAGTCCCGGTTGCCCAGGACCAGCGGCTTGCCGTCCACGATTGCGTGCACACCCATCCCGGTCTCGCTGGAGAATTCCGTGGCCGGAAGAAGCCCAACATTACGCTCCTCGGCCGCCCTTACCACGGCGCGTGCCAGTGGGTGTTCTGACAAGGATTCGGCGGCTGCCGCAAATTGAAGAACCTCTTCTTCAGTCTTTCCGGATACCGCAAACACTTTGGAAACGACCGGCTCCCCCTTGGTCAGGGTCCCCGTCTTGTCAAGAACCATGACTTCCAGTCTCCCGGCTGCCTCCACGGCAGTCGCCGAATGAAACAGGACTCCAAACCGCGCAGCCCGGCCCGTAGCCGCCACGATGGCTGTTGGCGTAGCAAGACCGAGTGCACAAGGACAAGCAATGATCAGAATCGTCACAAACCGAAGAAGCGAATGATTCAATCTCGGCTCTGGCCCGAAAATCCACCAAACCAAGGCCGTGACTGACGCGAACACGATTACACCCGGAACGAACACGGCCGCTATTCTATCCGCCAGCGCCTGAATGGACGCCTTGGAGCCCTGGGCTCGGCGAACCAAGAGAACAATCTGCTGGAGTACTGTGTCCTGCCCGACCCGATTGACAATGCAGGTGAAAGCCCCGGTCGTGTTGATGGTACCCGCGACGACCAGGTCGCCGACGGCCTTCTCAACAGGAATCGGTTCGCCGGTCACCATGCTCTCATCGACGCTGGACTTCCCCGATCGGAGGGTCCCGTCCACCGGAATACGTTCGCCCGGCTTGACAAGCACTTCGTCGCCAAGCTCGATGCTCGCGATAGGAACCTGCAACTCCGTACCGTCCCTCACTACGCGGGCTTCTTGTGGCTGCAGGCGGATCAGCGACTTGATGGCCGCGCTCGTTTTTCCCTTGGCGTTCTCTTCCAGCCAGCGTCCCAGCAGTATCAGTGTGACAATCACGGCAGCGGCTTCGAAGTAGACCCCGCCCTCTCCCGCGCGAGCGAAGAAACCGGGTGCCAACACCACGCCCATGCTATACAGGTACGCCGTTCCGACTCCCATCGCCACCAGCGTGTTCATATCCGCGGCTCCATGCCGGGCGGCTCGAGCGGCCAACCTGAAAAACTCTGCGCCAGACCAGATCACGACGGGGGTCGTGAGCGCAGCCAGAAGCCACAGCAGTCCCCCAAAGGAGAACCCGCCCATGCTTAGGATCGTGACTGGAACGGTAAGCACGACAGACACCCAGAATCGGCGCTTCAGATCTTTTGAACGCTTGCCCTCCGACACCGCCTTCGACTCATCCACGGGCGCCGGAGCGGCGGAACCGAGGGCTTTCTGAAGTCGCCTCTTGTCTGTACTAGGGGCCAAGTAATCCACACGCGCAACCCATCGACCCGAGTCCTCAACGACTCGAGCTTCGATCACGCCTGGGATGGTCAACGCTGACGAAACAACACTTTCGGCTTCAGGCCTGGACCCTCGAAGCGTTTCCGCGTGATCCAACCGAACTCCGTATCCGGCGGCGTCTACCGTGTCTATAAGTCCCGATGTTGTCGGAGCTCCGCTCGTCAGGACTACGCGCGCTTCCTCCGTCGCGTAGTTGACTACAGCCGTCTCAACACCCTCCAAGCGTCCCAGTTTTCGCTCGATTCGGGTAGCACAGGCTACGCAGGTCATGCCCTCAATGGGAAGCAGGATCTCTGTCGTTCGTGGTTCAGCTATTGACATGTGGCCTGCAACGATGTGAGGCTCGATTGGATCGCACTGTCCCGGAAAATCTCCCTCTGCCGCACCGCGGAACACCAACTTTTGAGTACTCTCCGGTCAAACCGGGGGTGGGTGTCGAATCGTCCTCGTTTTGGCTTAGATTCTCGAAGGCTGCCGACTCCCTCTTTATCCATCAGCAGCTCGACGCTGACCATGCCCTCGGAGAGAACCAAGGTTACCATATACGATGTCGCGGCCAAGGCGCGCGTTGCCATCTCAACGGTCTCCCGTGTTCTGAATAATTCTGCGGACGTGTCTGACATGACGCGGGCTCGCGTCCTGAAGACGATCGACGAGCTGAAGTATCGTCCGGACCGGACCGCCAAGAAGCTTGCTCAGCAGCGTTCTCAGACCATTGCCGTGGCACTGCCCACGTATTCCACGCCCTTCCACAATGAGCTCCTCAAGGGAGTCCGTGCGGCACTCACCAATCGCGAGGTGGATCTGCTTCTTTGTGATCTGGGCTGGCGAGCACCCGTAAAGACCTTGATGAGCTTCCTGAGACGTGGTACTGTCGATGGACTTCTCCTGGCCGGAGTTCAAATGGACCAGAGTTTGGCCGACGAACTGTCGGCGCTCCAGGCTCCCGTCGTAGTCATCGGGTCAAGCTGGAACGGATTCGAGTCTTTTGATTGGGACGATGTTGCCGGAGGACGAGTAGCAGTTGAACATCTCGCCTCGCAAGGACATGACCGGATCGGCATGATTCGGTCGTTCAGTGACAGTAGCATCCAGTCTGATCGGAT
Organism: uncultured Rhodothermales bacterium; assembly: GCA_964466675.1. Taxonomy (GTDB): domain Bacteria; phylum Bacteroidota; class Rhodothermia; order Rhodothermales; family UBA10348; genus CAYXSE01. Next base: position 1,008 of record CAYXSE010000220.1, on the reverse strand, counting down.
TCAGGGCTACCGGGATGCTCTCGCCGCCGTGGGACTCGAGTATGATCCGTCTCTCGTCCAGGCGGGCTCGACCGAGAAACACGAGGGATTCAGCGAAGAAGCCGGCCACGAGGCCATGCAAGTCCTCCTTGCCCTGGAATCGCCCCCCACTGCCGTTTTCGCGAGTTCCGATGTACAGGCTATTGGCGCCTGGTCTGCCATTGTGGAAGCCGGACTGAAAGTACCAAACGATATTGCGGTAGTTGGCTACGATGACCTGAAGACCAGTCAATATTTGGGCCTGTCGAGTGTGGATCAGACGATTCAGACCATCGGTAAACAGGCCACCCGGTCGCTCATGAATCGGCTCGAGGATGAGGTAGCTGAGACTCCTGTCTCGAGTACACTGACCCCCAGACTCCACGTCAGACGGTCCAGTCGATTCCCTCGCTCCTAGCGGAATGGACCGGAGCCTCATCCGTCGCCACTTGGCGCATACCCTTCGCGAAACCAAGTTCACGGACCTGGGGCGACGATACCGCGGCAAAGTCCGAGACACGTATCCCGTCGGGGATCGACTGATTCTCATCACCACCGACCGGATCTCGGCCTTTGACCATGTTCTCCGGCAAGCCATCCCGTTTAAGGGCCAGATACTCAATCGACTGGCGGGCTACTTCTTCGAGCGAACGGCCGATATCATGCCCAATCACGTATTGGATCTCCCCGACCCAAACGTGACCATCGCCCGACGATGTGAGCCGCTTCCCATTGAATTTGTGGTCCGGGGGTATCTGGCAGGTCATGCCTGGAGAACCTACGAGGCGGGAGGACGGCTCCTCTGTGGTAAGTCGTTGCCGGACGGCCTGATTCAGAACAGCCCGCTCCCGACTCCCATTCTGACTCCAGCTACCAAAGCCGAGGAGGGCCATGACGAGGACATCAGCCGGGAGGAAGTCCTGTCCGGCGGAATCTTGTCGGAAACAGCATTCGACTTCCTGGAGGAGAGAGCCTTGGCCTTGTTTGCCC
>CAYXSE010000219.1:0-6637 GCA_964466675.1 uncultured Rhodothermales bacterium | reverse complement strand
ACAGGTAAGCGATCATGACCAGGAGGATCATCAGACCCGTCACCGCAATGGAGAAGGCCCCCATCCAAGCCAGCGGAGTCTTTTTCTCCGTGTGCGACGACACCAGTTCGGTGATGTCGTGGAAGGACATGTCAGCACCGAACAGAGGGGAGTCGTCCATGACGTGTCCCGCGGCCTGGGCTGTGGATTCCGTACTCACAGTTCGATTGCCCTTGTTTAGTGTTGTTCGGCCGCCGAGTGATCGGCAGGCTCCAGGTGCGGGTTCGGATTCCGCAGCCGACCCAGGTAACTGGTGCGGGGCAGGAGGTTCAACTCAGCTAGCATCTCGTAGCGGCGAGGGTTCTTCTTGGCGGCAACGACATCGCTCTCCGGATCATTCAGATCGCCGAAGACGATCGCTTCGGCCGGGCAAGCCTGCTGGCAAGCCGTGACCACATCGCCCTCCCGGATCTCGCGCCCTTCGACGTTTACCTGAATGTTGACCGCCCTGATCCTCTGAATGCAGTAGGAGCATTTCTCCATCACCCCTCGAGAGCGAACCGTAACATTCGGATTCTGCGCCATATGTAGCGACTGCGGGAGGGTCTTGACCCAGTTGTAGTAGTTGAACCGTCGGACCTTGTACGGGCAATTGTTCGCGCAATAGCGCGTCCCAATACACCGATTGTAGATCATCTGGTTGGTGCCGTCGGGGGAATGAACGGTCGCGGCTACCGGACATACTGACTCACACGGAGCATTCTCGCAGTGCACACAGGCCACGGGTTGCTGCACGACTCCGAGCGGCGAATCACCATCGCCGCCAACGAAGTACCGGTCTATGCGAATCCAGCTCAGCTCTCGACCCCGACTCACCTGATCCTTGCCGATGACCTGGATGTTGTTCTCCGCCTGACAAGCAATGACACAGGAGTTACAGCCGGTGCACGCATTCAGGTCAATGACCATTCCCCACTGATTTGCGAAGTACGGATTGGCCTTGGTGGCGTTGGCGTTGACGGGATGATCGGACTGCCAGAGCGGCTTGTAGTCTTCCCACGCTGTATCGTCGATCCGTTTGGGATCAGAATCGCGAACGAAGTGCGGGTTGGCCCGGTATTCGTCCAGCGTGGCCATGCGGAACATGCCACGTTTGACCATCTCAGCGCCCTCCTCTGGAAGAGCCCCGTGATCCTGGGTCGTGGCAATCAGGTAGTCCTCACCCGTTTTCGTAGCCGAAGCACCAGCGGCGAAATTCAGCGAACCGGCCGACCGCAAACCGGCGACACGCTCACCGACTCCGGTAGCAATCGCACCATCTCCGTAGATATCTGATTCGTGGTCGAGGTCGAAGAAGATGGCGTTTCTGCGCGCGCGATCGCTGGCGATCTCGCGGCCGTATCCCATCTCTAACTGGATCGAATCCTCGGCAGTGCCGTGCTGGATCCAGATCGGAACATCGACGGTCTCGCCATTGACTGAAATGGAGGCCCGGTCTGCAAAGTGTTGCCCCGAATTGAGGCGAACCGACAAGCCGAGCTTCTCCGCAGTCGCGGGACTCATAACCGCGACGTTGTCCCAGACGATCTTCGTCATCGGGTCGGGAAGCTCTTGGAGCCATGCATTGTTGGCAACCGACCCATCGAGCACCGTCGGGCTCGTTCGAAAGACGACCTCAAGACCGTCATTTGAGGCTGGGGGAGATGAGGACAACGCAGCAGCCAGGCCGACGGCGGATCCTGAATAGACGGAATAACCCGTCGCAGGAGCGAATCCGTCGTGGAGAATTTTCCTCCAGGAGTTCTCGAAATTGCCCGAGACCAAAGCTCGCCACGCGCCCTGGACCAGGTCGTATCCGGCCCTGTTGCTGCCAGTGCCGAATAGGCCGGCTACCTCGATGGCAGAATGAGCGGCCTCATACAGGGGAGCGATCAAGGGCTGCACCACCGACCGTGTACCCGCATAGGAGCGGCCATCAGTCCAGGCTTCCAGATAGTGCGTCATCGGAACGTGCCAACTGGACTGGGCGGCGGTCTCATCTCGATAGAGTCCCAGGTGTACCGTCTCATTGACGTTGGATAAGGCTTCAGCGAAGCCTGAATCCTGCGGAGCATCATACACCGGATTGCACCCTAACATGACCAGGGTTCCGACTCGCCCGGCCGACATGTCGCGGGTCAACGCCGCGAAGTCTTCCGACCTGGTTGAAGCGCCTGCGTCAACCGTCTCCAACAGCGTGACCGTAGTACCGACGGCACCGAGAACCTGGTTGATAGCGGCCGCAATCAAGTGAGTGCGCTCGGGCTGGTCGTCGCCGGCGACGGCGACGCCCGCGCTTCCGGCCGACCGAAGGTCTGCCGCGACGGCTGCGATCCAGGGATCATCGTCGAACTGCGCACCGCCCTGAACGGAAACGCCGAGGGTCCGCGCGATAGCCGCTCCGACTTCAGCAACATCCGCAGATTTGACCGCCATCCGATGGTCCGCCATACTGCCGGTCACCGAAAATGCGCTTTCGGCCATGTAGAGCCGTGACATGCGGCCCGATTCATCGACCCGCCGGCTGGCCGAGAACCCCGCGCTGTTCCGCAGCGCATCCGCCGAGGACATGCCCAAGAAATCTCCGTCGAGGGAGAGGATTACCTGAGCCCGACCGAAGGAATATTGTACCCGGAGACTCCGACCATAGGCTTTGCGCAGGGCCGAAGCGGATGAGTCCGAACCATTCACGTCGTATTCAATCCACCGAGACGACGGAAAGCGAGAAGAAATCTGCGCTCGCAGCGCGGCCAGGGTCAAGGACGATGAAGGCGCCGCGAGAAATACCAGGCTTTCAGTAGACGGGCGGGCGGAAGCGAATCGGACGAAGTCGGCCCATGTGGCCGTGTCGCCATCGTGAGTCACTTCTGTCGAGCGATCCGGGTCGTACAGCCCGAGGAGAGAAGCCTGCTCGAAAACACCGGATGACCCGCTGCTTTCGGGATGTTCAGGATTGCCTTCGATTTTGGTAGGGCGCCCGTCCGTGCTTTCCACCAAGACAGGCCGCAATACCCCCTTGAACTCCATGCCGGACGCATACTGCATCGGCACTCCCGGAATGGTGTCTTCCGGTGGCCGGGCAAACGGGAGGATGGTTTCGACCGGCTTCCGGCACGCACTCAGGCCCGCCAGAGCCATAGAAGCACCCATGATGTGGATGAAACCGCGGCGGGTAGTCTGCCCCGGACTACCGCCGGCTTCGGGCATGAGTTCTCTGCCGGTGAACGCCCGGTATTCGGGATCACCCTGGAGGTGCTCTACGCTTCGCCAGAAGCGCGCTCTCTGTGACGATGCACCAGAATCGCTCTCGGGAGGCGTTTTCAGGACGGGAAGCTGAATCATCTTCCGTTTGGCGACAGTCTGTTAGTAGTGGCAGGCCGAACAGTTCGTCGGCGGCTGAATGTTCTCTGTTCTCACCCTTTCCAAATTTCGCTGGATGAAATCGGCCGGGTGGACGTAACCCATGGTGGTCACTTCGTCAGTCGGACGGAGGAAGAGTTCTGGCTGCCGATGGCATTGCAGGCACCATCCCATTGACAACGGCTCCACGAGCCTCACGACCTCCATCTGGTCCACGCGCCCGTGACAGGTTTCGCACCCGACTCCATTGGCGATATGGACGTTGTGCGCGAAATGCGCGTAGTCCGGTAACTGGTGGACCTTCACCCAGGGAATCGAATTCCCGGTGGCCCAGCTCTCACGGACCGGCAGCAGCTTCAACGATTCGGTTCGAATCTGATTGTGGCAGTTCATGCAGGTCTGCGTGGCCGGCAGATTTGAAAACGCGGCGTTTTCAACCTGGGTGTGGCAGTACTGGCAATTGATACCCAGTTCGCCTGCATGCAAGCGATGGCTGTAGGCTACCGGCTGTTCCGGTGCATACCCGACATCCGTGTACTCCGGACTGAAGAAGTACCAGACGAATGCGATTGCGAAAACTCCGCCGCCGCCTGCCAGAAGCAGACTGATGGTGGGGAGCAGATTCGCGCCTCTACGAAAAATTTGTGGCATCGCTCAGGCCGATTGGCCAGGGAGGGAACGTACAAGTCCATAAACTTAACGACTGCCCCGTCCGTGTAGCGCACACCGTGATTGAATTATCAATCAAACACCAATTTGGCGGTCAGCCTCTCAAACCTGTTCTGAAGCAGCGCCGCGGCTATGGCCAGTCCGGCAACGAGCCCCCACCAAAGACCCCAGGCTCCCAGTTCGAGCCAAAATCCCAGGATGTATCCCGCGGTCAGGCCCACTCCCCAGTAGGACACCAGCGCGATGAGCATGGGACGCTTGGTATCCTTGAGACCGCGAAGCGCCCCCGCCGCCGTCACCTGAATCCCGTCGGCCACCTGAAATACGGCGGCAACACCGAGAAGAACAACCGCCAGATCGATGACGGGCTGGTTGGCAGGGACAGACAAGTCGAGGTAGATACCCACGACCTGCCTTGGCAGCGTCCAGAAGAGGATGGCGGCCGCCGCCATGAATGCGGTGGAGAGTCCCACGCCCACGTGGCCCGCGACGCGAGCCCCCGCCGCGTTCTTCTTCCCGATGGCCTGACCTACCCGCACCGACGTGGCCATCCCCATTCCCAACGGGATCATGAAGGTGAAGGCGGCGCACTGAATGGCCACCTGGTGCGCGGCCAGGGAGATCGTCCCGATCCAGCCCATCATCAGGAGCGTCATAGTAAACAGGGCCATCTCAATGCCAAACGACACTCCGATCGGCCATCCTATTCTGAACAGGCTCCGGAAGTAGTGATAGTCGGGCCTCCCGAGGCGCGAGAACACCTGATGCTTGCTGAATTCCTTGTGTCGTGACACATGCACGGCAAGAAAAAGGAAGCTACTCCAATGAACCACCGAGGACGCCCAGCCAGTTCCCACCAGTCCGAGCGCCGGAAAACCGAAGTGTCCAAACATCAACACCCAGTTGGCAAATACGTTTGTCCCGACGCCGACCAGAGCGATCACGGTCACGGACCTGGGACGGGAGACGCCCTCGGCAAAGCTCCGAAGGGCGACGAAGCCTAGAAAGGGAAAGGCGCTCCACATGATCGCCCGTAGATAGGCTGCGGCGGAGGCGGAGATGTCGGCGGCCTGCCCGGCGGCCAACAGGAGCGGCTCCGCATTCCAGTACACGATGGAAGCAACCGCCGCCAGCGCCAACGACAACCACAGGCCCTGGCGAACGGTTCGCCCGATCGGGTCGTGTTCCCCGGCGCCGAACGCCTGAGAAACCATCGGCCCCACGGCCATGATCGCGCCCATCGCCATCACCATCATCGTGAAAAACACTGTGCTGCCGAGGGCGATGCCAGCGAGGGACTCCGGCCCGAGCCGGCCCACCATGATGGTGTCGACGAAGCTCAGGGATATGTGGGCGACCTGAGTCAGGATAACCGGAGCGGCCAGCGTCAGAGTGGCCAGGATTTCGCGTCGATATGATTGGCTGGATTGCGGCATCGGGCCGGATGATACGGCCAACCGACCCGTATCTTGGCGAGCCTTGACTCGGATCGCACCCATAGCCACATCGGAATCCACCCAGCAGGTCTCTATGGATCTGACGGTGGTAATCGTGAATTACAACGTTCGCGATTTCCTCGAGCAGGCGCTTCAATCCGTGAAGCGGGCGTCTACCATCCTCGATACCGAGGTCATCGTAGTCGACAATAACTCGGTGGACGGATCGGTCCCCATGGTCCGTGCTCGATTCCCGGAAGTCCAACTCATCGCGAACGACCGGAACGTCGGCTTTGGCGTGGCTAACAACATGGCCATCAAGCGCGCGAGGGGGCGGTACATCCTCATTTTGAATCCGGATACCATCGTCCAGGAGGACACGCTGGATCGCATGGTGGCCTTCATGGAATCACATCCTGACGCGGGAGCGGTGGGGTGTCAGATCCTGAATCCAGACGGCACATTCGCTCCCGAAAGCCGACGAGGTTTCCCTACTCCGCATGTCGGATTCTACCGAATGACGGGGCTCGGGAGACTCTTCCCGGGGAGCCGACGCTTCGGTCGATACAATCTGAGCTATCTGCCACGAGACGAGGTGGCCGAGGTGGACGCCCTTTCAGGCTCATGCATGATGGTCCGAAAGTCTACTCTTTTGGGGGCCAATGGGCGCGAGGGCACGGGGCTGTTCGACGAGGAGTTCTTCATGTACGGCGAGGACCTGGACCTGTGCTACCGGATCCAGCAGGCTGGCTGGAAGATTTACTACTCGCCCGATACCCAGATCATCCATTACAAGGGCGAGAGTACCAAGAAGGGCGAGCTTCGGTACGTGCTACTGTTCTACGGAGCCATGGCCCTCTTCACGCGGAAGCACTTGCAGAGTCGGTACTCGTCGTTCTTTGCGGGCGTCCTCCAGGGAGCGATCCTGGTGCGGGCGGGCCTCTCGCTGGTAACACGCGCGTTGATCCGGATGCGGGCTGCGGCGTTCGATTTTGCGCTGGTTTTCGGCGTGGTCGTGCTATTCGGCTGGCTCCGATCAGAGCAATTGGGCGCCCCCTTTTCGGGCATGTTCATGACGGTCGTCGGTCCCGCTTTCGGCGCTGGGGTTGTGGCGGGTATTCTCGCCGCGGGCGGTTATCGGACGGGTCGACGTC
>CAYXSE010000218.1:0-6691 GCA_964466675.1 uncultured Rhodothermales bacterium | reverse complement strand
CCCCACAACGGCACATTTTAAGTGGTCGTCGGGGGCCTGGGGGCGGGCAATGTGCTTCGTCATGGGCATCCGGCTGAAGATGTACGTCGAAACTGAAATTGGACTCGAAGGGCCTTGCGTGTTCCTGGCCAATCATCAAAACAGCTTCGATATCCCCGCGGTTGCCGCTCTATTGCCTGTTCCATTCGGTTTTGTAGCCAAAGCGGAGCTGGAGAGTGTTCCTTTTCTGGGGGCCACGCTCAAGCACTCACCATCGGTGTTCGTCGATCGGCGAGACCCGAGGCGGTCCCTGGAGTCCATTCGTCGGGCAGCGCTGCAGATTCGCGAGGGGAGTTCGGTGCTAATTTTCCCCGAAGGGCGGCGATCTTTCGACACAGGTCTGGGCCCATTCATGAAAGGGGCGTTCGTGCTCGCCGTGGAGGCTGGCGTCCCGCTCGTGCCCGTGACCATTGTCGATAGCGCAGCGCTAGCCGACGAACGGGCCTGGATAAGCCAGCCGGGAACGATCCATGTGGTAGTGGGCACGCCGATACCTCTCGATTCCCTTACTCGGCGGGATATCCCGCAAATCATGAGTGCATCCCGGGAGGCCATCGCGAGATACCTACCTGAAGCGTGGCGGAACCCGCCGCCGGAGGCGAGGTAACGCCGGGAGCACGCTGACGAAGCCCATCGCCATTCGAGTCTCCATAGAAGAAGTCCGGTACGTCGCCAGGCTGGCGCGGCTCTCGTTCTCCGAGGACGAAGAGCGGCGCATGGCAAAGGATCTGTCAAGCATTTTGGGCTACATGCAGCAATTGGACGAGCTGGACACCTCCGACGTGGCGCCTTTGGAGCATGTCCAGGATCGAGTGGATGTGTTCCGCAAGGACGAAGCACGGTGCAAGATCACCCGGAAGGAAGCGCTGTCGAATGCTCCGGACGCCAATGCCGAGTACTTCCGTGTTCCAAAGGTCTTATAGTGTGATAACGGCCGTTGATAACGGCCGTGACTAAGGGCTATATTCGATTCCATCAACGGCGACATCCGGTTGATGTACCCTGACCCAAAAAAACTGCAGCTATGTCTGATGACTACGGAATCGCGCTCGGGATGATTGAGACTCGGGGGCTGGTCGGTGCCGTTGAGGCCGCCGATGCCATGGTTAAGGCTGCCCGGGTGCAGTTGATAGGGAAAGAGACCATTGGAGGCGGGTATGTTACGGTAATGGTTCGCGGAGACGTGGGCGCCGTAAAGGCCGCGACGGATGCCGGAGCAGCGGCTGCCGAGCGGGTTGGAGAGCTCGTGTCCGTCCATGTCATTCCAAGGCCACACTCGGAGGTCGAAATGCTGCTGCCAACAGGCCTGGGCGGCTAGTCGTGCCCGAGTATGATGCCCTTGGCTTGATCGAAACGCGGGGTCTTGCGGCGGCAATCGAGGCTGCGGATGCTGCCGTAAAAACTGCCCCTGTACGGTTGGTTGGAATCACCAAAACCGTCCCTGCACTCATGACCGTACAGATTGCCGGTGAAACCGCGGCCGTTCGGGCGGGCGTCGATGCTGCCTGCGCCGCCGTCGAGAGGATGGGAGAAGTGGTGGCCTCGCACGTGATTCCCCGGCCCGACGAAGCCGTCGCGCTCCTGCAAGGAATGCCCGAGGCGACCCGTAGCCCACCGAGCCAAAGGAAGGCCGCTGCGCCAGCCGCGAGAATGAGGCAACCTCCAACCCGGAGTGGCCCGTCCGAGAACGCTCCCGACCGGGAGCACCTGGAGGCCATGACTGTCCGGCAGCTTCGGTCCCTGGCCCGTTCGACGCCAGGAATCGGCCTGAAGGGCCGGGCCATTGCACGCGCAACCAAGTCTGAGTTGTTGCTCGCATTTCGCGGCTAGGGGCGATGACCTCCTTCCGATCTCGCATCCAGAAGCGTCTCGGGGCGGCACTGATCGTCGGGGCAGCGGACGGTTCATCCGGAGATGACGAGCAGCGTCGGGGTCTCGTGATGTCCTTCTGCCTGCTGGCCAGCGTTCTCTTGTGGTTCTCTTTCGCGATGCGGGAGACCTACACGAGGACGATTCAAATTCCCCTGGAGATTACCAATCTCCAGGACGGTGAGGCCCTGGTCGCGGTTCCGCCGACTGGGGCGAGGGCTCAGATCGAAGGGGAAGGCATCCACTTGCTTCGGCTGTACTACAACCCGCCCACGATTCAAATCGACGCGTCGGAGGACGTGGTCGATTTGATCACGGCGGGGCCCGATGTCCTCAATAACGTCCGGCTGGAGGCGATATTTCCTCGGCTGATTACGCTTCTGAAAGATCGGCGGATATCCAGGCGTGTCCCGGTTCGGTCCAGAGTCAGCATAGTTACGTCTCCAGGTCATCATGTGATCGGTGAGCCCATCGTGACCCCAGATTCGGTAACCGTCTCCGGCGCCGAGTCGATCGTGCAAGAGCTCAGGTATTGGCCGACGCGTCGCTTACAGGTTAAGCCCGACGGAGATACGGTGGCCGTGCGCGTGATGCTGTCGGACTCCCTTGGGTCTCTCGTAGAGATTGATCAACTTCGCGCCAGCTTTACCGCTTCGGTGAGGCAGTTCACGGAAGGTGTGCGAGAACTTGAAGTTCGTGTCGTGGACGCCGAGGCCGGCCAGACTGTGCAGCTTGATCCGCCTACTGTTCGCGTGATCTATCAGGTAGCTCTGGATCAGTTCGACCAGGCCATGACCGCGGCAGACTTCTACGCGGAGGTCAGCTATCCGGAAATGTGGGCCGACCAGACGGGGAGCGTCACGCCTACCATCCACTATCCGGAAGGCATCCAGTTCAGAGATTACCGACTCGATCCACCCGCGCATTCCTATTTTTTCGAGCTCCTCTATGACTAAGGCGGCTGCGCCTGCATTCGTTGAAATGCCGAACGGTCTCTTTACCGCGAGCGGGCTCTGGTTTCACGCGACCGCAGGGGAAGTCGCCGCGTTTGCGGGTCCCGTTCTGAAGCGTGTCTCGCTTGACCGATTGATCCGCGATGCGGAGACGTGGATCAGGCTCCCGGAGACGCTGGCCCTGTGGACATTTCTCGGCGTCTTGTTGCTCTTCGGCCCTGCCATTGCCACCGCGTCCGGGCTATCGGTCCACTTCGTCCTGGCCGTTCTATCTCCTGGACTGGTTTTACGCCCCGCGATAAGCGTGGCCAGGATTCTGGAGAACCCCGGGGTCGCGGCGGTGGCGTACATCGCGGGACTGAGCTGGTTGGGCTCCGGGGGTGGAATTGTTGCGGTAATCGGCGGGCTGGCGTGGTTCATCCTGATACGTTGGGGGGTGGTCCGTCGGGTGATGACGCCCGTGGAAGCTCCCCTCCAGCTGCGCCTGTACAAGCTTGGCGTGCCCGACGAAATCTTGCGCGCGGTGATTATTCGGAATGCGCTGGCCTTCCGAGTCGACGTGGGTGATCTGGCTGAGATGGAGTCCCGAATCATGGCGATTGCAAACAGGCACCGGACATAGGCAGAGAGATGGTCGATACCCCATTTACCCTCTACGTAGCGCGCCACGGCGAGACGGATTACAATCGTCGGCGCCTGATGCAGGGGCAGGAAGTCAATGCGGCTTTGAACGATAAAGGGCAATCACAGGCCAGCTCCCTGGCCGATCGATTCCGAGCACTGAGCCTGGATGCACTCTACTCCAGCCCCCTCGTTCGGGCGTGGGAGACAGCCCTAAAAGTGGGTGAGGCTCAGGGCCTCGCGCCGATCGAGTTGGAACACGTTTCGGAGATGTCGTGGGGAGACCTTGAAGGCAGGCCGATTGCTTCCGTCAAGCCCTACCTTCAAGATCTCGCCCGCCAATGGCAATCCGGAGACTTCGGGCATGCGGTCGGAGGGGGGGAGACCATTCTGGATGTGCAGAAACGCGCGGTCCTTGCGCTGGAAGAGATCGAGGCCTCCCGGAGTCCTGGAGACGTAGTGCTCCTGGTCACCCACGGGCGGTTCCTCCGGGTACTGCTGGCGACGGCGTTGAGAGAGTTCGGACTGACCCGGATGGAGGAATTCAAACATGCCAACACAGGTGTCTACCGGCTGGACCACGGCCCGTCTGGGTACTCGCTGGGCCTCTACAACTGCACGGACCATTTGCCAGTGAAGGAGGCCCAAGTATGATGCCGACTCCTGTCGCAGACCCGGCCATTCGGCTGGCGCATGAAGCATTGGCAGAAGCGGTGCTCCGTCTGACTATTCACCCGGGCCATGGGCGTCTGCTGAGGGTATCGGTACCGGTGCCGGGGGTCGATCCGTTCCGGTGGTTGTCCGTTCAGCCGGCCGGCTCGCGGGCCCTATGGTCTGCCCGTGGCACAGAGCACCTCGTGGCGATGTCCGGAATAGCCGACATTTACGATGGAGGGGCAGACCCCGATTTCGAGGATATGAGCCGCTACATGAGGCATCAGTTGGCTCAGGCGGACGATGCCGTTCGGTACTTCGGAGGGCTGCGATTCGATGTTGGCCAGGCTATCTCCCCGGAATGGGCACCGTTTGGGTGTTTCCGTTTCGTGCTTCCCAGGTTCGAGTTGGTGGTGGCTGGAGACCGGGTCGAATTGGCCTGCAATCTGGTCGCTCCGCGAGACCGGAATCGGGCAGAATCCATCGCTCAGGAGATTCTTGGAATGGCCTGGCCTACAGGAGACGAATCGTACGGGCTACCTCGGCCGGTAGGACGGCATGACGAACCCGCTCGGGTGAAGTGGTTGACCGCCATCGAGGATGCCCTAGCCGCGATCGACGGCCGCGAGCTCCAGAAGGTTGTTCTGGCCCGTCGTTCCTCATTCGAATTTGATGCCTTCGTGTCTCCAGTAGACCTGATCCAACGGCTCTACGAGGACACCCCCAACCGATTTCACTATTTCGTCGAGGCCGGTGATGGGTCTGCGTTTTTAGGGGCTACCCCGGAGCGTTTGGTCATGAGGGAAGGCACGTTCGTCTTCTCGGAAGCCGTTGCTGGCACGCGACCTGCGGTAGAAAATGCGGTGGACGATGCTCAACTGCTAGCGGGTCTTCTGGCCAGTGAGAAAGAGCAGCGCGAGCACATCTGTGTGCGATGGGCCATCGAAGAGATTCTGCGGCCATTCTGCGAGCACCTGTCTGTGGACGCTCACGCGTCGGAGATGAGGCTGTCTCAGGGGCGGCACTTGGTTTCCAGATTTGACGGTGTCTTGAGGCAGGGTGTGGGGACGTGGCAACTGGTAAGGCACCTCCATCCGACACCGGCTGTGGGCGGGTATCCTGCCCCAGCCGCGATACGCGCCATCCGGCAGGCCGAAGAATTTGACCGGGGCTGGTACGCCGGGCCCATCGGCTGGGTGGGACGCGACCAGGCAGAATTCGCTGTGGCCCTGCGTTGCGCGCTGGTTCACGGGTCGAGCATGCACATCTATTCGGGTGCCGGGATCGTAACCGGTTCGGAGCCTGAAGCCGAGTGGGATGAGATTGAACACAAGATCGTAGATTTTGCCAGAGTCCTTGGCCTTGCCGAAATCCAAGACAAATAGGGCCCAAAGCTGGTCGGAAGCGCTCCTCGACGAGTTGGCAGCTTGCGGGGTAACGACCGTATGCCTCTCGCCCGGCTCCCGTTCGACGCTACTGGTAGCCGCAGCCGTCAGGCATCCGGCCCTGGAAGTGGTGAGCCACGTGGACGAGCGGGGTTCGGCATTTTTCTGCTTGGGGTATGGACGTGCTACCGGCCGTGCCGCCGTCTGGATCACGACCTCTGGAACGGCCGTTGCCAACGGACTTCCGGCGGTGGTGGAGGCCGGGTTGGACGGTGTGCCAATGATCCTCTTGACCGCGGACCGCCCTCCTGAACTCCTGGACTCGGGCGCCAACCAGACCATCGACCAGAAGGGAATATTCGGAAGCCATGTTCGGTACCAGGTTGATTTGCCGGTCCCGGATCTGGCCTCCGAAACACGGCTGGTCAGAGATACTGTCAATCTGGCTGTCGCACATGCCACGGCAACTCCGGCGGGTCCGGTGCACATAAATTGCCCGTTTCGAAAGCCGCTCGAGCCGGATTGGTCAACTGTCCTGATTCAGGCGCCCGGGCCCACCACTTCCTACTCCGAGTCGAGGCGGATCCCGGAGGCGGGAGCGCTGGCGCAGGCGCTGTCCGGGATAACGCGCGGGGTGGTACTGGCAGGTCGTATGGACCTGGAAACGGCGTCAAGATGTGCGGAAATGGCCCGTTCGATGGGGTGGCCCGTGATCTGTGACGTCAATTCGCAACTGAAACTCGGTGCGAAGGACCCGTGGGTGATTACCCATGGAGACTTGATGGCGGCGGCCAACCTGCCGCGCCCGGACGCCGTCATTCAGGTCGGCCGGGCTCCGGTATCGGAGCGGATCACTCAGTTTCTGGCGGAAGGCTCGCCGGCTGTGTGGGCGGTCCTCGCCGACGGAACGACACGAATCGATCCCCAGCACCGGGTCACACATCGATTGGCCGATTCGGCACCGGCCTGCGATGTCGTGGCGGGGCTGGACCTGTCGGCGCCAGACCCCGGGTTCGTGCAGGCTTGGACCCGCGCTCAGGAGCGGATATCGGCCGAACTCCCCCATGAAGTCCTTGGCGCCGGATTGACGGAGCCGGCGGTGGCCGCGGTCGTCGCTGCGGAGATACCGGCCTCTCACGGCCTGGTCCTGGGTTCCAGCATGCCGGTCCG
>CAYXSE010000217.1:0-6783 GCA_964466675.1 uncultured Rhodothermales bacterium | reverse complement strand
AACAACCTCCTGCCCAACGCCCGACTCCAACGGGCGGTTCACGCCAACCTGAAGATCGTGGGCGGCGTCTCGTACACCGAGGAGGAACGTGCCTTTGCGGCGATTCTTCAGGAGTCTTTGGAGGCCCCTCCACCGATCGAGAGTGCGGGGATAGTCCAGCCCTTCGTGGTGAGCGAAGACGTCTCTCCCGGTTCCACCGATGTTGCCGATGTCTCCTGGATGGTACCGACCGCCGGACTCTCAGCGGCCACCTGGGTACCAGGTTCCACCGCCCATTCGTGGCAGGCGGTCGCCGCGGGAGGGATGTCGATAGGGAACAAGGGTATGATGGTGGCGGCCAAGACTCTCGCCATGACGGCAATCGATCTCTTCCTGGATGAGGAGTTGCGAGGGGCTGCCTGGCAAGAGTTCGAGGCGCGTCGAGGCGACGATTTCGAATACCAGCCTCTACTCGGCGATCGCGATCCGCCGCTGGACTACCGCAAGCCAGCGGGACAGTGACCCACCGCGGCCAGGAGTTTCTCGCCTTCCGGGTCCCGCTTTCTCACAAGACCTCAGGCCGATCGCGCCAGAGCGTTTTTCCCTTGACGAACCAGGAAAATCCAAAGGCGGCGAGGGCGAGCGCCTCCAGCCAAAACACCGGGTTCAGCCTCGTTATCGAAGGCGGGCTTCCCAACGCGTAGTACAACCCGATGGCTGCCACAGCGCCGAGCATCATAAGCCCACACGTCACGTAGATGCGATTCCTGAACCGTTTCTCGGGTGTCAGCGGCCTGCCCGGCTTGCTCTTGGTAAACAGAAAGAGCGAAAAAAAGGCGAGCGTGATGAAAAGAGCTGCCGCCGACAACGAATGGGTCATTCGAATCGCGTAACTGGCACTAGAGATGGGAGAGAGGGCCACTCCCAGAGCAAAAACACAAGCCAAGTCACCAGCTACGTCATCTTTTCGCTCGTAGCCCCGGTAGGAAAACAGGAACAGCCCAATGACGAATAGCGAGCCGACGAATACATCCCGCATCGGTGAGTCATAGTAGGCGCTCAGGGATGGTCTGAGACTGGAGCCTCCGAAGATCATCTTCTCGCCAACAGCCAATACGATGGGCAATAGCACGCCAAGCAGGCCCACCACACGTCGCAAGGTCAGGTAGGAAACGAGTACTCTGTGCTCAATGCGAGTTCCGCTCATGCCAGTAGCTGCGTCTGCCTCTGCTAGTGTGGAAGGTGGGGGCGAAGTGCTCCGTAGGTCCGCGTTCCGATCATGGCCGACGCGATAACCAAGAGCATGGGCCAGACGCCGTGTCCCACCAAGGAAAGGAGGGGCCCCGGACAGGCTCCCGTCACGGCCCACCCGATGCCGAATATGGCGCCACCTAGCCAATACCTCGTTCCAGACCCCATGATCTTGTCGGGGATGGTGATTTCATTCCCAGCGGTGTCGGAGGGTTGAAATTTCCTGATCAGGAAGAGAGATATCGCCGCGACCGCCACGGCGGAGCCGATGATCCCGTACATGTGGAACGACTGAAACCGAAACATTTCCTGAATACGAAACCAGGAGATGGCCTCGCTCTTGCTGAGGACGATCCCAAAAGAGGCTCCCAATGGTGCAGAGCAGCCCGCCGGCGAAGAAGCCAATGACAGCGATGAGAGACGGGAGCTGAAGGTTGGCCATTCCAAAGATGGCATGTCCAGAGGTGCAGCCCCCGCTGTAGCGGGCTCCAAACCCGACCAGGAATCCGCCTACCGTCATCATGAGGAAACCGCGGAGCGTCATGAGTCCCTCAAGACTGAACACCTGCTTAGGCACCAATCCAGTCGTGTCCATGATTCCGAGAGCGGCCAGGTCGGCGATGGTGGCGTCGGAGACCGGGAGTGGATTGCCGGACCCCAGAAAATTTGCGGCAACGACTGCGCCGAGCAGAATCCCGGCCGCAAATATCAGATTCCAGAGACCGTCTTGCTTCCAGTTGTATCGAAAGAAGTTGATGTCTCCGGGCATGACCGCCGTGCAAGCGTGACGAAAGTTGTTGGAAATGCCCAAGTGCTTGCCTCCGATCAGGAGCAATGTGGGCACCATGAGGCCCAGCAAGGGACCCGCGACGTACCAGGGCCACGGTTGTGAGAGAAATTCGAGCATGCCTGCGTATACAATGATGGGGGTGCCCGGGGCACTTCCGGGTCAGAAAAGATAGCCCCACATTTCGACCCATGAAAATTCGGCCTGAGTCAGGAACGACGGTGCTTGGCTCGTTTTGTGGGTGCCGCTTCGAGCGGGTCTTCGGGCAAGTGGTGCTTGGGGTATCGGCCTCTCATGTCTCGGCGCACATCGAAATAGCTGGACTCCCAGAAGCCCTTCAGATCTTGAGTCACCTGGACGGGTCGGTGGGCAGGGGAGAGCAGGTGCATGGTGACGGGGACGCCGTCCAGCGTGGGTGTCTCGGTGAGGCCGAATACTTCCTGAAGTCGCACGGCTACCACAGGAGCCGCCGGATTGTCGTAGTCGATGCCAATTCTTGACCCGGATGGCACCTTCAGGTGCGTCGGCGCCCGGCGGTTCAACTCTTGCCTCTGTTTCCAGTCCACGCCGTCCAAGAGGGACTCGGACAAATCCAGTCCTTTCAGATCCGTGAGCCGGGAGGCTCCCTCGGTGTAGGGCAACAGCCAGTCGGGAAGGGCGTCAAGGAGGGCCTGGTCGGACCGATCTGGCCACTCCGGATCTCTCGCACGGAGGAATTGGATTCGATTCTGCAGCTGCCTGGTGGTCTTGTCCCAGTTGAGCGTGTGAATTCCACGCCGCCGAACCTCTGTCAAGAGGGTTCTCGTGACCGACGTCGGATCCGGAAGGAGAAGCGGCGCCTCTGAGAGGACCACGGCCCCAAGGCAGGTTCTACGGACGGCTGACACACGATCCGATTCGGCGTCCCACTCGATCACATCGGTTTCCTGAATCTGTCCTCCGAGCACCTCTGAAATTTCACGGCCCGTGATGGGTGCGGCCAGGAAAGCACGATGGCCCTCTCTCGCGCTGCCGACGCTGGCTACCGCGAGGAACGGCGATTGCGCCAGCGGGTCATGCTTCGGTATGGCAACCGGTCGGCCGTTCCGGAGTCGGAAATGGCCATCGCGAATGTGCTGCGCTATGCGATCTGGATAGGCCAAGGCCAGTAGCCGCCCTGCCGCGTTGATGTTGGCCCTGCCATGGACGCGCAGACGTTGCTTCAATTCGCTCGCCTGCGCGTCGATCCGCTGGAGTGATTCGCGGTTGACTTCGACGCCCAGGATGGAGGCAGGGGGTCTTCCTGATCGCTGCGCCGCGAGCGCCTCAAGGCGAAGTGAGACATCGGTCGGGGCGGGAGTTCTGGAGCGAAACGGATCCCGCTCCTCGATCAGCGCGGCTAGATCGCAAGCTGCCACCTTGTCTTCGCGGGTTTCTGCTCTCAGGAGCATAGTCGCGAGTCGAGGATGAAGGGGGAACCGGGTCATCTTCCGTCCAAATGCCGTGATTCGCCCAGCCTGGTCCACGGCATGCAAATGCTCAAGGAGACCCGTCGCCGCCCTGAGTGCTTTCGGCTCCGGAGGATCCAGCCATTTCAGGCTTCCGGAGTCGCGCACCCCCCAGGATGCCAGTTCCAACGCCAGCGTGGTCAGGTCCGTCCGACGAATCTCAGGCACCTCGAAATCGTCCCGCGCGGCCTGGTCCAGCTTGGTCCAAAGACGGAAACAGACACCAGGGCCCAATCGACCAGCACGCCCGCGGCGTTGATCGGCCGAGGCACGCGAGGCAGAGCGAGTCATCAATCGGGTAAGGCCACTCGCCGGGTCCAAGAGGGGGGAGCGGGAAAGCCCGGCGTCGATCACAACACGGACCCCTTCGATGGTCAGGCTGGTCTCGGCAATGTCGGTGGCCAGCACGACCTTGCGCCGGCCCCGTTGGGAGGGTCGTATAGCGCTATCCTGGTCTTTGAAGGAGAGCGCGCCGAACAGCGGCCGCACATCGATGTCGCTCAGGAGGTTTCCAAGGCGTTCCTGGGTCCGACGGATTTCCCCAGCGCCAGGGAGGAAGACGAGAATGTCTCCCTCGGTCGTATTCAAGGCCTGTCTTACCGAAGCCGCCGCCGAGTCCTCCACCCGGGATTCCCGCGGCCGCTCCAAGTAGTGAGTCTCGACCGGATAGCTTCGGCCCTCCGAAGTGATGATGGGTGAGCCTCCCAGCAATTCGGCCACACGATCCCCATCCAGTGTGGCCGACATCACCAGAACCCGCAGATCATCCCGAAATGCCGCGCGGCCATCCAGGGTCAGCGCGAGGCCCAGGTCCGCATGCAGGCTGCGCTCATGGAATTCGTCGAAGATGACGGCCGCAACGCCGTCCAATCCCGGATCCGTTTGCAGCATTCGAGTGAGGATGCCCTCGGTTACCACCTCGATCCGCGTCTCCGAGCCGACCTTGGTGTCTCCCCGGATCCTGTATCCGACCGTCTTGCCCAGGGGCTCACCCAGAAGGCTCGCCATTCGTCTGGCGGCGGCTTTGGTCGCGAGCCGCCGGGGTTCCAGAACCAGAATCTTGCGATCCTTCCGCCACGGAGCGTCCAGGAGAGCCAGTGGAACGATGGTGGTTTTTCCTGCTCCCGGCGGAGCCTGCAAGACGGCCTCCGTTCGGGATTCCAAAGCCGCCAACAGCTCAGGGATGGCGGCGTGGATGGGGAGGTTCGGGGCGATGCGTGTCACCGCGGGAAGATAGCCCGACGGCCGGGGTCCCGATGTCCGGAATCCTCGCTGGCGAATATCCACCGGTCAGTCGCGATTCGATAGGATGAGTCCGATCATCCTTCCATAGTCTCCGTGATCAGCTTCTCGTAGGGCTTTGATGTAGGCCGATCGAGCCGAACCGGTTTGATCAAGCTCCCGAGACTTCCAAACAAACGGCGGGCGCCCGTTTTGAGTCAGTACAGTATCGCACCACAGTCGACCATGGCGCCCATTTCCATTCGGGAACGGATGTACCTGGACGATCCGATGGTGAAGTCTTAGGGCTGCCTCGTCGATGGAGAACGTCTTGTTTTCGAGCCAGTAGCGCCCATCATCGATGACAACCTGGACCTCGGTCGGGATCTCGGGCCAGTCAACCCCGATGTTCTTGTTCGACAGTCTGTACCGGCCGGCCCACCTCCAGGTCTGCTCGAACATTCTTTGATGGAGTACCCTCACAAACGACTCATCCAGCGCGTCCTTCCGACTGCGTTCGGCCCAGCGGGCCGCTTCGAGGATATTCTCCTGCTCCCAGAGATTTAACTCGTCCCGACTGTGAATGTGCGCGGGTATCAGGTCGGAGGATTCGTCTGCGTCGACCGGAGTGGCGCCATCCGGTTCTTGATCAAACATCCCAGAAGTCCTGACCTCGATTCCGGAGGATCTCCTCCGTGAGTTCCGTCTGCTGCCTCTGCCGCTCCTCGATCGCGACACCCTGGGCTTCGAGATCCATAGAATCGGATATCCGACCGACGAGTCGCCCCGCTCTTTTGTTGGCTTGCTGTCGCAGAGACTGCTGGAGTGAGTCGCGAGGAACCATCACATAGATGAGTTCGCAGTTTAGCCCTGCAGCCAGCCGATTCAGGGTATCCATTTGAACGGTGCCTTTCGCTTCGAACTTTTCAGCACTCGCGACACCCGTTTTCGACATTCCGGTCCGTTCTGCCAGCTGGCGAAGAGACATACCAAGGGCTTCGCGGATTGTCTTTACCCATCCAGTCGTTGGAGTCCCGGACTGCCAGTTCTCGCGCAGCGGCGCGAAAGTCGCATCTAACTGCCGAATTTTTAACTCGTCGAGTCTACCCATGGCTTACCCCCTCCCAATCAGTCGATGTGTGTGATCACCTGTCGACATGCACTAACATACTAGAACGATCTATGGTTCCGTTGACTAGTATATTGTCACGATATGTGTTTTGTCGTGCTAATTAACTAGTACGATATTAGCGACCTGACTCCGATTCTAGATTGTGAGCGGATCGTTATATCAAAAACAAGGTCCCATTGTTTTGATAACGAGAGTCCTTCCGGCCTTCGCCCCGGGTCGGTTGATCGAAGCATCCGCGCGCCCAGATCCGGTTCCGGGAGCTTTGCCAGTACGACGATAGCTGCCAGCGGAAGCTAATCAGCAAGATCGTACTCGAAACCTGGATACTCACTCACTATCGCGTGAGAGATGTTAGCGCAGTCCTGCGACGTACCCCCCAAAGAGGCCACCGTACTTTCCCATTCAGAAAGCACCTGGGACTTCATCGAGGAGATGATCGCCTCGGCCTCGACCTGACTCAGATCGAAATAACCGGCGCCGGAGACCAAGTTGTTGCGATTAGCCCATCGTTCGCGGCCGGGAGCGATGCCACAGATCATGGCCAGCTCCCGGTTGTCCTTGCTTTGCGTTCGCGACGGAGTAAGATCATAGGCCGGTGACAGTCGCCAGCCCTCGCTCTGATATATCATTGCATGGTTGCGCGGATGATCATCCAGGTTCGAGACCAGCGCGTTGAAAACAGCTCGTCGAAACAACTCATGACGGTCCTCTCTCGGTTTCCCTGAAGTCTTAGCCAAGACCTGTGCGAAGTCCAGGTAAGACCATCCCGACCGATCCGTTACATACTCGTCCAGATCAAAAAGGCTGTAGGCGCTGATGAAAGGACGCCTGGTCACGCCGTTTCTCCCAGGCTCTTGATCGAATCGCTTTACCAGAAGAACATCCACTCCCTCCGCGAGACGAACGATTTGTGTCTCCGGGGTGCA
>CAYXSE010000216.1:0-6872 GCA_964466675.1 uncultured Rhodothermales bacterium | reverse complement strand
GATGGATTCGACTTTGAGGAGGCATACATACATCAAGGGACTCAGATAAACTCAAACCAATTTGACAAACTCCCTAGTGAAGAAGGTGTAAAACTAATAACCAAACACATTGAAGAAAATGGCTGGGGCACCCGCAAAATAGAGTACCGTATGAGAGACTGGCTAATATCCCGACAACGATACTGGGGAACACCAATACCAATTGTCCACTGCGGCCACTGCGGCATTGTTCGCTTCATGTACTCCTCGAACATCGGAACTGTGAAGGCGGTGTCGCCGTGCGCCGGGCTCCAGATCATTCCCTTGCGGATCAAGCCGGTACGAAGTGGCCCCGCTGAGGTGACCTTGATGCCCAACTGGTCGGCAACATCTCCTGATCGGTGCGGACCGGGCCCCAACTCTGCCATCGCTCGGAGGTACTCCTGCTCGCGAGGAGTGAGGCGATCAAAGCGCACTCCAAAGAAGCTCGCATCCAAGGCCTCCTGAGTGTCTTTAGACGCCGCCTCCACGTCACCGACTGAAATGGGAGACTGCTGCGCAAGATTCCAGGTATGAGATCCCCATTCTTGTATGAAATACGGATAACCTTGGGTTTTGCGCGAGATCAGAAGGGACGCTTCCGGGGATATCTCTGCTCCGGCTTCAAGGACAGGATCGTGAATCGCCGATACCGAAGCCGCCTCGTCCAGAGGCCCCACCTCGCGATACTCGAAAAGCCGTTCGGCGTAGCTCTTTACCTCTCCGGAGAGCGCAGCCAACTGGGGTAGGCCAGCACCGAACAGTATTAGGGGCAGCCCCTTTTGTCCAATCCGATGCAATGCCACAATAAGAGCTGCCAGATCCTCATTTTTTAGGTACTGGACCTCATCTATGAAGACTGCGACCGGCTTCTCCGCGGCCCGGGCGGCCTCGGCAATGGCGACTAGAAGTTCGGTGAAGTCGTTTTCCAAGTCTCCGGAGGCCGCCATGCCAGGCTCGGGGTCTATCCCTATCTCCAATTCTCCGTACGACACCTTGAATGTTCTGGCGAAGCTGCGCAAGGTGCCGAGTGCACGGTTGGCCAGCACTCTGGCCTTCTCGACGCCGCTCAGTTTGTAGAGGACGCCGCGAAGCTTGGGGACCATTAGCGCGGCGAGTCCCCGTTCTTCCGGCGCCTCAATGAGAGCTGTCGTGTACCCTGCCTCCTCGGCGATCTCGCTGATCTTGATGAGGAGGACCGTCTTTCCAACTCCACGCAGGCCGAGCATCATCATGCTTCTGGCATGCCGGCCGATCTTGACCCTTCCAAGGGCTATCTCGGATTTTCTAAGCAGTTCATCGCGGCCGGCCAGGGCGGGCGGTCGCGAGCCTGCGCCAGGAGCAAACGGGTTGAGAATCGGATCCATGCCTTGAACGATCTATATACACTTATGAATGGCTATTGCTGAATGACCCATAGATATCACTAACTGTTCCTATTTATGTCAAACACCAATTGGTCACATCAGATGCTATGGCCAGGGTCATGGAGCAAGGGCTGGTACTTCGATCTTCGTTTTGAACAAAATAGTCGATGTTAGTGATGCCTATGACCCTAAAGTACTTAACTATCTCTAATACCACCTAGTTCTACCAAAACGCCGGGACTCGAGGGGTGAAGCTGGGGTGAGACGAGCGATTGACGAGTCTCGCCGAACTGACCGCCCAGCGCCAAATTCGGGCCCGCCGCGCCAGAAAATGGTCTTCCCCCCCTCACCCCCGCTGGGCACACGCCATACACAAGCCGCTCTCGGGCCTGACGGCCAACCGGCCCGCGGGAATCTGATCGCCGCAGCGTGTGCACGCGCCGTACGTTCCGTCCTCGATGCGCAGGAGAGCAGCTCGAACTCGTTGAAGCCTCAGCTCCTGGCGCCTGCGGGCGGCCTGTCCCATGGCCTGGGCCTGGATGGCTTCCATGCGTGTCAGCCGGCCGATCGCATTGTCCACGACCACAGAGGCGCTGGCGATCGACTCGGCCGACAGGGCGGCTAGGAGAACCCGCTCCAGGGAATTCAGCTCTTCCTTGATCTCTTCGAGTCGGTTGGCTAGCATTCCCTAAGATACCCAGTCGATCATCTCTGGTTAGTCAGTCCTCGCCGGGCCTCGGCCCCGGAATCCCTTAGATTGGGTTCTTAGCAATCTGAAAGACGACAACATGTTGAAGTCCCTGGCAGCAATCGCCCTATCGTCCCTGCTCCTGACGGGCTCACCGGCCGACTCTGCCGGCAACAATGACGAACTCGATGCCTTCTGGGCGGAGGTGTCTCGCACTGTGGCCGAGGGGGACTTCGAAGGTTACGCGCGCACCTACCACGAAGACGCGATTCTGGTCTCAGGCGGCTCGGAGACCACCTACGCCATTGCCCAGGCCCTCGACGGCTGGAAGCAGGGGTTCGACGATACCAAAGCCGGCAAGGTTAAGGCCGGAGTCGACTTTCGTTTCACTCAACGATTCTCAGATGGCGAGACGGCCCACGAAACGGGGATGTTTCGATACTGGACTCAGACGGCGGATGCGGAACCAGTCGCAGCCGTCATCCACATGCAGGCCCTGCTTGTCAAGAAGGGCGCCTGGCTCATGATGATGGAATACCAGGTGGGGCCGGCGACCTCGGAAGAGTGGGAAGCCGCGGCGCGCTGACCTCCAGAAGGCCGGACTTATAGGAGTCTGGAGGGCCGTGTGGCTTGGTTCGAACCCCGCTGCTTAAAATCGTTTTCGCCATCTGCGCGGTCGAAGGAGACTCCCATTCAAGGCCGTCCTCAAGCGATTGGTTCAGGAAGGAGAGGCCAGCCTCCCTCTGATCGGCCGCCATGTAGATCATTCCGGCCCGAAAAGCGAGCATGGCGTCACCATTCTCCAAGCGCATCGCGTGGTCTATGTACCGTCTGGCCTCCTCAGACCGACCAAGCTTGTGAAGCACCCAGGCGAGGGTCTCGTTCGCGTGGAGGTGATTCGGGCGGCGTTTGAATTCTGCCGTCGCGAACTCTAGCGCATCTTCCAGTCTCCGGTTGGTGTCGGCCCAGAAGTCTGCTTTTTCCATGCGAACGTTTTCCCCCATGGCCTGTGCGGCATCCAGACCGCTGTCAATGGCGGTCTCCATCCGGGAAACACCTTCGGGCTGTCCGAGATTGCGGTAGATCTCAATCGCGAGATCTTCGAACCCGGCCCCCGGCGCAAGAGCTATGGCTTCCCCGATCAACGCCACAGCCTCTGAGGCGCGGCCGGTGAGGAGACGGATGCGGGCAAGGCCAGCCAGCCCGCGCGTGTATCGGGGCGTTTCTTCCATGAGCCCAACAAACACTCGCTCCGCAGATTCCAGTCTCCCCGCATCCGCCAGCAGGCCGCCGAGCTGAAAGAGTGCCCAAGACCGCCCATCGGAGCCAATCGCCCCCGACTGAACGGCCATTTCCATCGCCCTGATGGCGCCCTCTGAGTCTCCATAGAGCTGGCGCATGTAGGACACTCTGGAATACGAGGACAGGTCCGGTCGGAGCGACATCATGGTATCGACGGTCGAGACCGCCTCTTCATAGCGGCCCAACTCCACCAGGGCGTCCACGAGGGTTCCGTAGTTGACGGCATGTCCGGGATGGTCCCGGATCAAATCGAGGGCCATCGCCTCGGCCGCCTCGAACTGGTGGAGCTTGTTCATGAGCACAGCGTGCTGGACGCGGGCCCGGTAGTCGGCAGGATCGAGGTCCAGCGCCAGGTTCAGTTGACGCTCGGCCATGGGTACGAAGTACGTTTCGTCGGAAGTTCGACGGGCTTCAAGCAGGTAGAACTGGGCCAGGTCTACTCGCGCCTCGACGGACTCAGGAAAGCGGAGGATGGCCTCTTCGTATCGGGCTCGCAGGCGCGTCGCGCTGCCCATGAGGACGAGTGAGGTCGGCGTCAGGAGCGGGGCCGACGGTGAGGTAGGGACGCGCTCAGAGGGCGCGATCCAGAAGAACAAGCCCAGGGCCAGACTTCCGAAAAGGAGGGAAACAAAGATCTTCATGGCAACGGAGATGGGTGGGTCTAGATCGTCGGAACCCCAGGACACCGCCCGGACGCCCCGTCGGGCGCCAAGGCGACACCTGGTCTCTCTCTTCCCCTACTTGAGCAAGAGCGCCTGGCGTGTAGCAACGGCTCGGCCATTATGCTCAACGCGGTAGAAGTATGCGCCTGATGGCAGCCCCCGCGCATCCCATTGAACGCTGTACGTCCCGGGGGCGTGCTGGCGGTCCACAAGGGTCGTGATGAGCCTGCCCTGAACATCATACACCCTGACAGCCAACTGAGAGGCACTCGTCGCCGAGTACTCAATGCTGGTCGAAGGGTTGAACGGGTTCGGGTAGTTCTGCTGGAGCCTGAAGGACTCCGGAACGCCGAGATTCAGAAAGCCTGACTCGGCCGACGTATTGGTGGCGGTTCCTGGAGCTTCCGCGCTGAGTTGCTTCACGTAGTCGAATCCACTGTGCGGGTGGGCCTGATACGGAAACGTTCCCAGGAGCGGCACGTCGTTCGCGGTCGGTCCCGCGTTGTAGGTCAGCACATTCAGCAGATCCTGCGTGACGGGCGACGCTGAAGTAGCGGGATCATAGTCGTCGAACCAAAGCCCGATCGCGGCCAGAACGACCCCAGACACAGCTTGCAGTTCGATGGTCGTCACATCGTCCTCGAGCCGCCGGCCATTCGGAAAGCCATCCATGTTCGGGATGAATTGAAGATCGGACGACGATGCGAAGCGCGAGTCCGTCAGGCCCAGCACGGCCGCCTGTACGAGCCCCAGGGTGCTGAAGTCGGGGTCGGTACGAGGCGTCGGTGGCACTGCCATGTTCAGGCGAAGCATGTCCCCTGCGATGGGCAGGAAATTGTTGACGAAGGGTTTCCCAGCTGCGAGGGGATCCCCGCCTTTTCCTGTGGCCAACTGATACGGCCGGACATTGGGAACGCCAACCATGAAGATGGGCCAGATATCCACGGCCCGGGGCTTCCCGGCCGCAGGAAGGAGGAGCGTGCCGAATACGGCATCGTCCAGGGCAGTCCCGTCCAACGCGGCCGCTCCCTTCAGGCCGAACAGGCCGTCGTTCCCATTCCCGAAGTCGAAGGCCCCCAACGAATTACGCTGCACACGAAGTTGCGACAACGCGGGGACGGCGCCACCGAACAGGTCGTCATCCATGTACAACGCCAGTTCAGGATTGTACAGATACTCCCAGTGCGCCGGATCCTCGTCGTATGGGGTTCGGGCATTCCACCGGTCCTTCTCACCAATCGGGATCACTACCTCGTTGGTCAGCGGCATGCCAATTCGTGAGACTTGGACCCATGGGCCGGAGTAGTCTGGCTTGTCTCCCTCCATCGATAGGGTCTTGATCTGCTGTCGACTGGCGGAAGCCCAGACACCGATCACGAAATCGCCGTCCAGGATATTTGTAGCCTGGCTGGCCGATTTTCCGTCCTTCTGCAGCATCGAGATCGGAATCTGCAGCGCAAGAGTATGAACGTTGAACCCCGCCACTGCATCCCGGGCGTTCGCCGGATTGGAAGCGTCTCCGTAGCTCGACCGGGTCGAACCCACGTCAAAGACACCCCCAAGATCAACGAAGAAGGCATCATCACGCGGACCTGCGAAGACCTTCTCTCCGGTAGTCGCTGTAGTCACAGCGGCTGAGGCGAGCGCTTCATAAGTCGTCCCCAAGCCGACCGTCCCATTCTCAATGGACCGTGGCCCGATGTTATTCGGAGGAACCACTCCTCCCGAGACGATGGTCAGCCACGAAGCGCCACCATCGGTACTCTTTTCGAGCAGGTACGTGGTCTTGAGGTTTTGCTGCCCAAGCCGAATGTTGAAGAACGTCGTGGGATCCTCGTTTTCTTGTTCAAACGTCGCACGATAGGTGATGTCGTCACCCGACGTGGTCGCGTCGTTCTTGATGTGAATCTCGTACCGAACGTTCTCCCCAAAAGTGCTGTAGTTGGGTCCACCTTCCGGCAGCTGCAGGGGGATGTAGTTGGCGATGATGGTTATGGTCTCATCGTCATCTGGGGACCGGAAGGCGTACAGATCGGTGTTGTCGGCCAAGGGGTCCGACGCGATCAGAGGCGCCTCGCGGTGACTGGATGCGTCTCCGAATTCGGGTTGCCACATGAGCAGCATCCCGATCGCTAGGATCGGTATGACGGCCAGTGTGCGGATCAAGGTTTTCATAAGGATGCCTGCGTAGTCGTGTTTGGTGAGTGACCTGAGAGCACGCGCATCATCAAGGCGACCTGATCCCCGACTCTCGCATTTCCCGGTAGGTCGGGGAGAATCCGGATTCGGCGAAGAAGCCCGGCCATATCCCACAGATGAAGGGCCCGAAAGAGACGACCGTCTTCGTGGAACTGGAGGTGAGAGTACCCGCAGAACGAAACCGTTCGTCCTGTTGGGGGGACCCCCAGGAACGTCCCGGCATGTGTACCTCGCTGAACCCAAAACAGGCCAACCGAGGACGTTTCTTTGGACGCATCGAAGGCGTCCAGGTAAACGTCTGGGAAGGCCTCAATCAGTCCGTCGACGTCTCGTGCGAGTCCGGTTGGACCCGTCTGTTGCCGCTCTCGGGTAACGTCGAATCCCTCAAAGCGAGGGTGGCACAACTCGGCGAGCCGCTGAGACTCCTGTTGGTTGATGGCGTGAAGGACGGCTTCCGCCCGGTGGAATGTTGCCGATGGTGTGAGCACGGTACTTGATGCGCTGTTGCCACCAATCGTACCGCCACGATCCGCTCAATCACCAGATCAGACCACGCTCAATACGTGAGAAATGCTCGCGCATAAACGTCATGGGTACAGTCACCCGGCCGCAGCTCCCTCTAGTTCCCATCTCCAG
>CAYXSE010000215.1:0-6974 GCA_964466675.1 uncultured Rhodothermales bacterium | reverse complement strand
CATCAACGAACACGCGACGCCGTTCGCATCTATAGACCCAGCCGTTGAGTTCTGCGACCTGTGGACGGAAGCCCGAGACTCTCTCGACTACGAAATCGACGGCGTCGTGGTCAAAGTAGACGATTTCGAAAAGCAAGAAGAGCTCGGCGAAATCTCGCATGCGCCGCGATGGGCCGTGGCGTTCAAATTCCCGGCCCAAGAAGCGACTACCCGTCTGTGGGACGTCGCAGTGAGCGTCGGCCGTACCGGAGTCATCAAGCCCGAGGCCATCCTGGAGCCGGTCCGCATCGGCGGCGTGACGGTGTCAAGCGCAACGCTGCATAATTCTGCCTACATCGAGTCCAGGGACATCAGGATTGGCGATGTGGTAGTGATCAAGCGTGCCGGAGATGTGATTCCGCAGGTCGTGCGGCCGGTGACTGCCGCCAGGACGGGTCAGGAAAAGGTGTGGCGAATGCCCACTCGCTGTCCCGTCTGCGATACGCCCATTGAGCAGGTTGAGGGAGAAGTGGACTCCTATTGTGTGGCAACGGACTGCCCGGCGCAGTTCGTTCGTCTGGTGGAGCACTTTGTTGCTCGCGATGCGATGGATATTGAGGGATTCGGGTCGAAACTATCTGGGGCCCTTGTGGAGGCCGGGCTGGTCTCGACCCTGGCGGACATCTTCCGACTCGATGCCAAAAAACTCCTCTCACTGGACGGGTTCGCGGACAAGAAGGCAGACAATCTTCTCGCCGGGATAGAGGCAGCCAAGTCCAGGAGCCTCGCCCGATTGTTATTTGGCCTCGGGATTCGGCACGTGGGAAGGACCGTGGCCGAGCTTCTTGCCCAGTCGGTGACGTCATTGGACGCGTTGGCCGAGACCAAAATGGAGGACTTGCTTCTCGTGGACGGGGTGGGCACTATTATCGCCCAAAGCCTGGTGGACTGGTTTGCAAGAGAGAACAACCAGGCACTTCAGAAAGAGCTGTCGTTGCTCGGTGTCAACACTTACAGAGCAGAGGCCGTCCCGGGTGAAGTCGGAGCCGTCTCCGCGGGGGTAGCCGGCAAGTCATTTGTCGTTACCGGGACTCTTGCCGGTATGTCCCGATCCGATGCGAAGTCGGCCATCAAATCTGCCGGGGGGCGCGTGGTGGGGTCCGTCAGTAAGCGCACGGACTTCGTGGTCGTGGGCGAGAGCCCCGGATCCAAGGCCGCGAAGGCAGTAGAGCTGAATATTCAGATCATAGATGGGGATGAGCTGATTGCACTCTTGAACGGCCAAGTCCCGGCCAAGACCCGCCCATGAAGGACTCCAAATGTTAACCTGGCTCGACTACGCGGTACTGGGCGGCTACATCGTTGGTGTCGCCGCCCTAGGAATCAAGCTCGGAGGAAAACAAACCAGTGCTTCCGACTACTTCCTGGGAGGCAGAGATCTTCCGTGGTGGGCGGTCTGCTTTTCCGTGGTTGCCACGGAGACAAGTACGTTGACGGTTATCGGGATTCCCGCGGTCGCTTACGGCGGGGCCATGACCTTCTTCCAGTTGACGTTCGGATACCTGGTGGGTCGCGTTTTGGTGGCAGCATGGTTTTTGCCACGATACCTGTCCGGGTCCATGACTACGGCCTACGAATTCCTCGGTCGGCGGTATGGCCATGGGGTTCGCTCGCTCGCTGCCGTCACGTTTCTCATCACAAGGCTCCTTGCAGATGGAGTGAGGCTTTTTGCGACGGCCATTCCGATCCGGGTGATCTTCCTCTCAGCCGGGCTTGATGTCGGCTATACGGTGATCATCATCGTGATCGCGGTAACAACGACGGCGTACACGTTGGTTGGCGGCCTCAGGGCGGTGGTTTGGATGGATGTGGTCCAGATGACGTTGTACCTGCTCGGGGCGGTGGGTGCCATCATCTTGTTGGCCATCGCGGCACCTCCCGGGTGGTTCAGCCTGGCAGCAAGCGAGGGTAAGACGGTCGTCTTCGATCTGGGGACGGGATTCGGCTCCTGGCTCACGAGTCCGTACGTGCTGCCCACCGCCGTGATCGGCGGAGCCATATTTTCGATGGCGTCCCATGGGACGGATCACATGATTGTCCAAAGACTCCTTGCCTGCCGGAACCTTGCCGACAGCCGGAAGGCTCTTCTTGGCTCTGCGGTGATGGTCATGCTTCAATTCGCGCTGTTCCTGGTTGTCGGATTGTTGCTTTGGGCGTACTACGGAGGTGCTACCATATCCGAGCTGGGGTTGTCCAGGGGAGACGAAGTCTTTCCCAAGTTTATTATCGAGGGGATGCCTCCAGGAGTATCGGGTCTCCTGCTCGCAGGCATCGTGGCGGCTGCCATGAGCACGCTTTCGTCTTCGCTAAACGCGCTGGCATCTTCGACGGTCTTCGATTTGTCGGCCACGTTCCAGAAGCTCCTTGGGCGCCCGGAGGCCACCCTCTCTCCGGCCCAAGAGCTGCGAGTATCACGCTGGGCCACCATGGGCTGGGGTCTCGTGTTTGTACTCTTCGCGAATCTGTTTCAGGATCAACAAAACCCGGTAGTTGAACTCGGATTGGCGATTGCGTCTTTCACTTATGGCGGTCTTCTGGGCGTTTTTGTGCTCGGATTCCTCCACTCAAGTTCGCGATCCCTGGACGCCGGAGTTGCGTTGGTCGGGTCTGTCGTCTGCATGATCTTCGTCATATTTGGCGTTTGGCATGGGACGGACGGGTGGGAGTTCATCCTGAATCCGGATGCCGCGGCCATCGCGGCCCGCGATCTCCGATCCATCGCATGGCCGTGGTATACGACCATCGGGGCCGGTCTCACTTTGCTATTTGGATCCTTGATGGCCCTTCGGCATAGGTGAGCGCATGGCAATATTCAAGCGTGATGGAAGGAAGACGCGTCGTTCACGCGGAGTAGCCAAACGGCTGGACGGGGCCCGGCCGGACACCAACCGGGAGCGGCGAATCTCGCTGCTCTGGAAGGTCGCCATACTGCTGGTCCTGGTAGCGCTGACAGTGGCCGTCTTCGTTCGGCAGAGCGTGTTCGAGGACACCATTCGGCAAGGGGATGTCTTGAGGCAGGATGACATTTCCGCGCCCTACACGATTGCGATACAAAAGACCGAGGCCATCCGGGAAGCCGAGAGAGCACAGATTCGGCTCACCACGCCGCCCATATTTTTCGAAAACCCAGAAGCGATCCCGCGACCTGCGCGCCAAGACTCCCTTGTAGCCCGAATCGGACGAGCTCTGGAAGTTCAGGCAGGGTATCGCGCGAATCTCGAGCGAGGGCGCCTTGAAGAGGCGCAGGCAGATTCTGTGGAATACGAGTTCCTCAGACAACTCACCGGCCTGCCCCTGTCTTCGAACCAATGGCGGATCCTGTCGGATTCGTACAACGAGCGAATGCCGGGCCAGTCGCTAACCTCAAGAACGATCCATACCGACCCCAGACTGGACATTCGGCTCATGCTGGAGGTACGGCCATTGGCACAGCAATTGACGCTTGCGGGGGTACTAGATGTTCCCAAAGACACCGTGCTCGCTCCTCGGTTGGCGGTAAGGAACCGGGAAACGCGCCTCGTGGAGCACCGTTCGGCGGATAGTGTGTTCGATATTACGGAGGCCAATCGCGCCGCCCGCAAGAGTCTCATCATGAATTACCCGGGTCTCCCGGATACGGTGGCCATTGCGATGGGCTTCTTCGGCCATCTGGTCGTGCCGTCGCTGCGATACGATGCGCAGCGGACCCAGGAGGCCTGGAGGGCCAGAGAACTGGACATGAGCCCTAACGCGGGGGTGGTGCAGGCGAACGAGGTTATTGTCCGACGCGGGGATTTGATCACGCAGGAGATCCAGCAGAAACTGATTTCCCTGGAGCGCGCCATTCAGGAGAGGAGGGGGAGCCGACTGGAATGGCAACTGATGACGGGCCAGATCATGCTCATCCTTTCGTTATACGTTTGGTTCTTCCTCTACCTGTACATCCTCCGACGGCCAATATTTGAAGACAACCGGATGGTGATGTTGATCGCCATCCTGTTCACATTGGTTTTGTTGATGTACGCCGCGGCCCTGCGGGTCCCGGGTCTCGACATGTACATGGTGCCTGTGGCCATCGTGGCTGTGCTGCTGACCGTTATTTTTGACTCCAGGGTGGCTATTTTTGGCCTTCTCACACTTTCCATTGTGGGGAGTGTCCTCATGAATATGGACTTGGTCTATGGCCTGAGTACACTTTTTGCCGGGACGCTGGGCGTGTTCAGCGTCCGGGATATTCGAAACCGGGCGCAGTTTTTCATCTCGGCTGGTATCGTTTTTCTGGGCTATGCCACGATTCTCTTGTCGGCATTCCTCATGGAGAGCACGACGTTGGGTCGATTTCTGGATCAGCTTCTTTTTGTAGCCGTCAACGGGGTGGGAGTGTTGCTTTCCTACGGACTGTTGTGGGTATTCGAGAGGGTATTTGGGCTGACCACCGATGTCACGCTCTTGGAGTTGTCGGACACGAACCGGCCACTCTTGAAGGAGCTGTCTCTCAAGGCTCCGGGCACTTTCAATCACACGTTGCAAGTAGCCAATTTGGCGGAAGCGGGCGCGGCCTGTATCGGTGCTAACCCTCTCTTAACCCGCGTCGGGGCCTTGTACCACGATATCGGGAAGATGGACAAGCCCGAGTATTTCGTGGAAAATCAGCGGTCGGAGGGCAATCCGCACGATCAGCTGAAGCCACGAATGAGCGCCCTGATCATCGGGAGCCACGTCAAGGAAGGCCTGGCCCTCGGCGCCGAATATCGACTCCCGGAGGCGGTGACAAAATTCATACCCATGCATCATGGGACGACTCGGATCGAATACTTCTACCAGAAGGCGATTACGGCCGCAGAAGAAGAAAAATCAGAGATTCTGGAGTCCGATTTTCGATATCCAGGCCCGCGGCCCGACTCCAAGGAGAGTGCTGTGCTGATGTTGGCAGACTCCGTGGAAGCGGCCAGTCGTGCCCTCGAGAAGCCCACCCACAAGCGCTTGAAGGCCCTGGTGGACGGCCTAGTGGATACTAGAGCCTCGGATCACCAATTGGACGAATCAGACATCACTTTCCGTGACCTCACCCTGATCAAGGAGACGTTTCTCAACTACCTGATGGGCGTGTTTCACGTCAGGGTAAAGTACCCAGGAGAAGAAGAGGGCGGGAGCGATGATGCCCAGCTCGATTCCGACAAACCCAGCCCTGCTACATCAGCTGGGGAGGGCCTTGCTAAGACGGTCTAGTTCCAGCGCGGAAAGCTGGAGAAGGATCTGGGTATAAGTGGGGGCTGATTTTAGGTGTGGGCGCATTCGCCGGCTGGTGTCCGGTGTGAATAAGACCACATCCGCCTGCCTGACCAGCGCCCCCAGCCTCGGGTCGCCTTCCTCCATCACGGCCGCGATGATCTGGCCGCCGAATCCAGCATCGTTCCTGAGCCTTCTGGTAAGCGCGGGGATCGCGTCAGAGTAACGAACGACCAGCAGAAGCGTCTCTGATTCGAACAAGCGCGATGCGAGGGCCACGGCCGGAGCCGGTAGTTCGGTTTGTGCTCCGATCACTTCCGTGTTGGGCAACTTCGCCCGGACCGCCCTCGAGATGGGGAAGGGAGCGATGGCGTAGTCAGCATCCAAGTGGTTATCCAGCAGGGGCAAGGGCACGGGATCCACGGCTATTCCCAGGTGCTCGGCAATTTTCCTGGCGCCATGCTCCGCAAATTCGGCGAATGAGGCGACGAATATTACCTTGGCGGCCTCAGCGACGGAGGACAGGCGTGACAGCTGCTCCTGAAAGAGATATTCCATTTCCTCTTCCTCCAGTCCGAAGGAGACCAGGCGGTCCACGGCGTTTGCCATGATGCCTGCGCCGCGCTCGAGCCTCTCGCCTTTTTCGGCGGGTTCGTTCTCCACAACGGCAAATCCGACCCCAGGTCTCGATTCGACCAGGCCAGCGCCCGCCAGCAGTCCGTAGGCGCGGCGGACGGTGTGGAAGGAGATGCCGAGTCGCTCGGCCAATGATCGGGTAGAGGGGAGGACCTGTCCGATCGGGTGTTGTCCGGTGACAATCCTGAACCGAAACTGGTCGAACAGCTGTTCAGACACGGGAGTTGAGGAGGAACGATCTATCTCGATCATGACTCCAACAAGTCCTGAACACGGTTCGAAAAGGCAGATTTCGCGCCCTGGAGAGCTTCCCGGAGCGCGGTTGGATCGGGCCATTCGTTGAGGAAGAGCACCCGTGTGTCATGTCCCAAGGTGAGAGAGAGCCTTCCGCTCTCATACCTGAGGTCTACGAGCGAGAGACCACGTACCGCTGCGACCGGTACCGCGGCGTCCCACGCACTCAGGGCTCGGACGGACTCATCTCTGATCCGGACCTCCACCGTTTGTCGCCGCAGCTGCAATACCGTCCACGCCGAGGACACGGCGACTGCAATCGGAAATCCGAAATAAAGCCAGTCCAACGGAGAACGGCTGCCAAGCATGGCTACCAAGGCCCCAATCATGATCGGAATCATCGTGATACCCAGCGGGCGAACCACGGCCGTCCCGAAGAGTGCCGTTCTCAGGGCCTCTTGTGGGTGGTTCTGGCTGTGGAATACCACTTCCATGGGATCAATCGGTCGCTGCGTAGGCTCGTGGAAGGGGAATGTCAGCCACAGTCACCAGACCCGGTCTTGCTGCATTTACGAGCGGAGCTGCATTTACGAGTGCCGCAACCGTAGCGGTATCGCCGAAAATTCCCCCGCGGATGACCATTTCCATGGGTGGGTCTCCGACCACAGTAACCGCGTCGACAGGATCTTCCGCGCCGACAAACATCTTGAGATCGAGGACCACGACTGCCCTCTCACCGACAAACCCTTCGGCCGCGTGATGGATTCCAGCCACCTGGCCGGGCTCCACCGTGAGGTAGGGAGTGACCACCTGTTTGGTGGACACGATGGGGTTCAGACGTTCATCTATTCGATCCA
>CAYXSE010000214.1:0-6977 GCA_964466675.1 uncultured Rhodothermales bacterium | reverse complement strand
AGGTGGCCTCACAGGGTGACTTCGTCCTGCAGATTGTGACCAGTGATCTTCCTGGCGATGCGACCATGACGACGGACAATGTCGAGGTGGCCTCGTTCTCCGGTTTCGGGAATACGGATGCGAACAACCGGTTCGGATACACGCGCCCGATCGACCTCTCACTCACCAAGGCCGTGGACGAGCCGTCTCCCGACGTGGGCGACAATGTTGTGTTCACCATCTCTTTGGCCAACGCGGGGCCCGTGACCGCAACGGGCGTGCAGGTCAGGGACACGCTTCCCGGGACGCTGTCTTTCGTGTCTGCATCGACCTCGCAAGGCACCTTCGATTCTGGAACTGGCCTCTGGACGGTCGGGACCATCATGGTCGCGGGATCCGCGACTCTGACGATAACGGCCAGCGTCGATACGGAAGATGCGGCCACCAACTGGGCCGAGGTTACCGCTGCCGATCAGGACGATGTGGATTCCACCCCGGCTAACAATCAGCCTTCAGAAGACGACCAGGACGATGCCACCGTCACTCCAGTTGGAGGATCGGGCGGTGGTGGAGGCGGACTCGAGTCAAACGGCTCGCTGGCCGGGAAGCTGGCCCGACTCCTGTTCGACAGGAGAATGACCGAGGCGGCCACCGGCGTCCGGGCCCTCCCCCGCTTTCAATTCGACACCTCCGGGAAATCAGCTGGTACAGCCGCCTCGGCGGTGCTTCGCTCCATTATTCCCGCGACCGGTCCTGCCGGGAGCCTGCCCTATGAGACCTCACCGGAAGACCTGCTTCCGGTCACCAACGCGGCCGAGGTAGTCGCCGCAGATTTCCTACGCGTCCGAGACCAGCGAAGAGTCGGAGCCGTCTTCGCCACACTAACGGTTTCGGGCGAACTCTACGAGCATACCAAGGTCGTTTGCGACCGACTTCGAGGCGCCGAGCTGGTCTCGGTACGGGAAGTCGTCGCTGCAGGACAGCCATTCCTGGTCTCCCGCCTGATTCATGAAGACGGGGCCATCGACTACGCCATCTCGTACGTGGCCTATCGCCTAGGCGGAAGCTTCGTCGTCGATAGCCGATTCCGACTGGATGAGTACCGAATCCCAGCCGGTGCTGAGGAAGTCTTGAATGTCCAGGTCTGGTCGGTCTCGAGAGAATACACGCTCCAGATGCTGGAATCCTCACTGGCCCAGTTGGCCGCACAGGGTCCTGTGTCCTTCTTGAACGATGAGGCCAATCCGCCTCGTCTGCCCACCCTTTATGTCCGGACCGGAACCTATGCGAACGGAACCCTGACCTTGTCCTTTCACAATAGGAGCCAAGCCAGTCAGGTTCGAATCACCGGCGGAACCATTCAACGCACCGAGTTGGGCCAGCGCACTCAGTTCGAGCAGACTCTTTCGCTGCCTCCGCCGGATGAGCACGGGATTTCCACCCTGGAAGTTCAGACGGGTCCTCTCTTCGATGCATCGTTCTTCATCGAGACCGATTCCGGGGATCAGGACCTGGTCTACCTCGCCGACGGGGCTTGGAGCTATACCTATGATTCGGAAGGGTCTGATGTGACCGGATTCGACGTAGCAATCGATGAGTTTGCTCGCAAGGACGGTACTCACACCGTGGAACGGGGTGTCTCCATGCAGGGCGAAGTCCGGACGTGGGCGGTCCTGTTCCGGTACTTGCGCGCCAACGGCCAGCCCCTGGATCTCTCGGCCTACAACTATGTGGAATTCACCACGTCCGGAAGCGGTCAAATGCGGGTGCTGTTCGAGAAAGAGTCTGTCCGGACCTCCGACCATTTCGGGGCGGTCATCAAGCTCCGGCCAGAGCCGGTTCGGCATCGGCTGTGGTTCGACGACATTCGTCGGGCGGACGGCACGGGCAGGCTGGTGGCCGACGATCTCCTACTGATTTCCTTCTACATGATCGGTCAACAGGGGCGCTCGACGCCGTTCGATCTGAACGTGAGCGACATGCGATTCGGTGGCGGAGAAGGCGACCCATTGGCCGTGATACCCGACGAATACGAGCTCAAGCAGAATTTTCCCAATCCGTTTAACCCCACCACGCAGATATCTTTCGGCGTGACCCAAGACGGTCCCGTACGACTGGAAGTGTTCGACACGCTGGGCCGATCCGCAGGCATCCTCGTGGATGGTTTTGTGACGGCCGGCCGACATAGTGTGAGGTTTGACGCATCGAGGCTCGCCAGCGGTGTCTACCTCTACCGCTTGAGTACCGAGAGCCACGCCATCGTCCGACACATGACTCTACTCCGGTAGCTCCGCTAGCCGAGATCGCGGTCGGATCGCCGGTGCTTAAGTCATGGAGGGGCGCTGCCGATCCCGAACATGTCACCTCAATCATGACAGACCCAGGTAAGATGAAGCGTGCCTCGCTCTCCGCTCTTGAGCCAGAAGATCTCATTGCCATCGTCCTTTCCCACCCGTTGGCGGGTCGGCATGTGGCCTACCTGCTGGAAAACTACGCTGGAGGGGCAGGATTGGCCTCTTCCACGGTCGTTTTTCACGGCCGCACCGTATGTCTGCGGACTCCGGGAGGGTCCGCCGGAGACCCTGATGCGTCTGTCCACCTGTTGGTTTGGCACGAAGATCACATGCACCCTTGGAGGGTCGACGCGGTGCGCGTTCCCCGAGATGCAGCGGAGTTGCGCCTTTTGGCGATGGCGGTCTCCGGAGCCCGGCGGTCGGTGGTCTCCGAATCTGCCGAAAAGGCCGAGTCGAAAGCGGCCTAACCACAAAGGCCCCACCCGCTGTGCGCGAATGAGGCCTTCGCCGTCGCTACGAAAAGTCCCCCCAAGTACCGGTCGCAGCGGACGAGCAGTCCGGACGTCCGGAGTTACTGGTTGTCGGAGTCGTTCTTGGCCGTGGTCGTGAACAGCTCTTCGATTTCGCCTCCGCTATCGTCCGAGACTTCTGGCTCCGTCTCCACCGGCATCTCTCGGGCGATGTCTTCGTCCCGCCAGGTGTCAATTTCCTCGCAGAATCGACTGGCCAGTTCTTCCAGGTCGGCTTCCGCCAACTCCAGGGCCTGCTCCACGGCCATGATCCTGGTCAGGTTCGCGTTCGCCTTGAGATGGCTGGAATCGAGCTGGACGGCCTCGGCATAGGCACGTTCGGCGGCCCGGATCTGCCCCACGTTCTCCAAGGCCATCCCCAGATTATTCTGGAATGAGGCGATGTTCGGACGAAGTTGGACGGCGCGCGCCAGCGTCATGCTTGCCTGATCAAACAGGCGTTCGTCCAGCAGGAGCAGACCCAGATTGTTCATGGACCACGCATCCGTGTCGTCGACACGAATCGCATCACGGTACATGTCCGCCGCCAGTTCCAGTTCTCCCTCCTGGTAAAACGCCCGTCCGTGCAAGCGGAACGTGATGCCCTGTCCCGGATCCAGCACTTCGGCTTCTTTCAAAGCAAAGTGCGCCTCGGCAGGCCGGCCGTCGTCGAGCAGGACCCGGCTCAGATTCTGCCAGCTCTTGACGTGGCTTGAGTCCAGGTGGATCGACTCCTGAAACGCGACTTCTGCCACATCCAGCTCACCTGATTTCCAGGCGGACAACCCGAGCATATAGTGTCCCCAAGGGTTCGAGGGCTTCCGGTCTGTGTATCGGGTGAAAAGCTCGGTGGCTCGTACGAAGTCACGCTCCAGGTACGCGGTTTCGGCTTCGTCGTAGGTGACCTCCTGGACAACCACCGGAACCACGGCCGGGGCCGGAGCAATGGGAGTGACCACAGAAGGAGTCACAGAAGGAGCCACACGGGGAGCGCTGGCCGTGATCGCGGTCGGCTTGGGTACTTGTTCGGTCTTGGCGGTGCATCCCACCAGAGAGAAAACGAGAATGAGGCTAGCCAGGTAGACTAGCGTGACAAGTTCAGAGATGGGTAGGCTTCGGGAAGTCATGGTCTGTGCCTCTTTCGGGTTGTTTGGGTTGGGTCGCCGTTGCGGCCCGATGCACAGGAGCCATTCAAGCCTGGGGCCAAACTCGTTCGATGACACCCGCGTACACGCTAACTCGTTGAGCCACAACGAAAAATATCGGTCACAAGGCCAGCCAGCGTATCACCGAATGCCGGTCATGTGTCCGAGTGGACACGGGTTCTAGCCGGGCAGTGTGTCCGGACGGACACGAGCACATGCAGAGGCCCGCCGCGACTTGGCGGGTGTCGCCCTCGCCGGTCGGCCCTAGTTGTTCAACTACCCTGCTGGGGTTTCGAGATGCCGAGGCGCCGCATAATCTTCAGGAGGCTGGCATGGTCGGCCAGGCCGAGGGACTCTGCGGTCTTCGATATGTGCCAGGCACCATGCTCCAGGGCCTGCAGAACGATGACTCTTTCAGCCTCGGCTTTGCGTTCTGAGAAAGTGCTGCCCTGAGGCGCCGAACTCGTCCCCCACGCTTCTTCCGAGAAATGGTCCGGGGTGATCACTGACGAGTCGGCGCGAATCACCATTCTCTCGATGGAGTTTCTGAGCTCACGGACGTTGTTCCGAGACCATGAGTGGCTCACGAGGACGTCCATCACGTCAGGACTGAATCGTTTCGGTCGGATTCCGAAGTCCCGACAGATGCCTTTCAGCAGGACGCGGGCTATATCGGGAATATCTGAGGTGCGATCTCGAAGAGGAGGTACCTGCAAGACGTGTGTATTCAGCCTGAAAAGCAGGTCATTTCGGAACCGCCCGGTCTCTATATCCGCCATCAGATCACGATGTGTCGCGGCGACAATGCGGGCGCTCACTTTGACCGTCCGTTCGCCCCCCACTCGAACGATCTCTCGGCTCTCCAGGACTCTAAGGAGCTTCGCTTGAGCGGAGGCCGGAAGCTCGCCGATCTCGTCAAGGAACAGCGTGCCGCCGCTGGCGCGTTCGAACGCGCCCTTATGCATCCTACTGGCGCCTGAGAAAGCTCCGCGCTCGTGACCGAAGAGTTCGCTTTCGACCAGGTTTTCGGGCAGCGCTCCCGCATTCACGGCCACGAACGGCCTGCGGCTGCCTGGACCAGACAGTCGATGAATCTCCCGAGCCACCAACTCCTTGCCCGAACCACTCTCGCCAACGATCAGAACCGCGCTGGGTACTGGGGCCACGCGCGCCATGTGCTCCTTGAGCTTTCGCATTGGCGTGCTGTCGCCGATCAGCGTACTGGCCCGGCTCAGGGTCGACCGGAGTGAGTCTACCTCCGAAGCCAGCCGGCTGAACTCGAGGGCGTTCTGAATCTCGCGGACGACAGACGGCATGGCGTCGGCCTTGTCCACGAAACTGAAGGCCCCAAGCTTTACGGCCTGGACGCATCGGTCGTAGCTACCGGTTCCGGTATACACGATGACCGGCACGGAGATCTCGTCGGCGGTGAGGCGGCGGAGCACTTCGAAGCCGTCCATTCCGGGCATTTCAAGGTCCAGAATGACGCAATCGACAGGTTCCCTCGATAGGACCTCGAGTCCCGCTTCCCCGCCATCGGCCAACCGGACCGCGAATCCGCCCATCCTCCGCAGATCGTAGGCATACTGCTCTGCGAGTGCGGGGACGTCGTCTATGATGAGAATCAGTGGCATCTCACGCAGATTCCAGGAGAGGGAGTCGAATGATAAACGTGGCGCCGCTGCCGGCTTCACTTTCTACCCGCACGGAGCCGTTCA
Source organism: uncultured Rhodothermales bacterium (assembly GCA_964466675.1). Lineage (GTDB taxonomy): Bacteria > Bacteroidota > Rhodothermia > Rhodothermales > UBA10348 > CAYXSE01. Next base: position 1,332 of record CAYXSE010000214.1, on the reverse strand, counting down.
TGTCCATGACCAGGCGGCGAACGATTGAGAGTCCCAATCCGAAGCCCTTGTCCTTTGTCGTGAAAAAGTCCTCGAAAAGGCGCTCTCTAACGGCATCGGAAATTCCCACGCCAGAATCGACCACGATCAGTTCGACCGCGTCGGGTTCGAGGCGAGTCGACAATACCACGCTTCCCGAATCATCGGGCAGGCTGTCCAGAGCATTCGACACCAGGTTTTCAAGGACCCTTCGGAGCGCCAACGGATCTACCACTACCAGCGACGGGTGAGTGCGACCAACGGATACCCGAGAATCCGTCGCCGAGAAACCGGCGCCAACCTCACGAAGGATTCCGGAAGCGTCGAGCGTCTGCGGCGCGCCACCGAGAGAGAGCCTCGCGTAGGCGGTTGAGAGGCGGCCCAGGTACTCGATGCCGGATGTGATGGTCTCCTCACGCTCCTTGAAGACATGCCTGAGTTCCTCGGGTTGCTCGGACACCTCGGACAGATGCCGGAATACATTTCGTATCGGCGTCAGCCCATTCTTTATGTCGTGATTCGCCTGCCTTGCAAAGTCCCCAAGGGTGGCGCGGCGCTCGGCGTCGCGTAGATCCCCGGCGCTGATCCTAAGCCTCCGAACCATGGAGTCCATCTTTCGGCTGAGTTGCCCTATCTCGTCCCGGCGTCGGGCAAAAAGTCTGCTACTCGCCCGGTCGAGCTGGACCAACGCTGTCGCCTCCGCAAGGTCGGCAATGGGCTGCGTAAATCGACGAGCAACAAACCAAGCCATGGCAATCGACGCCAGAGCAACGACCCCAAACGCGATCAGGAGCCACTGGTCGAGCGAATCGATGACCGCCTCGATATCGCTAAGGCCGTGGGCCACGCGGATGCTGGCCGGACCGGGCACGCCCGTTCCTCGCTCCAGGTATTGAAATGGGAGGTCTCTCGCCAGGCCTCGAAGAGACTTGCCGGCCACCAGCCTGCCGTCGTGAATCAGCCCAACTGCCATGAGAGAATCCGGGGCCATGCGGTTCAGGAATGCGTCGTCCATCCGAGTTCCCAGAACCAATCGGTAGGAGTCCCCGAAAATGGTGAACGGACGGACATGGATCAGTGCGGGGAACGATCCCTCCGGAGTGCCAATCTCCGAAACTAGGAGCGAATCTGACTCGCCGAACCCCAGAAACCGTCTATCAACTCGTCCGAATTCCATCCGGAAGTGACCGGAGGTCAGTATTCGACCCTCGCTGTCCTGGACTTGGAAAACATCAAGCCGCGCCGCCGAGAGCAATCTCAAGCCGGTAGCGCGGACGTAGTCTTGGGCGTCTTCCACGTCGGCCAGGGCCAGCC
>CAYXSE010000213.1:0-6987 GCA_964466675.1 uncultured Rhodothermales bacterium | reverse complement strand
CAGGCCCGGGGACGAAGTTACGCGGGTAGTGGAGTTGGTCCCGTGGACGGGTTGAGAAGACCCGCCCGTGCCGTCGGCGTTGCGGGAGTCGGCGGGATCTTGGCGTCAGCGCTCGCCGGATCCTCCTCGCCCTGGCTTCAATTCACCATCGCGGTTTCCGCCGGGTTCGGAGCATTCTTCCTCACCCTGTTTCGGTGGGGCTTGAAGAAATCGTTGTCTATGGCCGGCCTGTGGGGCATCAAAACTGTCTTCTACGGCACGACGGAGTCTGCTCGCCGAATCGTTCAGGTCGTTCAGGCACAGTCGAGTATCGGTTTTCGTCCGATCGGAATCTTCGAAGACGATCCAAGGATGTGGGGTCGCGATTTGTGCGGCGTCCCGGTATTGGGAGACACGGGGCTCGTGCACCCCGACGCACCCGTCGCGGTGGTAGCCGCCATGGTCGGGCCAGAGTCTCACGCAAGGCTCGATGCCCTCCTGAGGTACTACCGAAAGGTGGTGATCGTACCAGATCTGGTAGATCAGTCGACCACCATCATGCAGCCCGTCGACTTCGGTGGGCTTCTTGGGCTTCAGCTTCGGGTGAACCTGTCATCACCGCTGGCCCGCGGCATGAAACAGGCTGTGGAAATGGTGGTGACCACCACTACAGCACCATTGTGGGGAATCGTAGTCTGCTTCGCGGCCTTGATGGTCTGGCTGGAAGATCGACAGAGTCCATTCTATTCACAGGTCCGGATGGGCCGCGAGGGCCGCGAGATCCGAGTCCTCAAGCTTAGAACCATGGTTCCCGACGCCGAGACCGTGCTCGAACAGGCGCTGGCGCAAGATCCCTCGCTTCGGATCGAGTGGGAGGCCACAAGCAAGTTGCAGAACGACCCCAGGATCACACGAGTGGGCAGGATTCTGAGACGACTTTCCATCGATGAACTGCCTCAGCTAGTCAACGTGCTCAAAGGGCAGATGTCGCTCATCGGACCCCGGCCGCTGCCAGAATACCACGAGAGCAGGCTTTCCCCAGACTCACGACACTTGAGGCGACGTGTTCGACCCGGTGTTACAGGCCTGTGGCAGGTGTCGGGAAGGAGCGATACCGGCGATGAAGGGATCGAATGGCTCGATTCCTACTACGTGCGCAATTGGTCAATTTGGTTGGACCTTGCGATCCTCTTGCGCACCGTGCGTGCCGCTCTGGACGGGGAAGGTGCGTACTGATCCGGGCGCCGTTCGGAAGTCTTGGAGGCCGGAAACGGGATCGCATCCCAAGGTTCAAGGCCGCTTGGCACCCGCTGGCCATTCGTATCACAGGATTCCGGCCCGGGGGTACCCAGCCGTTCCCATCCATCGACAAGCTTCGGAAATGCGTTCGCGCTGGCACTCGCTGCGAGCGCGTTTCGGGCCGTGAAATAGAGGATATGCTCGACTGGGTCAGTCGCCCACAACTGATCCCGGCGTAGGCAGAGATCTCCCTCGAACTTCGGGCCATTCGTGACCAGGTGGGCACCGCGAACTACGGAAGATGCCGAGACATGTCCAGACTCGAAAACCAGAACGCGAGCGGCCTCCGAGAACTGATGGTACTGACCGTACGGCCAGGCGAAGTGGAGTATTTCGCCGAACCTGGACTCCAGGAATTCTTTTGCGATCGAAATTTCGTCGACTAACCGGGGTAGCGGCGTCTCCGAGCACACGACATGGGTCATGGTGTGGTTTCCGATCTCGTGGCCGCGTCGCAACAGCCCCTCCACGTCTGCATGCGAAAGGAAATGGGACGGAGGTGCCTGGAGGCGTGTCCGGCAGAAACGGGCCGCAAAGGCATCGTCGCTGCCCAAAGTCACCGGATTGAGGAAAAAGCATGCCGTGGTCCCGAACTCTTCCAAGATTCGGGCCATCGCGAGATTGGAAACAAGGCCGTCGTCGGAGCTGAAACAGGCGATTGGCCTGGATGGACGATGGCCCTCAAGAACCATCCGGACGCCCTCAGACCACGACACAAACTCGAAGTGTTTCGACAAGCGTGAGAGCACCCGTCGGAAGGGTCTCTCTTCGTCCCGGAACATGTGGTGCAGACAGAAAAACTGTACGCGCGGGGTGGCCAGCCCTTCATTCAGAGCACCGGTGGCGCGCGCGCGCAGGTACAGCGCCGACAGTGCCGCAGACCGAGCGAATCGGCGGGGCCAATCACCCAGAGCGGTCCTATCCCATTCCGAGTAGGTCTGCGGAAAGATTGTCGAGCTGTGATCCACAGAGACAGTATCGGCTTGTGACGTGGACTCTGAAGCGCTCCAAATTGGTCAGCCTTCTAGCGGTACGGTTTGTGCATCGGGCACGGATGCTTCGCCTTTATGGAACACCCCCAACCTTTCGGAGCGGCGAGATTCGCCTCCGGGAATCGAAACTTGTTTATTAGCCGACTATCAGCACTTATACCCAGCAAGCTCCGAGCGGGCGGGCTGACACTGGCTGACCAGGCATTGGTCAGCCTGGTCAATTTTTCCTCTTTCTTCCTTCTGGCGCAGGCAATGCCGGAAGTTGCCCTGGGCGAGTACGCTGTTGGATACACCATGATCATGATGATCACCGCCTTCCAGCAGGCCTTGATCGGGAACGCATATCAGGTGAAGGCGGCCCGCTTGGACGGCGCCGCGCTGAAGCGATTCACAACAGTGGTGATGTTCGGCCACCTGGTGCTTGCCGCGGGCGTAGTCGCGCTACTCTCGGCCGTCGGCGGCGCCTTGATCCATTTCGGCTTCGGGTCATACGGGATGCTGGCCATCGTCGTCGGTTTCTCGGTCGCGCCTTGGCTCACCCAGGACTTGATCCGGAAGGTGTTTTACACTCGTGGTCGGGCCTCATCGGCCCTCCTGAACGACACCATCTGTTACGGTCTACAACTCGCGGGCGTGCTTTGGCTCATCTTTCGGCCAGAGACTCCCGAGGCCTGGATGGGTTTGGCCGTGTATGGGGGGGCTTCCGCGGTTGCAGCCGTGGTTGGCTTCGTCCAGATAAGAGATCTCCTGAGTGTCGCCGCGCTTCGCGGGGCCCAGTGGGTTCGCGCCATCGCTCGAGAGGTGTGGGACTTCGGAAAGTGGCTTGCGGCCGCTCAGTTCTGGCAACAACTGGGAAGTACCGGCCACACCTGGATCATCTTGCTTCTGATGGGCCCGGCGGCCCTAGGCGCGTACCGGGCAGCGGCTCACCTCGTGAATGTCTTCAATCCGATTGAGACCGCGCTCGGCTTGTGGTTGCCATCACGTGCCAGTCAGGAATATTCAGGAGGAGGGGTGGTGGGACTCAGGGTCTGGCACCAAAAACTCGTGAGCAGGCTAATGTTGCCCATGTTCCTGGGTGTCATCGGTTTCGTCTTGTTAGCCGACCCCATCCTCCATCTTGCCTACGGAGGCCGCTTCGACGGCACCGGAATGTTTTGGGTCATCTCCGGGCTGGCCCTTGCAAGGTGGCTTCTGTTCGGGCGGAATATCTATCAGAATGGTCTCATCGCTGCAGATCGCCCGGACACGTCACTGGTGGACAGCTATTTGTTTCTCGGGCTCCGCATGGGCGTAGGGATTCCTGCTGTGTACTTCCTGGGACTCTTAGGAGTGCCCATTTCGGCCGTGGTCGTATCGGGCGCCACCTGGGCTTACAATCGGAAGATGTTCCAGAATCTCGACGATCCGAAAGGCAGTTATTCCATGGGCTGGAAGCCGGTCGGACTAGGGGCTGAGGGCCGCGTCTATCTGGATCACAACACGAGCGCCGTTACCAAGGTTTATGGTACCGACGTTGCCCCAGAAGCAGCAGAGCGATACTATCATGCTCTGAAACAGGCGGCCGAACGTCCCGACTTCAATGTGGCGTCAACACCCAAGCCCATAGCCTTCGAGCCCGCGATTCCGATGATTCAGATGGAGTCCTGTCCAGGGGAGTCTCTGGCTCGATTCGTTGAGTCGGGCAAGGGGAGCAACAGGGAGTTGAAGTCGGTCGCGGAGCGCGTTTGGACCGGCATGAGGTCGGTGCCCAAGGCTACGGGGATCCACACCTACGATCTATGGCCTGACAACATTCTATATGACAGGGAAAGTGGCCGCCTGACTCTTCTGGACTTCGTATCCAGTGGCGATGCCGTCGATCGTTCTCCATCTCTGGGTGCACACTCGTTGGGAGGTCTCCTGGGCCACATGCTCTATGACCTGAGTCGTCCGAGTCGCTGGCACCGCATTCTCCCCAACGCCCGAGCGCTCAATTTCTGTCGCCAACTCACCGAGCACGCGCTTGACTCTGGAGAAGACGGGGAGGCCGTTTTTCGGATCACCCGTCGCGTTTTCGAGACTTGCACGACGAACACTGGTTCATTCCGGGGTCTCTACTACCGGTCTCTGGGCGAGGTCTGGTACCGCATCAACGCCTGGCGTCTTCTTCGTGGAATGAGGAACAGGGTAACAACACCTGACAGACTCCGGGTGTACCACTTTATGAGGGACTTTCCCGAGGATGGCGTGCAGACCGCAAATGGGGTCCACCGCGCGGTCCGTAGCCTTGCTACAGGGCTGCACCTATCCGGGACGCACACCGAAGTGCTCTGTGAAGGTCCGATCCGTTCTATATGGATGACGTCGGACGGGGTTGACGTACACACTTTCCGAAGGCGGGCCGAAAAATTCTCCGGGCTATTCCTGCCCGCGGGCCTCAAAGCTCACCTTAGCCGGCTTCCTTCCAAGGCCCTTTTCGTGATTCATGGCCAGTTCAGTCCACAGGGCGCCCGAGTGGCCCTCGCCCTGAAACGTCAAGGGCGACCCTATGTCTTGATGCCTCACAGCGTGTACACCGCAGAAGTCTTCCAGAACAACGTGCTCGCGAAATGGCTGTACTGGCATGTGATCGAAAAGCGGGTTCTCAAAGGTGCGTCCGTTGTCCAACTGCTTGATCGAGACCAGGCCATCCCACTCCGGGAGAGGGGAATTCGCACTCCGGTGGTGATCGTTCCGAATGCCATAGATCACTCCGTTTCGGTGCCCTGCACAGATCTTACGTGGAGTTCGGATGGCCCTGTCCGGCTCTATTTCCTGGGACGCATCAACTTCCACCAGAAAGGGCTCGACCTTCTGGTAAGGGCCGCGGCGCGGATCAAAGACGAGTTCGATATACGCTTGACCATTCAGGGGGGGGACGCCGGCGACCTCGAGGAACTCAGGCGAATGACAATTCAGACCGGCGCCGACGACATAACGACACTCCTGCCGCCCGATTTTTCGATCCCGTCACCAACACTGATGGCGAAGCACGATGTGTTCTGCATGCCATCACGCATCGAGGGTTTCCCCATGGCGGCCCTTGAGGCGATGCAGGCGGGGAGGCCGCTTCTCTTCACCAATGTTAGTGGGCTGACCGAAGCAATCCGAGACTCCGGTTGTGGTGTCCTCGTTTCTCCAACAGTAGAGGACGTGGCGCGCGGCCTGCGCGAAATCTGCTCCCGTAGGGAGGAGTTCCAAGCCATGGGGATGGCCGGCAAGGCGTACGTGGAAGAGCATTATTCCCAGGAACGGGTGGGGCGAATTGCCGCCAACGCCTATGGTGCGGTCCCTAAAAAACGAGCCGGTCACCGCGGCGCGCGACCCGCGCCAGACCGATCCATTCAGCAGACCGCCGACGGTAACAAGCCGGAGGCGCCGATTCGCCAGCGGGGTTAAGAGGGGGAGCTGTTGGCCGATTACTCGTGTGTTACGGCGCATGAATTTTCCCCTTACCAGTATGACTGCCGCAGTTCTTGCCGGGGGCAAGGGTACTCGCCTTGCTCCATACACGCGCATCCTACCCAAGCCGCTGATGCCGATCGGTGACGTGCCGATCCTGGAAGTGATCATCGGACAATTTCGAGCCGCCGGAGTGACAGACGTCGTGTTGACCGTGGGGCACATGGCCAACCTGATCAAGACCTACTTCGGAGACGGTTCTGAATTCGGAGTCAACATCACCTACAGCTACGAGGATGAGCCTCTCGGGACGGCCGGTCCGCTGGCCCAGATCCGCGAAGGGCTGACCGAAGAAAACCTGCTGGTCACGAATGGCGATGTCTTAACAGATTTCGACTTTGGCGAATTCATGGCGACCCACGCCGAGAGCGGGGCCGCCGCATCCATCGCTGCGTACCGCAAGGAGGTCAAAATCGACCTGGGCGTACTTCATGATGATGGCACCGACCGGCTGACCGGCTACATCGAGAAGCCGACGTATGATTTCCTGGTGAGTATGGGCATTTACATGTTTCGCCGGGACGTATTGGATTCAATACCTGAGAACGCGCATCTCGACTTCCCGGACCTGATTCTGCAGCTGATTGCGGCCGACAAGTATGTCCGGCTGCACAAGTTTGAGGGCTACTGGCAGGACCTCGGCAGAAGGGAAGACTACGAGGCTGCCAATGCGGCCGTAGATCAACTAGAGGGAATCCTGAATCCCGGAAAGAGGGCGTCCGATCGGCCAGCCAAGGAGAGAGCCGCGCAGACCAAGCGTACCGTGAGGCAGGACACATGAAGCGCAAGATTTCGCTCTCGGACGTGACGTTGGGTCAGGCCGAGAAGGACGCAATTTGTCGCGTTATCGATTCGGGTTGGCTTTCCATGGGTCCGGAGACTGCGAAGTTCGAGGCCGAGTTCGCTGCCGCGATGGAGTGTAAACACGCCGTGGCGGTTTCCAATGGAACCGCCGCGCTTCACCTCAGCGCGATGGCGCTGGAGTTGGGTGCGGGTGATGAGGTGATCGTCCCGTCTTTGACCTTTGTGGCAAGCGCGAATGGATTCGCCTACACAGGAGCCACCATTAAATTTGCGGATATCGTCTCGGATTCGGATCCAACATTGGACCCACGGAGCGTCGCCGCGGCAGTAACCCCGCGGACCAAGGCTATTGTCCCGGTACACTACGCCGGTTGGATGGCCGATATGGGAGCGCTGTCAGAAATCGCGGAGGCGGCCGGAGCGAACCTGG
>CAYXSE010000212.1:0-7064 GCA_964466675.1 uncultured Rhodothermales bacterium | reverse complement strand
CGATGCCCCACAGGGCACGATGGCCGGCGGCGCTGGAAACACCCTCTTCACCGTCTCCTTGGCCCAGTGGTCCCTCCACCGAGCCATCCGGTCTGGCGAGATGGATCCGCTGGATTTTGCCGTGGTCAGCCGGCGGGAGTTCGACATCGGCGGCATCGAATACGTCAATGGCCTGTTCGACGACAGGAGAACCGACTCGGAATACCTGTCAGAGCTGAAGAACAGGGCCGACGGCGAAGGCGTGCGCAGTGTCCTGATCATGTGTGACGGTGAGGGTCGGTTGGGAGACCCCGACGATGCGGCACGCGCTCAGACCATCGACAACCACCGCCGGTGGATCGATGCCGCGTCCTTTCTGGGGTGCCATTCTATTCGGGTGAACGCCGCAAGCGTTGGAGACTGGAATACCCAGCGTGATCTCGCGGCCGACGGACTCCGGCGCCTGACCGAGGTCGGGGCCGCGCAGGACATCAACGTCATCGTTGAAAATCACGGCGGCATATCGTCGAACGGAAAGTGGCTCGCCGAAGTTATGCGAGTCGTCGACCATCCGAGGTGCGGGACCTTGCCGGATTTCGGCAATTGGGACATGGGGAGCGATGGCTACTACGACCCATACATGGGGACGGAAGAACTGATGCCCTTCGCGAAGGCCGTGAGCTTCAAAACCCACATTCTGGATCTGGGGGAGGGCGGTGTCAACTACCTGCTGGACTCCTCCGGAAACCGCTTCGAAGTGGACTTTACGCGCCTGATGAGGCTGGTATTGGACGTCGGCTACCGAGGGTACGTGGGCGTGGAATTTGAAGGCTCTGAGGTTGACGAAATGACCGGGATTCGCCAGTCCAAAGCGATTCTTGATCAGATTCACGAACGATTGCAGTCCGAGTACTCATGAAGTTTTTCCCGCTGCTAGCCTGTCTTCTTCTGATTGCGGCCTGTTCCCAGCCTGATCCCCCCGCAACGCCGGCCGCTCTGGAACCCGCATGGACGGTGCTCTTCGACGGAGCCGACATGCACGCTTTCCGCGGGTTCGGGCGGGAAGACCTGCCAGCTTCCTGGAGTATCGAGGATGGCACGATTGCATTCACTCCGGGGAGCCGCGATCGCGGCGACATCATGACCCGAGACCAGTTCGGAGATTTTGAATTCACCCTGGAGTGGAAGATTTCGGAAGGGGGCAATTCCGGCATCATCTACCGCGCTTCAGAAGAATTTGGTGCCCCCTGGATGACAGGACCGGAATATCAGATCCTGGATAACCTTGCGCACCCCGATGCGAAATTCGGCACGAATCGTATGGCGGGGGCCAACTACGATGTACACGAAACCGACAGCACGGCTGCGCGGGAAGTCGGCGAATGGAACGAGACCAGAATTATCGCTCACGGCAACCACGTTCAGCACTGGCTGAACGGGATTCTGGTGGTAGAGTACGAGCTATACAGCGACGACTGGAACGAGCGGGTCGCGGCCAGCAAATGGATCGATCACGCGGACTACGGTGGGCGGCTGAGGGGCCACATCGCCCTTCAGGACCATGGAGATCGGGTCTGGTACCGAAATATCCAGATCCAAGAGCTTTAGATCCAGGCGGAAAGCCCCCTCGATTCGCGGCATCCGCTACGAGTTGGCCTTGATTCGTGCGTACACCGAAAAGTTCTTCTCGGTGTCGAAGGCGACCACATCGTAGTCGTGGTAATTGGCAGGATCTCCCTGCTCCATTCCCGGTGAGCCGATGGGCATGCCTGGTACCGCCAGTCCTCTGATTTCGGGCCGTTCTGCCAGGAGTTGCGTGATTTGCTCGGCAGGCACATGGCCTTCGATGACGTATCCCCCCACCAAGGCCGTGTGGCAGGAACGGAGTTCGCGATAGACACCCTGTTCGTCCTTGACTGGCGCGACGTTGTCCATATTGTGGACCTCCACGTCGAATCCGGCGGCCTCCATGTGCTCGACCCAGCCCTGGCAGCACCCGCAGGAGGCGGCTTTGTAGACCACTAGTTTGTTGGAGGCGTTGGCGCCTGCGTTGGTGCCAAAAGCCAGGAACGCCACCAACCCGAGGAGAGCTGTGGCACTTAGTAGGACGATCGTTTTGGAGGACATGGAGTTTCGAGGTTTGCAGGCGGGCGATTCGGAGCGGGCGGCCACGCGCCCTAGCTTGGGACAATTCTCACATCTGACGCCCGAACTCCGGGGATGTTGTCATGGGTCGCACGATTTACCTGCCACTTCTTCTTCTTGCCGCCTGCCAACAGGCCGATCAGCCGCCCCAGGCACTCGTCGGTGCCGCTTGGGTACAGCAGCAATCTGGCTCCCAGGTCCGTTTTCAGGCCGTCAGCGCGTCATCAGACGATGTCGTTTGGGCCAGCGGGACGCATGGGACGTTTGCAAGAAGCGTCAATGGTGGTAGTATCTGGCAGGTCGGAACCGTGGCCGGGGCCGAGACGCTGGAGTTTCGGGACGTGCAGGCAATCGACTCCGACTACGCCTTCCTGATGAGCGCCGGGCCGGGAGAAGACTCCCGCATCTACCGGACGCAGGACGGCGGCGCTTCCTGGACCGAGGTGTTCAGGAACATCGAACCGGACGGTTTTTTTGATTGTATGTCCTTCTGGGATGGTCAGAGAGGAATCGCTTTCAGCGACCCGCCAGACAGCGATTTCATGCTCATGGTGACCGACGACGGGGGCGATACCTGGAGCCGAATCGACCCAGACCTCCTGGAGGATGCACGCGAGAATGAGGGGGGCTTCGCGGCGAGTGGCACCTGCCTTTTGACCGGCGAGGATGGCCACGCCTGGTTCGGGACGGGCGCCAGCGGGGTGGACTCCCGCGTCTTCCGTACCACGGATTTCGGAGCCTCCTGGTCCGCATCGGTCACGCCCATTCCGTCCACGTCTGGGTCGTCGGGGATCTTTACGCTTGCCTTCTCGGGAGTCATGGACGGCGTTGTGCTCGGTGGCGAGTACACCCGGCCGGACAGCGCCTACGGACACAGCGCCCTCACAACCGATGGCGGAGCCACGTGGAGCCCCGCTGGTGATACGGGCCTCGGAGGCTCGGTCTTTGGATCCGCTTTTCTCCCGGGCGCACCGACGCCGACACTGCTCGCCGTCGCCCCGACGGGATCCGCATGGAGCACCGACGGCGGGGCGTCCTGGTCCCGCATCGATGGAGACAGCTACTGGGCCGTCGGCGCCAGCCCCGGCGGCGCGGCGTGGGCCGTTGGTCCCGGTGGTCGAATCGCTCGCCTGAACACAACAACGGACGAACTGTAATGCGTCTCACTCTGGTTATCCTCTGCCTGACACTAACCATGAACACATCCGCTCAAGAGCGAGGGGGCGACCGGTTCGTTGGGCAGCCGTTCGCCACACGCAGTCCCGTCGTCGCCCAACACGGCATCGCCGCCACGAGTCAGCCGCTGGCCTCGGCGGTCGCCGTGGACATTCTCAAGCAGGGAGGCAGTGCGGTTGATGCGGCCATCGCTGCCAACGCGGTGCTGGGATTGATGGAGCCGACGGGCAGCGGGGTTGGCGGCGATCTCTTCGCTATCGTCTGGGATCCATCCGATGGCACCATCCACGGGCTGAATGCTTCGGGAAGAGCTCCTTTGGGACAGACACTCGAAGCGCTTACCACTCGCGTGGAGGGCGCGGCATCAATCCCCTTCCTTGGGAGCCTGTCTGTATCTGTACCCGGGGCGGTGGACGGATGGTTTGAACTCCACGAGCGATTTGGGACACTCCCGATGAGCGATCTGCTCGCGCCCGCGATCGAATACGCCGAGGAGGGATTTCCGCTTTCGCAGGTCATTGCCTTCTTCTGGGACATGAACCTGGAACGCTTCGCCCAGGCCGAAGACCAGATCGAGGAGCTTGCCAATCTCAGGGCGACCTTCGCTCCGAACGGGCGCGTCCCGGTTCACGGTGACATCTTCAGGAATCCGGACTTGGCGGCGACCTACCGGCTGATCGCGTCCGGAGGCCGCGAAGCGTTTTATAGCGGACCGATAGCTCGGACGATCGACGCCTACATGCGACGGATCGGAGGGCCGCTTCGGGCCGAGGACCTGGCCGCTCACCGGTCCGAGTGGGTAGAGCCGATGTCGGTGGACTACCGAGGCTACCAAGTTTTCGAACTTCCGCCCAATGGTCAGGGTCTGGCGGCGCTGCAAATGCTCCAGGTCCTTGAGGGTTTTGACCTCTCGAGTATGGGTTTTGGGTCGGCAGACTACCTGCATGTCCAGACTGAGGCCAAGAAGCTCGCGTTCGAGGATCGGGCCAGATTCTACGCGGATACGGACTTCTTCCAGGCACCTCTCGATGTCTTGATTTCAAAGGAGTACGGCGCCGAGCGGCGAGGGCTGATCCAAATGGATAGGGCGGCAAGTGCGGTGCAGCCAGGGAACCCGCGCCTGGAATCAGGAGATACCATTTACCTCACGGTCGCCGACGGCGACGGGATGATGGTTTCGCTCATCCAGAGTAATTTCGCAGGCATGGGGAGTGGACTGATGCCGGATGGGCTGGGGTTTGTCTTGCAAAATCGGGGCGCCTTGTTCGCGCTGGACCCGGACCATCCCAACGCGTACGCGCCCGGGAAACGGCCTTTCCACACCATTATTCCGGCCTTCGTGCTGAAAGATGGGCAGCCATTCCTGAGTTTCGGGGTGATGGGCGGCGCGATGCAACCACAGGGTCACGTCCAGATTCTGGCGAATATGATCGACTTCGGAATGAACGTACAGGAGGCCGGCGACGCCCCGCGCTACAGACACTCCGGAAGCAGCCAACCCACGGGTGTGGCTTCTGAGGGGATAGGCACGCTTAGTCTCGAATCGGGCTTCGACGAGGCCGTGGTGGAAGCGCTCCGACTCCGAGGACATGTCGTCCGGTTCGGAGAAAGAAGTCCGGGGATGGGGGGTTATCAAGCGATCCAGTGGGATCCGGTGAGACGGGTGTACTTCGGTGCGTCAGAAATGCGAAAAGATGGAACCGTTGTTGGTTACTGATCGCCCAATCGCCGTTTTTGGACTCGATGAGGCCGTTCCAGAGGGCTCTGTGCCCGGGATCGTTCAAACGTCTCTCAGCCCGGAGACCTCGATCAGGAACGGCTTTGATGTCTTCATGGCACCGACCGAACTGACCCGGCGAAACGCCGTGGATCTCATGAGGTTGGCCGAGGAAGCCGGAGTCCGGATTGGTGTGTCGCGCTGGCTTCGGCGGGCCGTTGCTCCGATTGAACCGGCTCGGCTTGTGACGTTGGTGGCGAATCCGGCCTTCGAGTTGTCTGACCTCGTAGACCTGGCCATGTGGATGACCAAGACTCGCGGGCCTTTTCGCATGGAATCGGAAATGACAGGCGACTCTTTCTCGATGACACTTTGCGGGCCCACGGGATCGATGATCAGCATTCATGTCACGCCCGGTGTGTCGGACCTGCGCATTTTCGTCGACGGCCCTCAAGGTGAGCGCTCCATCGCGCTGGATCCGCCTGACGGCATAGGGTGCGTGAGCGAACTCCTGCTTTTTTCAGCCGGAAGCGCGGAATCGGTGTCGCTTGAAGATTCGCTGGATGTGATTTCAATCCTAGAACGGGCCCGGACCCTGGTGCGTTAGAACCGCATGTCTTTGCTGGAGTCCCTCATACCCGAACGGCAGCGATCGTTGTTGAAGGTCGTCGGTCGGTCTGCCGAGCAGGCTGGCATTTCGGCTTTTGTTGTTGGCGGCTTCGTCCGTGACGCCATTCTGGGGAGGGAAACGACTGACATCGACTTCGTGACTGTGGGACCAGGGACGGGGATAGCGCTGGCCGATCTGGTCGCCGAGAACCTCCAAGGCGCAAGGGTTCACGTCTATCAACAATTCGGCACGGCCGCCATCAGAGTCGCGGTCGGTGATACGCCGATGGTGTTGGAGTTCGTGGGAGCCCGGCGCGAGAGCTATTCCCGGGAGTCCAGAAATCCCCGGGTGGAAGACGGTACGCTTGCCGACGATCTCGAACGTCGGGACTTCACCGTCAACGCACTCTCGGCGCCGCTCAGTGCGGACGGCAGCGGGGAACTGATCGACCATTTCAACGGGCTCGTTGATCTGGATCAGGGGATCCTTCGCACGCCCGTTGACCCATACCAGACGTTCTCGGATGATCCACTCCGACTCGTCCGCGCTGCCCGTTTCGCCGCGCAGTTGAAATTCAAGATTGCCGACGAGACCATGGCTGCCATGCGGCAGGAAGCCTCTCGCATTAAGATCGTGAGTCAGGAGCGCATTATTGCCGAGATTCAAAAAATCATCGACTGCCCGCGACCGTCGATCGGATTCCGATTTCTGGAGGAGACGGGAATCTTGGCTCATTTTCTGCCGGAATTGTCGGCGCTGCGGGGCGTCGAGCAAGTAGAGGGGCAGCGTCACAAGGATAATTTCTACCACACGCTTGAGGTCGTGGACAACCTCGTCGAGATCACGCATCACCTTGAGGCCGACGAAAGCCACTGGCTCAGGTGGGCAGCGCTCTTCCACGACATTGGAAAGCCGTCCACGAAACAATTCAGGCAGGGTGCCGGCTGGACCTTCCACGGCCACGAGGACCGTGGTGCTCGCATGCTCCCACCGCTATTCAAGAGATTGAAACTGCCGCTCGACGAGCGGGCGGACTACGTCCAGAAGCTCATCCAACTCCATCATCGCCCCGTGTCGCTGGTAGACAACGACGTGACCGATTCGGCGGTGAGGCGGCTTCTGTTCGATGCCGGGGACGACATCGACGACCTCATGATGCTGGTCAGGGCTGACATTACTTCGAAGAATCCGAAACGGGTCCGACGGTACTTGCGCGGATTCGACCGGGTCGATGAGAAACTGACCGACGTCGAGAAGAAGGATCATCTGCGCAACTTCCAGCCTCCCATCGATGGCGATGAAATCATGGAGGTCCTGGGAATCGGAGCAGGCCTGACCGTCGGTATTCTTAAGGGCATCATCCGAGAGGCTATTCTCGATGGGAAGATCCCCAACGAGCGCGGAGCCGCCTCCGAATTGTTACAGGCCAACAAGGAT
>CAYXSE010000211.1:0-7137 GCA_964466675.1 uncultured Rhodothermales bacterium | reverse complement strand
CAGAGCGAAAGGCTCGGTCGCTCGAACGTTCTCTCCACTGCCCTGGCCATCTCCAGACGGGGCGACAGGCCAGAGAACCTGAGACCCGTGGGGCGCATAGGCGCTCGGCCTCTCTAATCCGACCTGACCTTGGTCGCCAGTTGGCGGTAGAATCTGTCCTCGCATAGGAGTCTCGGTGCGCGCGGCCGGTGGTGAGTAGCAATCATAGTGTGAGTACGCTGGAAAGCACCGAATTCGTCAGGAAGATTCGAGCTTTGTCTGCCTCGCGGTGATTGACCGTTTGCCACCCGTTGGGGACTCCTAAGCGCGGTAGACCCGACTGTCGCCAGGAACAGCGTTTCGTGTATCGACGACGCACGGAACGTGCCTTGTGAGTTCCCCGTGATCAACGCCGGAGTGTTTGGTCAAAATCATCGCCAAATCAAAGGTCTCCAGTGATTCCTTGGTCCAGTCCACAGACTGCTGACCCGTCCATTCCGCATGCTCACGGCTCTCGGGGATGGTGGGGATGTAGGGATCATAGTATTGCACATCGGCCCCGTAGCCCTTCAGTGCGTCCATGACAGCGTAGGTGGGTGACTCCCGCATATCATCGACGTCCGGCTTGTAGGCGAGACCCACGCACAGAATCCGTGATCCCTTTAGGGCCTTGCCATGATCGTTGAGCGCCTCCAAGCACCGGGCCACCACGTAACCAGGCATCGCGGTGTTGATCTCACCCGCCAGTTCAATAAATCGGGTGTTCAGTCCGTACTCGCGCGCCTTCCATGTGAGGTAGAATGGATCAATCGGGATGCAGTGGCCACCAAGCCCGGGGCCTGGGTAGAACGGCATGAAGCCAAATGGCTTCGTCTTGGCCGCTTCGATGACCTCATAGATGTCAATCCCCATCTCATGAAAGACCATCTTGAGTTCATTGACGAGCGCGATATTAACCGAGCGGAAAATATTCTCGAGCAACTTCACCGCCTCAGCGGTGCGGGTGTTGGTGACGGGGACAACGCTCTCGATCACCGACGCATACAACTTTGCCGCCAAGACAGAGGCGTCGACGCCTTCGCCGCCCACGACTTTTGGAATCGTTGCCGTCTCAAAGTTTGGGTTGCCCGGATCCTCCCGTTCAGGGCTGTATGCAACAAAGAAGTCTTCCCCGGACTTCAGACCGCTCAGCTCTTCACAGATTGGAACCACCAACTCTTCCGTCGTCCCTGGATATGTAGTCGATTCCAAGATCAGCAGTTGTCCCTTTCGTAGCCCAGGCGATACCGATTCCAACGTGCGTCGGACGTAGGACATGTCGGGCTCACGGTGCGCACTCAGTGGCGTCGGGACACAAAGCAAGAGCACGTCCGCCTCTCCGATGCGATCAAAATCCGTCGTCGCTTCACATTTTTTGGATCCCGAGAGTACTTCCATGCGCTCTCGTCCGAAATGATTGATGTAACTCGTCCCCTGATTGATGTGATCCACTTTACTCCGATCGATGTCGAAGCCCAAAACATCGAATTTTTTCCGGTGGAATGTCCAGATCAGAGGGAGGCCGACATAGCCTAAACCCACGATGCCTATCGTGGCGGTTCGAGAATCAATCCGTTGGAATAATTCTTCGGCCATTCGGGAGCCGAGGGCGATTTTGGCGCCCGATTCCGGGTTTTGAAGCATCATTGGCACTTAAGAAGTCTGAATACACATGGGGCCCGAAATATAGGGGAGGTCCCGCCGCTGTGCCTCCGCGTCAGCCCCCTGGTTTCCTGCGGAGTCATGACCACTGCGCTATCGCACGCGCCGGTATGTACTTTACTGCCATATTCTTATTCGAGTCCGTACACTTATTTGTAGGCGAGGACTCGCCTGGTTGTGTGTCGTACGGGTGAGATTGTTTTCGGAATAGAAAGACTGACATGATTCTCGAACGGTTCGCTCAACGCGTAATCAGTACTAGAAACCGACATGTTTTGGCGTCGGACGTCCTCGTATCATTCAGCGCGACGGCCGTCGCAGTCCTGATCCGGACAGAATCACTGGAGGAGGTGCAGCGATTCGCCGGATCGATAGTGGTCACCACTGCCGCCTTTACGCTCCTTCGACTCGCGATATTTTACCGCTTCAAGCTGTTCCAGAGGCTTTGGCGCTACGCGTCGATTGACGAGTTGGCCAAGCTCGGACTCGGAATCCTGATTGCTTTCGCCGGACAATGCCTAGTCTTCTTCTTTCTGCTTAGACCGTCTGGGCTGGTCGATGCGTCATTCCCTCAGTCTATCCCGCTGATAGAAGCGCTGATTGCGTTCCCGCTTCTCACAATGCCGCGCTTCGGCGCTCGTGTGGCTCAACGAATTCTCGAGCGGCTACACAATACCGGCAAGACGAGGCGAGTGGTGGTAGTCGGTGCCGGAGAGGCTGGAGTGATGATTGTCCGGGAAATGCAGTCTAACCCTGCCCTTGGACTCAATCCGGTAGCGTTTGTCGATGACGCCACCCAAAAACGTGGTCTCCGAATTCGTGGAATCGAGGTCGATGGAACCACGTCCGAACTCAAAGACGTAATGAAGGCCCACGCGGCCGAACAGGCCGTCATCGCGATGCCGACGGCTCCGGGAAAGACCATCCGCAAAATATCGGAGGACCTGGCCTCCGCAGGTCTTGAGGTCACCGTTGTCCCTGGAATTTTCGAAATGCTCGACGGCACGGTTCAGGTAAGTCAAATCCGGCGCGTTCAAGTCGAGGACCTACTGCGCCGAACTCCCGTTAGGACCGAATCCGATCGAATCCGATCTCTCCTCTTTGGCAAGAAGGTCTTGGTCACCGGAGCGGGAGGGTCTATCGGAAGTGAACTAATTCGACAGATTCGCCACTTTGATCCAGTCCAGATCGTGCTTTTGGGCCATGGCGAAAATTCCATTTTCAGCATCGAGCAGGAACTGTGCTGCACCAAGGATGGAGCCCCTGACTGTCAGGGGGTGATCGCCGACATCCGTGATTTGTCTCGCCTGGATCGAATCTTCGGTCAGCATAGACCCGATGTGGTATTCCATGCGGCGGCGCACAAGCACGTGCCTCTCATGGAAAAGAATCCCGAGGAAGCCATAACGAACAATGTTCTGGGCACCCGCAACCTGCTGCGAGTCTCGGAGAAATTTGATGTCGATGCCTTTGTCATGATCTCGACGGACAAGGCAGTGAACCCGGCGAACGTCATGGGATCAACCAAGCGGATTGCTGAAATGCTGGTCTACAAGATGGCAGAACGCACCGGGCGGCCCTTCATGGCCGTTCGGTTCGGCAACGTGCTGGGAAGCAATGGGAGTGTCCTTGAGACCTTCCGGCGACAGGTGGCCAGTGGGGGGCCATTAACGGTTACCCATCCCGACATGAAGCGTTACTTCATGACGATCCCAGAGGCCGTCGCGCTTGTTCTTGAGGCGAGCGCGCTTGGCAAGGGTGGCGAGGTCTTCGTTTTAGACATGGGCGACCCTGTCCGTGTCTCAGATCTCGCCCGTGACGTGATCCGTCTAAGTGGCCTCCGCGAAGGAGACGATATCGATATAGTCTACATCGGACTCCGCCCCGGGGAGAAAATGTTTGAGGAGCTCTTCATGGACGGCGAGGAGTACGTCAGAACCGAGCATCGGAGCATTTTTGTCTGCAACTCAGCAGATGCCGCAATCAGCCATGGGAGTGGCGATGGCTCGGGCGCCGCGCCCCTGGCATTCACGTTTGATGAACATGTCGACTCCCTCATCCAAGCGGCGCAAGAAGGCCGAACCGAGGATATTCTCGGCGGGATCTCGAATTTGGTGCCGACTTTTGGGACGGTTGGGGTAATAGTGGAAGTCGCTCCGAGCATATAGGCAATCTGTTGGGCTGTGCTCCCGACTTTGCAAGACAGCTGGCTTAATAGCGAAGTCGCACCAATGGGCCAGTTGGGAGTGAGGCGCCGTCGATGCTCAGTTCCCGGGCCTCGTTTGCTTGCATGGACCCGGAGAAGATGGTCTGGACCCCCCGTCCTAGCCTAGCCCTAGCCTAGTGCAGCGCCCCATAAGTAATGGAACATGAGATTCCCTCGTGAATAAGATAGCGCATGGGCATCCATGTGTCGGAAAACGAGGCTCGCAAGCTGGAGGGTATCCTTCGAGAAGGTAGAGGTGAGGCCCGGCTGTATCGGCGCGCCCGCATGGTCCTGCTTGCTGCTTCGGGAACGTCGATTGCCGAGGTTGCCCGGACCGTGGGGACGAACCGGGCGCGTGTGGGCCATTGGTTGAAGCAGTTCAAGACGGCCGGGATAGCGGGACTTTCCGATCAATCACGCAGCGGCAGGCCGGTTGAGATCACGGCGTTGGAACGACATCAGGTCATCGCTGCCGCCTGCGACAAGCCGAGTGCCTTTGGACTGGAACGGACGCTGTGGAGTCACGATGCGCTGGCCGACGCTCTGATGGAGAGCGGCCGCGTTCGATCCATTTCCAGCAGCGCCATCGGCCGCATCCTCAATGAGGCCGAGATCAAGCCTCACCGTGTCAAGGCGTGGTGCCACAGCACCGATCCGCTGTACCAGTCCAAGATGCGCCTGATCGTGGATCTGTACGTATCGCCACCTGCCGGAGAGCCGGTCCTGTGTATTGACGAGAAGAGCGGCATCCAGGCGCTGTCGCACTCGCGATTGATGGTGCCTGCCTCCCCCGGCAAAGGCGCGCTGCAGGGATCCGAGTACCAGAGGAACGGGACCCGGTGCCTGTGCGCCTGCTACAACATTCGCACGGGGCAGGTGCTCGGACGGATGACCATTCGGCGCACCCGTGAGGATTTCCTCTCTTTCATGGATCTGGTGGCCAATAGGTACCGTCAGGGACGTGTGCATGTGGTGCTCGACAATCTCAATACCCACAAGGATTCCAGGCGCGCGGCCTTCATCACCGACTGGAACGAGGCGCACAAGGATCGATTCCTCTTTCACTACACCCCCACGCATGGCTCCTGGCTGAACCAGGTCGAGCTCTGGTTCAGCATCCTCACAAGGCGGGTGCTGCGCTACGGCGAGTTCGCCAAACCCGAGGAACTGGAGAAGACCATTGAACGATTCATGGAAACATGGAACGCCCAGGAGGCCAAACCATTCCGGTGGACGTACGACGGACGCCCCCTGGTCAGCACTTCAGAGAAACGATGAAGCACGCCCGCCGCCACACGGCCAAACCGAACCTGGAACGACTGCTGGCCGGAAGTCCCACGACCGAGGGCATGTACGTTCGCGCTTGGGGCGATCACTTGATCATTGGGCGCGAGGAACCCTACGGTCCTGATGGCGAGCTGGTAGCGGACGACCGCGTCCGGTTCACCGCACGGACGGCTTCCTCCTGGGGACTCAGCGTTCGCCGCCACACCGGCCGGTGGGAGAAGACGCCGTTCACCGGTACCCTGGAGGAACTGTACGGCATCGTTGGGTCGCTCATGCAGCATCTGGTAGCCTCTTACTCCTGATGGCTAAGAGTGAGAATCATCCCGACCCCTACGATCCCATGGATGTACCACAACTAATGGGGCGCTGCACTAGCATGTCGTACAGGACCATAACCACTCGTTGAGGCTCCTGGACGGCGATCGGGACGCGGACCTCTTTCTGACTCACCTGAACGGAGAAACCAACACCTTGTATTACGTCACCCTTAAAAAAGGAACTGGCACAGCGGTGCCATCCAAATAGCAGCAATGAAGCGATTTCGAGGTCTGCCTGTTGTGAGCTTCTTACTGGTTGGGTGCCTTCCAGCCGGGAAGCCTGGGCCCTTGCCTGACCTGGAAGGTTTGAGCTTGGATGCGAAGACCCAAATCGAGGAAGTTCACGCGGCGGCGATGGCTAATCCAGGGGCGGAAGCGATCGGGCGTCTTGGCTCGATTCTGTTAGCCTACGATTTTCCGACGCACGCGGTTTATGCGTTCGAGAGCGCCATCGCGATGGGAGGGGACGCATCCGATTGGGGGTATTGCCTGGGTGTTTTACACCGCCAGCAAGGTGATCTCGCAGCCGCTTCCGACCGGTTTGCCACATTCTCCCGTCAGCACCCCACTGATGGCTTGGCTGAACTACGTTTGGGGGAGGTGCGTCTTGAGCAAGGCGACTTCAGTGGCGCCTCGCGGCGCTTCGAGGCGGTCCTGAAACGGGATTCTACGATTGCACTCGCTCATTTTCTGTGGGGCCAAGCCATGATGGAGGCTTCTCAGTTCGCTGAGGCGGTGTCCCATTTTCAGTCCGCGCTTGTTCTTCAGCCCGGGGCGTCCCAGATTCGGAGTCCGCTCGCGTCCGCACTTCGCGGGTTGGAAGAGCAGAGGAAGGAGAGCGACATTTGCAATTCCGAGGGGATCGACCCGTCACCATTCGCGATTTCAGAATGGTTCGTCTCGATTCGATCCGATTCGCGGTGGGGCCACGGCCACGACGCGCGCTGAGGCCCTGATGATCGACGGACGCTATGCGGAGGCGGCGGCGCTGTTGAGGGATGCGCTGACCCGGAACCCCGGTTCGGCCTCGATTCACCTGAACCTGGGGGTGGCGTGAGCAAATAGTGGCAATAGGACAGGCGCTATTCTCTCTCTTCGCCGCGCGCTTGAATCGGATTCTACCCTCGACAAGGCGCACTTCAACCTAGGCGCCATAGCCCTGGCGATGGACGACCAGGGAAGCGCGGAGGCCTCATTCCGAAAAGCAGCCAATGGTGTCGGTTTCAACCTCCTTGCGAATCTAGAGATGGCAAAAATCTTGCGACGCTCAGATAGATGTGGTGAGGCAACCGCCTATCTGCAAGTGGTCTTGGGAGAAAACCCTGGGCACGCGGAGGTAAGGCAGGACCTGGCGCGTTGCTTGCACGCGGATGGCAGGATCGGGAGGCTTTGTCGGTTCTGGAACGCGGTTATCAGTCCGATCCGGATGAGCTCGGCTTCGTCGATTCGATGGCGCGAATCCTGGCTACCAGCTCGGATGCCTCCGTTCGAGACGGAGATCGGGCGTTGGTGCTGGCTGAACAGGGGCTTGCGCTCCAGCAGCGAACAGAAACGCTGGAGACTGCGGCGCTCGCCCTGTCGGAGACGGGCAGTGTTGCGTAGCGAGCCCAGTGTCGGCGTGAGGCCGTTCTGGTTGCACTCCTGCTG
>CAYXSE010000210.1:686-7161 GCA_964466675.1 uncultured Rhodothermales bacterium | reverse complement strand
CGTACGCATTGGACGGAGGCGTCTATATCGCAGGGGCGGCCATTCAATGGCTTCGCGATGGAATTCAGATCATCGACTCGGCAGCGGAAACCGAACGCCTCGCAAACTCTGTCACGGATACAGCTGGGCTGCATTTCGTCCCGGCATTTACCGGCTTGGCTGCTCCGTACTGGGATCAATATGCAAGGGGGATGATGATCGGGATCACCGGAGGGACCACTAGAGCCCACATCGTCAGGGCTACTCTCGAGGCGATTGCCTTCCAGGTAGCCGAAAACCTGGAGGTAATGCGCAAAGACTCGGGCATGCCCGTCGCGGCCATGCGCGCCGACGGCGGGGCGGCCGTGAACGGATTCCTCATGCAGTTTCAAGCAGACATTTTGGGTATTCCCGTTGAGGTACCCGGCACTCACGAGACTACCGCCCTTGGAGCCGCCTACTTGGCTGCGTTGGGCGTCGGCGATATTGGATCACTCGACGAGATCAGCCGCAAATGGAAGCCGGCCCGTAGGTATGAGCCGGCGATGAGCGACGATCGCCGTTGCGAACTCATGCACCAATGGAAAAGAAGCGTGTCCAGAGCCGAAAAATGGATCGAGGCCTAACATTTCGTTTCGGATGGCGGCCGTTGAGACTGGCTCAGTGGCACGGGTATGTCCTGCTCTTGGTCATCCTTTCCGGCCAAAACCCTTTGTCCGCGCAGACCGTGGACAATCTCGCGAGATCTCCGATTCTCGGTATTCTCCAGGACTCTGAAGTCAATGTCCAGGTCAAGGGAAGAAGCCCCGGCAATATTCGAATTGCGTTTCGCCCGACGAACGGCGGCCCGGATATGTATAGCGACTGGAAAAGGCTGTCGTTTGCGAGCGACCTCACCGCGCATTTCGTCCTTCGGGAGATAGGACCTGATCGGGAATATGAGTACCGAGTGGAGTTCCCGGACGGAAGCCACTCAGAATGGTTCGTCTTCACAACCTTCCCGCAGCAAGCGCAACCGGGACGATTCAGTTTCGCTTTTTCTGCCTGCCTGAGAGACCGGCACGTACCACACACCGTGTTTGACAGCATTCTGGCCGAATCGCCCATGTTCATGGCTCTAATGGGCGATCAAATCTACGCTGACCTTGACGGCAACATCAACACCGCACCAGCCACTTCTGTCTTACCGGCCCTGCGAGCCAAGTACGACCGTAATTTCGATGAACATTTTCAGGCGCTGAGCAGCAGCACGCCGATTGTTTCGGTTTGGGACGACCACGACTACGGGCAAGACAATGCAGACAGCACGTACCGGTACAAGTCCGAGGCGAGAAAAGTATTCCTGGAGACCTTTCCCGCCTCTCCGCTCGAGGAGAGCGGCGGGGCCCTCTACTACCGGTTCCAGGTGGCGGACGTAGACATTTTTGTCCTGGACACCCGATGGCACAGGTCCCCCATGGAAGCCCCTGACACTCCGAGTAAGACCATGCTTGGCGAGAGCCAGCTGTCTTGGTTGTTAAGCGGTCTTGAGCAATCGACTGCGCCGTTCAAGTTTATTTTTTCTAGCGTGTCCTTCAACGACTATGGTGGCGATACATCCTCCGGTCGGAGCGGATTTGATAGTTGGATGGGCTACAAATTCGAGCGTAGCGTCATTTTGTCGTTCATAGAAGAGCGTCAGATTCAAGGCGTTCTCGTTTTTTCAGGGGATCAGCACTACCCGAGCACTCACATTCTGAACTGGCAGGCACCACTGATCCCGACATCACAAACGGCCACGTCGATCGTTTATTCCTTGTCCGAAATGCCCTCCGCGGTTTTCGATTTTTCGGCATCCCCTCTCCATTATACCAGAGCCTCCGGTCATCGCGTCGGAGCGGGGAACCAGAACGATCCCTTCTATTCGTTCGAAGTGTTCCGAGAGGAATGGAGCAACCGGGCCTTGACTTCGGTCTACGGGTTGGTCGAGGTGGACACCGCGAGCCCCACGAAGAGTGTAGCCGTTCGGTTCTATGAACTTGACGCCAGCAATCAGCAACTGTCCGAGCTGTATAGCATCACTGTCCTAGATGACAGGGCAACCGAAGTGCCCGTCGAGGTGGCTCCGCCCCCTTCCGCATTCTTGACCACTCGGAACTACCCGAATCCCTTCGGCATCGAAACTGTCATCGAATACACCCTTCACACCGCCGGTCAGGTTGAGGCGATCGTATACGACGCACGCGGTAGAGAGGTCGTTACCCTCCACCGTGGATTTCAAGGTGTTGGCATGCATACGCTTCATTGGAGAGGCCGGAGCGAAGAGGGACATCCAGTTGCAAATGGGCTCTATTTCTATAGAATCGCTTGGTCTTCAACACAAGCCGGTGGGGACTCCTTCAGCGTGACGAGGCCGGTGATTCGCCTGAAATGATGGTCCCATTCTCCTTCATCTCGCCTCGTCGTGGAGAGGCCTTTCAGTGACAAATATGACTCGCATGAAAAAGAACACGTTACGGATCTCGTCTTTGGTCCTATGTATGACCGCGATGGGATGCGGTGTATCCAACGAATTATCGCGCGCGCCGGTTGTTGGGATCGTCCAAGACCATCAAGTCCCTATCCTGATCAGGGCGACGAGCGAAGGGACGGCGCGTATTGAGTACAAGAAATCGGATGTCGATGAAAGCGCCTTTACTTCTTGGGGCACGCTCTCTTCAGACAACGATTTATCCACGAGTGTGACGCTCGGCCAAATCGAAGCAGACACGGGGTATATCTACCGCGTCGAGTTCGAGCAACAGGCCTATTCAGAGTGGTTCAGTTTCAGGTCTTTCCCGGCAGCAGGAGAGCCTGGGAAATTCAGTTTCATGTTTTCCTCGTGTATGCGTGAAACGTACAAGGACTACAACATTTTTGAGCAAGTCGAGCGGTTCTCGCCGACGTTTATCGCACTTCTTGGCGACCAGATGTACGGCGATTATGACGGCGATCTGAATCGGCTTGAGGAGTACCTATCCGACGATGGCCAGCGAAGCACGCTGATAGAGGAAGGGGAGATCGTCCTCGACGATAATTCGATCCTGGAAGCGTTCCGTAGCAAGTACGACCGGATTTTCGATCAGAACTATCAACACATGGCCAGTCGTTTTCCCATGGTTGCGACCTGGGACGACCACGACTATGGCGACGACAATTCTGACGCCACTTATCCCTACAAGGATGAGGCGAAGAAGGTTTTCAAGGAGAACTACCCGGACTACGCCTATGAGGATGAAGATGGAGGCCTCTACTATCGGTTCTCCATATCCGATGTTGACGTCTTCGTACTGGATTCCAGATGGTACCGAGTTCCCATGCAGGACTCGGAAGGTGCGGAGAAAAAAATGCTCGGTGACAGGCAGCTTGAATGGCTCCTCACCGGCCTGAGGGAGTCGCAGGCGAGCGTCAAGCTTGTCTTGTCCAGTGTGTCTTTGAACGACTACGGCGGCGACACCTCGTCCGGACGGTCCGGGTATGATAGCTGGATGGGCTATAAGTATGAGCGAGACCTGTTTCTGTCCTTTGTGAAAGACAATGATATCTCTGGAGTGCTCGTGTTCTCCGGCGATCAACATTATCCCAGCGCACACATCCTGAATTGGGATGCGCCCTTGACGGAGGTCTCCCGCTCAGACAAGGCGATTGAATACTCCCTGAGTGACCTGGGCTCTGCGGTCTTTGATTTTTCCGCGTCACCTCTCAACTACAAGAAGGCTGCGGGGCATCTTCTAATACCCGAAAACCAGACGAATCCCGCGTTTTCGCATGAGCTGTTTCGGCCGGACTGGGCGATACCCTCCGAGCCGGTGGAAGGTGCACCACTTGTGATCGGTTCTGTGTTCGGCCTGGTTGAAGTCGACACGGAGAGCTCGTCTAAAAATGTTTCTGTTGGATTCTACGAATTGGATGCCGAGACAGAGGAAATCGGGGAAATTTACCGGGTCACGATTGGCTTCTAGAGACGCGGGGGGCTGACACTCTCATGCCACTGGTCGTGGTTAACCTGTGCATTCGTTGTGTGTAACAACCGGCCTACCCTCGGTAGATTTCGGTCTTCCAATCTTTCGCCCTGAATGTCTGACTCTCTCCGGCTCCTTCGAGACTCTTTGGCAGCGCACATAGACATTTACGGCCCGGAAGAACTGGCGGTCCCGGGCAGGGCGTCGGCAGCGCCAGCAACGCCCTCGCCAGCAGAGCCCCAGCCTCAGCCACCATCCCGCACCGGCTCCCCCTACGAGCGAATCCTGGAGCTCATCCCCGACTCTTCTCCGCTCAAGGAGATGGAGACGCTGACGCAGGTCTCTGATTTCGTTCGCGACACCATCCTGATCGATCTCGACAAGACCCGCATCAACCCCGTTTTCGGCGTCGGAAACCCGGCCGCCGACCTCATGATCATCGGCGAAGCGCCTGGAGCCGACGAGGACCAGAAAGGCGAACCTTTCGTCGGCCGCGCGGGCCAACTCCTGACCAAGATTCTGGAGGCGATCGGATTCTCGCGCGAGGACGTCTACATCGCCAACATCCTCAAGAGCCGGCCACCCAATAACCGCGACCCTCTGCCAGAGGAGGTAGCCGCCCACGTCCCCATTCTCTACAAACAGATGACGCTGATCCGGCCTCGCCTCTTGCTTTGCGTGGGCCGAACCGCAGGGAACACCCTCCTCGGGATGGATGGCTCTCTGAAGTCTCTCCGAGGCAAGTTTCACGATTTTTACGGCCTCCCCACCATGGTTACTTACCACCCGGCTGCACTCCTGAGGAACTCCCAATGGAAGCGGCCCGCTTGGGAAGACGTCCAGACACTTAGAACACGCTACGACGCGCTGAGCGCCAGCTGAACATGGGCGACTATTCGCAAACACTCCCGGTGAAGCACTCCGAACTCGGGGGGCGGATTCCTCCCCAGGCGGTAGACGTGGAGCAGGCCGTGCTCGGAGCGATGCTCATCGAGGCCGAGGCGATCCCCCGGGCCATCGAAATCTTGCTGCCGGATTCCTTCTATACGGATCGGCATAATCAGATTTATGAGGCCATCCTGAGCCTCTTCGAGCGCTCCAATCCCGTCGACATCATCACGGTCACCGACGAGCTCCGGCGTCGCGAGTGGCTGGAGGGAGTGGGCGGCGCTTACTATATCAGCGAGCTCACAGCTCAGGTGGCTAACGCCGCCAACGTGGAGTACCACGCCAGAATCATCGCCGAGAAATCTCTTCTCCGTCAGATGATCGAGACAATGAGCTCCCTCATCGGCGATGCCTACGATCCCGGCGCCGACGCGTTCGAGCTCTTGGACTCCGCCGAGAGTGACATCTTCAGAATCTCGGATTCCCAGCTCAGACGCTCGGCGGCCCCGATGAAAGATGTCCTTAAAGAGACCCTATCGCGGCTCGAGGATATTCACGGCCGAGAGGGCGGCGTCACGGGCGTACCGTCGGGATTTTCCACACTCGATCAGATGACCGCTGGGTGGCAGCGGTCAGACCTGGTTATCATCGCTGCCCGCCCTTCCATGGGAAAAACGGCCTTTGCGCTTGCCTGCGCCCGGAATGCGGCTCTTCACCCCAAGGAGCCCGTAGGCGTCGCGATTTTCTCTCTGGAGATGAGCTCGCAGCAGCTTGCGCAACGTATGCTCACATCGGAAGCGCGTGTCGATGCCCAGGCAGCCCGAACCGGCCGCCTGAGGGACGAAGACTGGCCACGCCTGGCCCGAGCCGCCGGCCGGCTGTCTGAAGCGGCCATTTTCATCGATGACACCCCAGGCCTCTCGGTCTTGGAATTGAGGGCCAAGTGCCGGCGCCTGAAGGCCGAGCATGGCATCGGCCTGATCATAATCGACTACATGCAGCTCATGCATGGGACAACGACAAACAAGAACTCAAATCGAGAGCAGGAGATCGCGCATATCTCACGATCCCTGAAGTCCCTCGCCAAGGAACTGGACGTTCCCGTTGTGGCTCTGTCCCAGCTGAGTCGAGCCGTCGAAACGCGAGGGGGAGACAAACGCCCGCAACTTTCGGATCTCCGTGAGTCTGGATCCATTGAGCAGGACGCCGATGTGGTGGCATTTATCTACCGCGCAGAGCGATACGGAATCACCGTCGACGAAAACGGCAACAGCACCGAGGGAATCGCCGAAATCATCGTTGGAAAACAGCGAAATGGGCCCATCGGTGACGTGCGACTGGCCTTCACCAAAGAGCACGCCAGGTTTGAGAACCTCAACACGTACTACCGCGGAAGCGAGCCGGAAGTAGGCGGCGACGGCTTCGGGCCCTCAGAACCACTCAGTGCCGAAGAGGCCCCGTTCTAGGATCTCACCAGAGCAGCCGCCCCCCTTCAGTGGATCCGAACCGTTCCGTCCAGGGATACCGAGGCGCGAAGCCGGAGCGATTCGTCACTCGTAAACAATTTGATACTTGCGCAGGGCGACCCTGCCTTCATCCAGGAATAGGTTGCCGTCCGCGTCGATAAC
>CAYXSE010000210.1:0-676 GCA_964466675.1 uncultured Rhodothermales bacterium | reverse complement strand
TCCGCTTTCCAGATCTGGAAGCGTGAACGTCGTCAGGTACTGCCCGGTGAAATCGAACACGTATACGTCCCTGTGCGGATTTTCAGAGTGGTGTCCACCTCTCACGAAGATGAGCCCTCTCCCATCGTCAATCGCAAGCCCAGTGAAGAGCATGGTTGTCGGGTAGGAAGATAATCCCCCAAGCAGGCCGGGCTGACCCGAGAAGGCTGCCACCGATCCATCAATGCTTTTCGAATCCGATCTCTCGGGAAGTCCTGAGACCTCCATCGACTCCACGAACTGCTCGCCTGATCGCCGTATATCAATGCGGTTCACAAAGTTATGGACGACAACGGTGCTACCGTTGTCCGCCATGGCGAACCTGGCACTGTTCCAAATGCTGTGACCCACCGAATCGAGCACCATGTACGTTGAGAACGTCCCTGGAGCCTCTCCGGGTTGGACGAGAAGGTTGCCGCCTGATTCTGCAGCCGCACCGAATGTCAGGGCACCCTCATTGCTGTAAGCGATGCCCATCGTGGGCTTCACCTTGTTCTCCAATCGGATCGTCCGAATGAATGCCAACTCCATGTCGAAAAGATGGACGCGTCTGCCGCTGATTACACCATCGAAAGCTGCGACAACACCCTCCTTGGTGTCGAAGATACGAGGACCTGAACTGAATTCACATTGGCCC
>CAYXSE010000209.1:0-7184 GCA_964466675.1 uncultured Rhodothermales bacterium | reverse complement strand
GACTCCGTGGGGAACTTTTCCCCCTTTGGCGGCGATTTTTCGCGAGAATTCCCGGCGACGCCCTTGTCCAATATTCCCCCAGCGTCGGCGCGTTTTCGCGAGAATTCCCGGTGACGCCCTTGTCCAATATCCGCCAGTCGCCCTATTCTCGGCCCGGAGAGGTGACAGAGTGGCCGATCGTGCTGGTCTCGAAAACCAGTGTACCGCAAGGTACCGTGGGTTCGAATCCCACCCTCTCCGCAATCAAGCCCCAAAGCACGAAGTGCCCGCAATATTCCTGGGCCGAGCCGAGCTCGCTCGAGCGAGCGCCCAGGACATATTTCGGGGCTCGCGCAGCGAGCCTGGGGCTTGATTGCGAGCCACCCCCACCAGGATAACCGGAGCGGGCGCAGCCCGCGCAGGTAATCCGGCAGCATGCCGACAGGGCGGCTCATAGAGGCCGGTCATGACGCCTCCTGGCAGGCTACCATGAGCAATCAGATAATCTCGATGACAGACTTCACGCTCGGGATGAACGACCGCCCAGAGATTCTCGAACACTTGTCTAATCGATATTGAGCGAGCCAGTCCTTGCCTGGGAGGTGTACGACGTCTTCACGTCCTATACCGATCCACCCAAGACAAAGAGAACCGTGGCGGTGGCTGTCCGATACACGTCGGTTTTCGGCGCGTAGATCAACACTGAGATGACCTCTTTTGCCAAAAAGAGGCAGGAGCTTGTTGATCACCACCTCTGGCTTCTTGAACAGGACAATCCAGTTCTCAGCTACGATTCCTGGCTTGATCTAAGCCAGATCCACGAGTTCCACGAAAGCGAATTCGACGGTGGCTATTGGGGTCGACTGCATCCTGACGTCTGGCCCGAAATAAAGAGAATCGTCTCAGGCAGTCGGCTCATCGCTCCGTACGTCAGGAATTTCATTCTGGCCAGCCCGGACGAGTGACCGCCTTCTCGTCTGGGGGGCGTATGATCGCGCAAATGGCACA
This sequence comes from uncultured Rhodothermales bacterium, assembly GCA_964466675.1. Lineage (GTDB taxonomy): Bacteria > Bacteroidota > Rhodothermia > Rhodothermales > UBA10348 > CAYXSE01. The sequence continues at coordinate 6,197 of CAYXSE010000209.1, read as the reverse complement.
CCTCTTGCGCTATTCCCCATCCCCGTGCGGCCAACCTGGCTGACTCAAGCACCGAGGGCACCGGCCTCCGGCCTTTCTTTTGAGCGGGGACCCCGTTTAGAGCTTTAGCTCTGATCATCCTTAGACCGGCGCGTTAGCAGAACGTCGTGAGTGCCACATAGAGGGAGACTGGCTACATATGTACCGCAAAACGAAAGCGGGTTGATTCTTCTCCGAACCGGAACTCGCGAAGAGCTTTTCGGCTGAGCTAGCCTGTTCTCTTACGCCTCCAGCATCAGGCTCATCGTTCCCAGAAAAATGCCTGCCTGAAGAGCGGCCAGAGATCGGCTCTTCTCTGGCCCGTGGTCCCTGGTGGTTTGGAGGGGCGATAGGTGTGGATCGCCGTTGGTCTCTGGATCGAACAACAATAAGGGGCGTTCCACCAAGCAACAATGGTGATTCACATGAAGCTCCAGCAAATCGTTTCTCCCAATCCGGAGATCGTTAGTGGGGCGCTCGTCTTCAAAGGAAAGGAACGCGCGTGCCGGTACAAACTCTGATCGACTATTTGAAATCTGGTGAGACTATCGACAGGTTTCTGGAAGGCTTTCCCTCGGTGAGTCGGATGCAGGCCGATGCGTATCTCGAACTCACGCTGGGCCAGCCTCCGCCTACCCCCCGTGTGCCGCGACCGCCATCGCGCGCATAAATCCGGCATCCTCGGACTCCTCGAACGCATTCCCAACCACGACGAACGAAGCGCCAGCCCGCGCCTTCGCCGCAACCTCCTCCGGCGTCCGAATCCCGCCGCCAACAACAACCGGCATGGCCACGCTCGACGAAATCGCCGAAATCATCTCGTTCGGGACGGCCATCTCGGCCCCTGAGCCCGCATCCAGGTATGCCAGCTGGAGGCCGAGCATCTCCCCGGCCATCGCGGTCGCGACCGCGATATCCATCTTCGACCGTGGCAATGGCAAAGATCCCACCACGTACTGCGCGGTGGTCAATGGCCCCGACTCCACCAGCATATAACCGGTCGCGATAGTCTCCAATCCCATCTGCCTCACCAGCGGAGCCGCCACCACCTGACGCCCGATCAAATAATCCGGGTTCCGCCCGCTTATCACGGAAAGGAACAACAACGCGTCCAAGTTCGGCACCACCTGTGTAATCGCCCCCGGAAATCCTATCACCGGAACGTCGGAATGCTTCTTCAATGTGGATACATACCGGTCAAGCTCAGTCGTATGCACCAAGCTCCCGCCCATAAAAAACGCATCGACGCCACATTCGCCCGCTCTCTCCGCCAGGCTGGGCAGGGCCTCTTCGGGAGTGTCGTCCGGATCGATCAGCAGCACGAAGCAAGCGCCGACCTGGTCTCGAACTCTCAGCAGACGTTGGAATACCGAACTCATGGTTACGCCAGGATTTCGCCGAGTGTAGTTGCCGCAGCTTCGAGGGCCGCGTCCAGTTTTGAGGTATCTCGTCCTCCAGCTGTCGCGAGGGTCGGGCGTCCGCCTCCGCCTCCGCCGACAATCTTGGCCAGAGACCCGACGAGCTTCCCGGCTTGCAAGCCCCGCGCCTTGATGAGATCATCGGACACGGTAACAACCAGGTAAGCCTTGTCTCCTTCCGCGGAGCCGAGCACGCCCACCGAATTGGATCCCAATCGATCGCGAAGGTCTTCGCCGAGAGTGCGGAGTGCGTTTATGCCGGTCCCATCTACGCGACCGGTGGCCAAACGGACCCCTGACACCTCCACGGCGGCGTCGATAAAACCGTTGAGGTTTCCGGCCAGCGTCTCCTGACGGACCGCCTCGAGCTCCTTGGCCAATCGTTTGTTCGCGTCCAGTAGATCGGCGACCTCCTCATCCGACGGGCGCTGCAAGGATTTGAACTGGCCACGAACTCTGACGAGTTCATCCAACTCCAGATGCAAAAATTCGATCGCATCGTTCCCCGCCACCGCCTCGATGCGCCGAATGCCCGACGCCACCGAACCCTCGGAACGGATTCGAAACACTCCGATCTCTCCGGTGGCGTCGACATGGATGCCACCACACAACTCAACGGAGTAGTCTGGATCGAAAGTGATCATCCGAACGAAATCGCCGTACTTCTCGCCAAAAAGAGCCGTCGCGCCGCGCGCCATGGCATCTTTGATCGGGACATCGAGCTCTTCCTGCTTGGGATCGTTGCGCTGGATCACTTGGTTCACCAATCGCTCCACGCGGCGAAGTTCATCGGGCGAAACTCTTGAGAAATGACTGAAATCGAACCGGAGGTGATCCGGGGCAACCAGTGAGCCCTTCTGACCAACATGCGGCCCAAGTACCTCCCGGAGAGCGGAGTGCATCAAGTGAGTGACACTATGGTGCTTCTTGATACGCGTCAACCGCGCCAAATCCACCCTGGCGACGACCGGCGCATCCATGGACGCCGGCAGTCTGTCTACGACATGAACGGTGTGACCCTGACCCTTCACGGTGTCCAGAACCGTCAACTCTTCGTCGCCGATCAGGAGCACGCCGGTGTCTCCGACCTGCCCACCAGACTCCGCGTAAAATGGGGTGTCACTCAACACGAGCTCATAGCGAACCCCGGTTCCTTCTCCCACGGTTCTTGCGGCCCGCACCCGCGCGTCTTCCACAACCTGCCGTGTATAACCCGCGAACTCCACGGCTCCTTCCGAAATGACCTTCCAGGAATCTGATCCGGATTGGTCCACCTTGAATCCCGAAGCCGCCCGGGCGCGCTCCTTCTGCTCCTGCATGCGCTCATCGTAGCGACCCATGTCCACGCCGAGGCCCTGTTCTCTGGCCATGAGCTGGGTGAGGTCCACCGGGAAACCGTACGTGTCATGAAGAAGAAAGGCGATATCTCCGGGGACGAGCCGGTTGGAAGCTGCGCGAACGAATCGCTCGACTCGATCCGGGGCACCCGTGTACGCCTTATTGATGAGGTCCATCGTTCCTCGATCCTTAGAAACGTCCCCCGCCTCACCAAGCAGGTACGGCACCACGCGGCCAAAAAACTGAAGCCCAGTGCCCAGCGTCTCCAAGAAGCTCTCTTCCTCCGCCTTCGTGACCCGTGCGATGTAGTCACGCCCGCGCTCCAGCTCCGGAAACTGGCCGCCCATCCGCTCGATCACTGCTTGAACCAGTCGGAACAGGAACGGCTCGTGGAGATCCAGGCTCTGGTAGCCGTACCTCACAGCTCGCCTCAAGATTCTCCGAATTACATACCCTCGTCCGGTGTTGCCGGGCATCACGCCGTCTGCAATGGCGAACGCGATCGTGCGAGAGTGGTCCGCAATCACACGCATGGCCACGCGGACCCGCTCCAATTCGTCTCCTTCAAGTGCGATCCTGTCGTACGCCGTCACACTCTCCATCGGCGACAACTCAGCGACCAGATTGAGCAATGGCGAAAAAAGGTCGGTGTCATACGTGCTTCCGCCCACACCCTGAAGCACGGAAACCACACGCTCCAAACCCATTCCCGTGTCAACATGCTTAGCGGCAAGCGGCTTCAGGCTTCCATCCTTCTGCGCGTTGTACTGGATAAACACGAGATTCCATATCTCCATCACCATCGGATGGTCGGCGTTCACGAGTTCGAAGCCTGGGACCTGCGCCCGCTCCTCCTCGGTCCTTAAATCGATATGAACTTCGGAGCATGGACCACAGGGGCCGGTCTCTCCCATCATCCAGAAGTTGTCTTTCGATGAGCAGAACAGGATGTGATCGTCTGCAATCGACGTCTCGGCCCTCCAGTGCCCGGCCGCTTCTTCATCAGCGGACAACTTCAGGCCCTCATCTCCGGCATGCACGGTAGCGTATAGCCGATCTGGATCCAGGCCCCATTTGTCTACGAGGAGCTCCCAGGCCCATCCGATGGCCTCCTTTTTGAAATAGTCGCCGAAGCTCCAATTGCCGAGCATCTCGAATAGGGTGTGATGGTAGGTGTCATACCCCACTTCGTCGAGATCATTGTGCTTGCCCGATACCCGGAGACACTTCTGGGTATCGGTGGCGCGCAGGTACGGGCGCGTACCCTCGCCAAGGAATACATCCTTGAATTGATTCATCCCAGCGTTCGTGAACATGAGCGTCGGGTCGCTTCCAGGAACCAGCGAATCGCTGGGCACAATTTCATGCCCCTTCTCTCGAAAGAAGCCCAGAAATTCGGCGCGGATTTCGTCCGCTGTTTTGAGGCTGGTCATGCAAAAATATATGGCGCGGGGTGGTGTCTGGGGTTCAAGATCCCGTCTATTCGAACTCCCTGTGCTAATATGTTCGCATCACCGTAACCTCTAACAGACGGCGACGTAGCAAACCTCGTCGCCCTTCCGTGTGTCACACCCATACACATCACAGTACCGCAGCTTCCCATGAAATCACGCGCCCTCGGAATCGCTCTCATAGCCCTGGCCGTTCTCGGAGTCCTTAACCTGTACCAGGCCGTCGCGAGGGGCCTGGATTCATCAGAAGGCGTCTATGCCGAAGATTACGCCATCGCGGTGGCGGACGCGGGCGACGAGTCTGAGGAGACGGATTTTAATTTCAAGTTCGATTTCAAGTTCGCTTCTGACAGCGATGACGATCAGGCCGGGGACCGGATGATCGACGAGACGTTCTCGGTTTCTGCCGGTGACCTGCTCCTGATCGATGTCCAGCATAGCGATATCGAGATCGAGACCACCTCTGGCAGCGAGGCCCACATCGTGGTGACCCTGGAATCACGAAACATGGATCGTGCACGCGAGATATTCGATCGCATGAACTTCCGTGTTGAAAAGAGGGGTGACAAAGTGATCCTCCGCTCTGACATGCCACGGCGAATGAACTGGCGGACGCGCATGAATATCGAGGTGCTGGCCGTCATTCCCAGTGAGTTCGACCTTGACATACAGAGCACACACGGAGACGTGGAGGTTCAGGATCTGACCGGTAACGTGAGGCTCAAGACCACCCATGGTGACATCTCCACAGGCTCCTTCTCGGGAGACAGCGTAGAGCTCAGAACCACGCACGGTGACGTTGAGACTAAAGACGTACAGGGTTCGACGGTCACCATCCGGACCACTCACGGCGACATTGAGCTCAGGTCCGTGATTTCAGACGATTTCGAAGCAACCACGACTCATAGTGACATCGAGATCCTCCGCCTGACTGGACACTCCAGTCTCTCAACCACGCATGGCGATGTGGACGTTCGGGTCGACGACACCGAAAGCCTGACGATTCGCACGACTCACGGCGACATCGACATCGTCCTGCCAGCAGGACTGGCCGCCGATCTGGACCTGCGCGGAGATCGTGTCGTCCTTCCGTCGGATAGCAACTTTAGCGGGACCCTCCAGAAAAAATCGGCAAACGGGTCCATCAACGGCGGCGGGGCCGATATCGAGGTCACAACGACCCACGGGACTGTCGTCATCAAAACTCGCTGACGAGGAGACCGCGTGATCAAGCCTCGCAGGGAGACCGCGTCATCAAGCCTCGCTGAAACGGAGCCCGCAACCGTCTCAAGTCTCTGCGTCACTTCAGTGTGGCGCGGAGGCTTTCTATTTCGGTCAACGGGAGTTCGCAGCGATAGTCCTGGCACACATAAGCCGCGCTCCTTCCCGAGACCAAGGACATTCCCCTTATTCCGGGAATCAGGGCGTCCAGGGCATCCCGAATCTCTCCGTCGACAGGCAGACGCAGGACAAACCCGCCCGCGACCGGAGTTCTCAGCGCCTCCAGAAGAAGGGGGTCTTGCTGATGAGCAGACACTACGACAACCTGCCTGCTCTGGCCCCATAGTGGACCGGAACTGGTCAGGAACCCGGTAAGGGCGGATGGATGCGGAGACTGTTCGAAGGCTCCCAGCAAACTCGAGGCACGCTCTGCGAATTTGCTCTGCCCCGTGATTGCATCGAGGCGGAGGAGAAGGCCCATGGCTGCCGATACGCCCGCGAGCAACGCTCCGTCGTGCCAGCTCTGTTTCCGAACAAGCAGCTTTTCGCCCTTCGATGACGAGGAGAAAAAGCCTCCATCGGGCGCATCACAATGTTCGATCATGGCTTCGGCAACACCGATGGCATCCCGAAGGAGATCGGGATTCGAGGTAGCCAGGAACAGGTCAACAAGACCTACGCCCAGGAACGCATAGTCCTCCAGCATGGCGGGGACCGCGGCGTCTCCTTCGAACCAGCGATGCAACCAGGG
>CAYXSE010000208.1:0-7205 GCA_964466675.1 uncultured Rhodothermales bacterium | reverse complement strand
GGCAGGCGGGCGTGAATTTCGACAGCTATCGACGGCTGGGGGCTCACCCCAACAAGGCCGGTACCTGGTTTTCCGTCTGGGCTCCCCATGCCGACTCGGTGAGTGTGATCGGGGACTTCAATGGTTGGGATTCCCAGGTGAATCCGCTGGATCGCGCGGGTGGGGGGCTGTGGGAAGGGTATGTCCGCCGCGCAAAGCCGGGCGACAACTACAAGTATCGCGTCAGGCGCGGGGGCTATGCCGCCGACAAGACGGACCCGTATGCCACGGAGATGGAGCCGCCGGTAACCGACGGGAATCCGCTCGCCGGATTGTCCTCGGTGGTTTCGAAGTCAGCTTTCGATTGGACGGACGCGGATGGATGCCCGGCGGGGGCCGGATTCCATCGGTGATCCCGTGTCGATGTACGAGGTCCACATCGGCTCGTGGCGACGCAACGACGACGGCACGCAGATGTCGTATCGAGATATCGCCGCGCCCCTCGCGGATCATGTGTTGGAGATGGGCTTCACGCATGTTGAGTTGATGCCGGTGCAGGAGCATCCCTACTACGCCTCGTGGGGTTACCAACTCGTGGGTTATTTCGCCCCTACGCATCGGTATGGAACCCCCGACGACTTCAGGTTCCTCGTCAACTACCTGCACACCCGGGGAATTGGCGTGGTGCTGGACTGGGTGCCCGCGCACTTCGCCACGGACGCGCAAGGGCTGGTGTATTTCGACGGCTCGACGCTTTTCGAGTACGATGACCCCGTGATGCGAAATCATCCCGACTGGGGCACGTTGGTTTTCGACTACAACAAGCCCGGGGTCCGCAATTTCCTGATTTCGAATGCCTGCTACTGGCTGGACGAGTTTCACCTGGACGGACTTCGGTTCGACGCGGTGGCCTCGATGTTGTACCGGGACTACTCGCGCGACAATTGGACGCCCAATAGGTTCGGCGGCCGGGAGAACCTGGAGGCCATCGACTTCCTCAAGAAGACCAACGAGGAGGTGTATTCCCGCTTCCCGACGGCCATGATGATCGCCGAGGAATCGACGGCGTGGCCCGGCGTTTCCGCGCCCACCTATGATGGAGGACTGGGCTTTCTCTACAAGTGGAACATGGGCTGGATGCATGACACGCTGGAGTTCATGCGCCAGGACCCGATCAACCGAAAACATCACTTCGACAGCCTCACTTTCCCCCTGGTTTACGCCTATTCGGAGCACTATGCCCTGACGCTCTCCCACGACGAGGTGGTGCACGGCAAGGGTTCGTTATGGAATAAGATGCCCGGAGATGCCTGGCAACAGGCCGCCAATTTGCGCTTGCTGTACGGCCACATGTGGGGTCATCCAGGCAAGAAACTGCTCTTCATGGGTGCGGAAATAGGCCAGGTGCGCGAGTGGAGCCATGATCGCGAACTGGATTGGTTCCTGAGCGAGGAGCCCCTCCACGCGGGCGTGGCGGCTTGGGTAAAGGCGCTGAATGCCCTCTATGTCCATGAGCCCGCCCTGTGGAATGAATCCGAGGGTGGCTTCGAGTGGATCGATCACTCCGACTGGGAGAAATGTATCGTGTCCTACCGGCGGAAGCCCGCGGACCCCGAGAAGCACCCGGAGCTGGCGTTCATCCTCAATTTTACGCCGGTGCCGAGGCCGGATTACGGCGTACACCTGCCGGAGGGGGAGTGGGAGTTGGTGCTGAACAGCGACGATGTCCGGTTTGGCGGCAGCGGAGACCGGCCGGCGGGCGATGTCGTGTCTGCGTGTGGGGCGGCAGCGGCAAATGGCGCCGCGGCCGATGCAGCGGACCAAGTCCCCATCTCAGCTCCCGCCAGAGCGTTCGCCCTTCTAACCCTTCCGCCGCTCGGCGTGCTGGTCTATCGGGCTCGCCTGTCAAGAGCGACATCGATCCAAACCGGAAAATGATCGGAAGTGACCGGCGCATCCGGCCTCGGCCGGAAAACGCCCCCCGAGATCACGTCCAGAATTTTCGAGGGCAGTACGTAATCCACCCGGAGTCTCCACCGCGCCGTGTCGTCAGGATCCAGGTTCGGAAAATCGGCGATGCCCTGCTCATTGGCGCGGGGCACAAACCGGCCATTGACGCGGTCGTGAGACAACAGCCAGGCGCCCATCGGGTCGTTAAAGGAACTTCCCTCATCGGGATCGGCATTCAGGTCGCCCATGATGACAAATGCGGCTCCCTCTTCCAGTCCGCCCTGCAATCCGGAATCATCCACGATGTACGGGGCGCCGTTCAGATATTCACCCCAGAAGCGAATCTCGTCGTGATTGCGCTTCTTGTTGCGCATCTCATCCCCATCGAATGCGGCAGGGGTGGGGTGGCTGGCCAGGACGTGGACGATCCGCCCATCGGGGAGCCGGACCGGAACGTCCCAGTGGCTCTTGGAGGACAGTGGAAACCGCTCCCACACCTCGTCCGGGTACCACGGCTCCAGGGTCTCCGGGTCGATGGGCCTCAGGGCACCCGGCAAGTCGGACCAGAGGAAGGATTGGAAGGTTCGGGCTTGGTCGGCGAGGAGGTCAATCCGGTCAGATCGAACCAGGAGCGCCATGGCGTATTGCCCCGGGAAGGTCCCGAATCCCCAGCTGTCGTTTCCGAATTCGCGCCCATCCTGCGTTTGCGCTGCGGGCGTTCCGTCTTCCGCAGCGGAGGGAGGCTCGGGGTAGCTGGTCACCGCCTCACCGTTATGGTTGAGGTCGAATCCACTAGGCGAGCCCGTGTTGGATGGCGCCATGAAGGCGGTGTACTGCATCGGGACGCGGCCTTCCCCCTGTGATACCGCTAGAAAGTTGGCGGCGAATCGTTCCGCATTCAATCCTGGAGACTCGCCTTCGATGAATCCGGGAACGCCGGGCATGTCGAAGGCAATCTCGTTCACCAGGAGCACGTCCGGCCTCAGGTCCTGTACCTGGGCGGCGATGGCCCGAAGCCTGGGATGATCGTGATTCCGGAGGTCATCGGTCCTGATGTCCTCGATGTTGATGGTCGCGAAGCGCACGGTCTCGGGGGCCGGAGCATTGCAGCCAATCAGTACGATGAGGGCGAGCGGAAGCAAAAATTTCATGGGTGGGATGGGGCGTCCTAGCTGATGTAGCGTGTTGAAAAAGGGTGTGTTTGGGCGCACAAAGTGAGTCCTACGGCGGCATATGAAGCTGCCTGTCGGTGATGCCACCAGACTGAGTTCGTCAATCGGAGGATCACCAGAGACGTCCATGTTCGTTCCGGATCGCCCGCCCCGTAACCGGTGTCGCCGGTGAGTACCTCTACGGCCTGCTTCAGGCCCAGTCCTTCGCGGCGTTCTTCGTGTTCGGAGAGCAGTTCCAGCGTCACCTCTCTCTCGGCCCTACTGGTGGCAATCGAAGCCCGGCGTCCGAGGATTACGCGGCTTTTCGTGTCGATCACATCGTGAACCAGAAAACTGAGCGATGCACCTTGGTTCCGGCCTTTTCGATAAAGCCGGGCATCGGGGTCGGTCGTGAAGGTGTGCGTCTGATTGGAATACCGCTCGCCATGGCCCCGCCAATCACCTGCCGGTTTCGGCTCCCTGACCACGGGTTCTTCCTTCGGTGTGGGGGACTCGACCCCGACCAGTGACAGGATCGGAGACTCACCGCCTGCGGCCTCCTCCTCGCCCGCTTCCGAACCGCTCCTCTCCGGCGGAGGATCAGAGGAGTCCGGACCCTGAATCCTGTCCCGCTCCATGCTCTTCATGCTGGCGTTGGCTCGAATCTGGGTGCCATCGACTGAGACGTGCCGTCCCGAGACGATCCCTGACGATACGCAGTGGCCGAGCACCTCTTCGAAGAGCCGCGTGAAGATGTCGCTGTCGGTCCAGCGTTCATTGCGAAGACGCGATAGCGTCGAGTGACTCGGAAGCGAGTCATGAAAATTGAGCCGACAGAACCACCGGAACCCGGCGTGCATGCGGACCTCGTCGCACAGGCGACGATCCGACAGGTCATAGGCGACGCCAAGGATCATCATACGTAGCGCCAATTCCGGATCCACGCTTGGTCGTCCCCAGCCAGGTGTGTAGAACGGGGCGAACGCCTCGTGTACAAAGCTCAGATCGAGGGCGTCATCAAGCTGGCGAAGTCGGTGCCCTTCCGGGACCAAGGCCCCCAGGTCCACCATTTGAAAAAGCGCCGGCTCTGAAGTGTTATGTCCTTGCATAATTCGGGCGGGAAATGCACCCAAATATACGAAATACAGTCCTTTAGACCTATGTTGGCAACCGCCGTACAGGGTTTACGAGACCGGTCTAGTCGGTCGGTATGACCCCGCCTGGGCTCGAACCAGGGACCCTCTCATTAAAAGTCAGATGACCATGACGTATAACTTGTTGACTTGCATGTGGGTACAGGAATTCGGGAATGGTGTGATACGTAGATGATACGAGCGGTTCCAGTTCGTGAGTCTGGGCAACCGACTTCGTCCGCTTCGACGCTTCGACCAACGAGTCCTTCTGAAAAGGTGCGCTTGCAGGGTCGGCTCATGGGTTCTTGAAAACCAAACTCTCTACATCACCCCCGCTCCAAAAGAGGGAGAGAGACACTCACCGGCCCCGCGAAAAGGAACGGTGCCGCTCAGGATAGAACGAGGCCGTTTCCTCTCTTGCCAAAGCTGATGAAGTGCTACTTTGTTAGAACTATGCGTTTGACGAATACTTCAGCCCCAGCCTGAAGTCCGGCGATATAGGTCCCGCTGGCTAGGCCGGAAGCATCGAACTGGACCTCGTGATATCCGACGGCCAGCCGGCCGCGCACAAGATCCGCCACTGCCCTTACCACAATGTCGTATACCTTGGGACACTAGCTTCCGGGGGAAGCCCGAACCGGATGGTCGTTATAGGATTGAACGGATTCGGGAAGTTGTCGTCGAGAAGAAACTCCTCCGGCACCGCGATGGCAGTCTCAGCCAGGCTCTTCCGGGCACATCTCCATCCGCTTAGATTAGGTTGGTCAGGATGGAGCTACCTGGAAGGATAGGATCAGGAAGATGACTGTGATTCAGATGGGTTCGGAATCGTTCCTCCACGTTTCTGGATTGGACTATTTCCATGCGTGAGCCCTCACGTGGTCAAGTGGGGGCTTTTTTGTGCCCCAGATCCGAGGCAGAATGGTGCGAAATGACTATTGCGACTCCAATCCGGTCTTGCGAAATTGGTCCAAGTGGACAGGACAGTCGGTCCTAGAGTTGCGGAAGCTTAACTCCGACCGGGTGCTGATGAGCATTGACTCTGGGGTGCATTCCGCGTCGGTCGGTCGGGGCACCCAACGGGTGTTTGAGCATTTCGTTGAGGTGCCGGATGCACGCTGGCTGCGAGTGCGATTCGCCGATGCCCACTTGGGAGCGGGTAGTTACATCCGAATCGAGTCGATTAAAGATGGCGGAGTGCAGCGTCTCACGACGATTGGACTGCAGAGGTGGAGGTCCGCCTCAGCTTTTTTTAATGGGTCCTCCGTTCGAATCAGTCTTCACCTTGCCCCGGGAGATGAAGGAGTGTTTTTCCGTGTGGATATGGTCGACAAAGGCCTGCGTGCTTCGTTGGAGCCCCAAAGCCCGAGTGAATCGGGCTTTGACCCCGACTGTGGTGGCATGGAGGCAGCGGGAAAGACCATGACCTGTAATTCCACGGACGACAGAACGAGCACCTCGGATCCTGCCATAGGACGCCTGGTGCTGGAGTTCGGCATGGACTACACCGCTGATTGTACCGCGTGGATTATTCCGAACGGGGCAGCGCTTACCGCAGGGCATTGCGTGGACGCGAACAATATTCCGGTAGCGGTCGAGTTCAATGTGCCGGCTTCTGACTCGGACGGGCTGATCAATTTCGCCGATCCGGACGACCAGTATCCCATCAACACCGGGAACATCGAAATCGACGTTCTAAACTACCCTACAAGTGAGATCTGCGGAGACGACTGGGGCGTTTTAGAACTCTACCCCAACACGAACACCGACCTCTCAGCCCCAGAAGCCCAAGGGGCGTTCTATCGCTTGACAGATGACTCAGGTTTAGGTTCTGGGGACGACGTGCGGATAACGGGCCACGGCCGAGACAACGACCCTGCCGGGACGGGTGGCTCTCCTAATTTCAATTCCGCGAGTCAGACCTTGCAGACTGACAGTGGTGATTGGAGATCGACGGGCACGAAGACTGTTAATGTAGAGGTAGACCATGCTTCCGGAAACTCTGGGAGTCCGATTATTGATGAAGCAACTGACCTGGCGTTTGCTATTTCCACCCACGGAAGCAGCTGGGAGACGGGAGATCCATACCCATTGTGCTACAGTTGTGGCGTTCGATTCGACGTCTCCGATATCGCGGCCGCGATCAACGACTTTGCAGGATCAGGCGCCAAGCATGTCGATGCCTCACATCCGTACGGAACGGAAACCGGCACGGTCTTTCGTCCTTACGACACGATAAATGAGGCCATCTCGGCTGCTAGCTCCGGAGATGTGGTTAGCGTAGTGGCGGGGACCTACTCGGCCTCGGTGACGATTTCCAAGGACATCACGCTGGAGACACCAGTTGGTGCCGTGATCATCGGAAATGACCTGACGATTCAGTCTGGGGCCACACTCACCCTGCCAGAGGGCACGAAGCTCAAATTCGCGAGCGGCAAGAAGATCGTAGTGAACGGAACCCTTAACATTGAGGGATCGAGTGGCCGGCGGGTCAGCATAACCTCCTCTACGGGGGGGAATAGCTGGTCCGGGATATCCTTCGCAAATGGAAGCGACGGTTTGATCGAGCACGCCGACCTGCAGAGGCTGGGTGGTGGAGCCGGATCGGGTGCCGTGACGATCACCGGAGACGCGTCGCCGACCATCGAGTACACGACGATTGACGTCCTCTCGGGCTCGTACGTCTTTGGGGTCAAGTCAACTGGCTCTGGCTCCTACAACAACCCGGTGCTCTACCGGAGTGCCGTCCGAAGCGCTTCAGGTCCAGCGTTGTACACCTCGGGGAGCGGAGGATACATCTCGGTTCACGAAACCGATATCGTACAAACTTCGGCGCAGCCAGCCGTCCGCGCGGAAGCCTCAAGTATCATCGGAGCTTGGGTCGCGGCGACCATCTACGACGGCCAAAATTTGGTGGAAGGCGGGGGGCTTTACGCCAGTGGCTCGGCGATCGTCAATTTTGGGGAGTCCTCCGGCTCAAAGGACGATAACC
>CAYXSE010000207.1:0-7220 GCA_964466675.1 uncultured Rhodothermales bacterium | reverse complement strand
TCGCGTTTGGGCGGCCTACTGGATGCTTCCCATCCCGAATCAGATGGAGATGTGGCCTCAGTTCAAGAGCCCACTTCTCTGGGATGTTTTCGCTGTTTCTGTCTACTTCATCGTGTCGCTGACGTTCTGGTATGTCGGCATGGTGCCCGACTTCGCTACGATGCGTGACCGGGCCACGACCAAGATTCGACAACGGGTACTCGGGGTTCTGGCCATGGGATGGACCGGAGCCAACCGGCACTGGCGTAACTACGAGAAGGCCTATCTCATTCTGGCGGCCCTCGCTACACCGTTGGTCCTGTCGGTCCACTCCGTCGTGTCTTTCGATTTCGCGGTGTCCATTGTGCCCGGTTGGCATACCACCATTTTCCCGCCCTACTTCGTGGCGGGAGCCATCTTCTCGGGATTCGCGATGGTGGTCACGCTGCTGGTCATCGCCAGAAAGGTGTACAACCTTGAGAACATCATCACGATCAATCATCTGGAGAAGATGAACATGGTGATTTTGCTCACGGGTTCGATGGTGGGCTTCGCCTACATCACCGAGTTTTTCATGGCCTGGTATTCGGGGGTCCAGTATGAGCAGTATGCCTTCCTGAACCGCGCCTTCGGTCCGTACGCCTGGGCATATTGGATCATGATGTCCTGTAACCTCTTCTTCCCGCAATTCTTCTGGTTCAAGAAGCTGAGGCGAAGCGTCCCGTTCATGTTCGTGGTCGCCATCTTCGTGAACATTGGAATGTGGTTCGAGCGGTTCGTGATCACGGTGACTTCGCTCCATCGGGACTACCTGCCGAGTTCCTGGGACTACTACACTCCCACGGCGGTGGATGTCCTGACCTTCGTCGGTTCCTTCGGCCTCTTCTTCACGCTGTTCCTTCTCTTCCTGCGATTCGGGCCCATGGTCGCCATCGCAGAAGTGAAGGCGGTGAAGCCCGAGGCGGATCCGCACTACTACGACGGCCACGGTGATGGGTACGCGGGGTCCGCCCTGCCAACCCCCGCGGCGCACGACGAAACTTCAGCCTGACGCCATCATGAATCTGATGAAAGAACTCATTCGCGAGGTCAAGGCGTCCATGGGCATCTACGAGAGCCCGGATCCGGAGATGCACGGCCTGTTGGCCGAGTTCGCGAATCCTGGTGCGTTGTACCATGCCGCAGAAGGTGTTCGGGAAGCAGGATACCGACATTTCGACACGCACAGCCCCTTCCCAATCCATGGTATGGACCAAGCCATGGGACTCGGAAATTCCGTGGTGGGGTGGATCGCCTTTGTCGGCGGCATAGCCGGGTTATCGCTAGGGACGTGGTTGCAGTGGTGGACGAGCGCGGTGGACTACCCCCTCAATATCAGTGGGAAGCCGTTTTTTGCGATTGAACCATCGATTCCGGTCATCTTCGAGCTGACCATATTGTTCAGCGCAATGGCGACAGTGGCGGGCATGTTTGCTCTCAACGGCCTTCCGCGTCCCTACAATCCCTTGTTCTACTCTCGCAATTTCATGCGTGTAACGGATGATGCGTTCTTCCTGCACGTTGCGGCGACGGACAAGCGATTCGATCCAGGGGCGACACGGGCTCTTCTTTCCGAATTGGGTGCCTCCAATGTGGAGATCATCAGCGATCCCGGCACTTCGGACCTGGAGGACTAACATGGCCCACATTCCGAATCGAATGACAAGCATGAGCGGACTGCGACTGGTGGCCGTGCTCGGCGCCACCGTCCTACTCGCGGGCTGCCGCGGGAGCGAGAGCAGCGCCCCGCCCATCCACATTAATCCAAACATGGATCACCAGGAGAGGTACGATCCTCAGGAGGCCAATTCGTTTTTCGCCGATGGTCGAGCGATGCGGTATCCGGTTGCCGGGACAGTGGCCCGTGGCTTCCTGAAGGATGATGTGGCCTTCCATTTTGGGCGAGATAACTCGGGCGCGTTCGTAAACAGCACGCCCGTGGCTGTGACCTCGCAACTATTGGAGCGGGGCCAGGATCGGTATGACGTGTTTTGCTCGGTTTGTCATGGGAGTGCGGGAGACGGAAACGGTATCATCATGACCGGGAATTACGGCTACGTGCCCGCTCCGACCTACCACTCTGACAATCTGCGTGCGGTGGAAGACGGCTACCTCTTTGAGGTCATTAGCAATGGCGTGCGCACCATGACCGGTTACGCCCAACAGATCCCCGTGGCGGACCGATGGGCAATCACGGTCTACATCCGTGCTCTTCAGCGAAGTCAGCATGCCGGCTCTGTCGACGTGGATGGAGCGAATCAGAATCTGCAATCAGCGGGCGCGAGCTCGGCCAAGTAGCGCAAAACGATGGCGAATCTTCGCTCAAGCAACCCTCTTATCTGGCTCCTGGACCCCATCGAGCCGACCGGCGAACAGGCCCAGGAGGCCTACCGGTTTACGGGGTCTTCGCTGGCATGGATGATCCCGACCGGGATCGGTGTCCTTGCACTCGTGGCCAGTCTCGCGATGGGCATGGGCGGCGACATGCACCAGTTTTTCTATTCCTATTTGGTGGCTTGGGCATTTGGTCTCTCTCTGGCGGTTGGAGCGCTGTTCTTCCTCATGATCCAGCACCTGACCAAGGCTCGTTGGAGCGTGGTATTCCGGCGGATTCCGGAGGCGCTTGTCTGGTCCTTCCCCCTGTTGGCGGTGCTGGGCATTCCCATCTTGCTGGGAATGAACGACCTGTACCATTGGACGGAAGCCGAACTTCTTGATCCGACGAGCCATCACTATGACCCCGTGATTGCCGGCAAATCGAGCTATTTGAACGCTCCGTTCTTCATTGGGCGGCTGGTGTTCTACCTGTTCGTCTGGTCGCTGATTTCTTTCAGACTGTACACCCGTTCCATCCTGCAGGACCAGACCGGATCGCTGGAGCAGACACAAAGCATGCGCAATACCAGTGCATGGGGCTTGGCTCTGACAGCCATAACGACGTCCTTCGCTTCCTACGACATTCTCATGTCTCTGGACCCGCACTGGTTCTCCACCATGTTCGGCGTGTACTTCTTCGCGGGGTCATTCATGGTCATCATGGCATTCATGATCGTCATGGTGATGGCGTTCCAGTCTGGTGGGATGATGCGTGAGGTGAGCCCGGAGCATTTCCAGGATCTAGGAAAGTTCTTATTCGGTTTCATCGTGTTCTGGGCCTACATCGCGTTCTGTCAGTACATGCTGATCTGGTTTGGCAACCTTCCGGAGGAGACGGTTTGGTACCACCACCGCCTCATAAATGGTTGGGAAGTGTATAGCGCGGCTCTTCTCATCGCACATTTCATCCTGCCGTTCTTCATCCTCATGGGTCGCTGGGCCAAGCGAATCAGAGCGCTGTTGGCTTTCATGGCCGTTTGGATGTTGCTGGTTCACTGGTTTGATTTTTTCTGGTTGGTGATGCCAGTCCTCCATGGCGACGAGGCCCAGTTCAACCCCATGGATTTCACGACGCTGGTTGGTATTACTGGCATCGTGGTGGGGCTCACGGTTTTTCGCCTGAGCAGACACAGCCTGGTGCCCCAACGAGACCCGCGTTTGGGATATTCGCTCAAGTTCAAGAACAGTTGAGGCTGCCCCAACAGGATGGAACACTCTGATACGAACCCGGGCGTTCAGCCCGAAGGAATCAACGCAAACGCCCTCCTTCTCATGGTGGTGGGCATGACGGTAGTACTGGCGATTGTCGCTATCGCCGGAACACAGATTGCCTTCGGCGAATTCGCCCAGGCCAGGACCGCGGCGACCGAGGCAACCGGGTATCCAACGCTGAGAGAAACACGGGCCGCTTCACAGGCCCTATTGAATCGGACTGAAGCGATTGACGCCGAGGCAGGCGTATACCGAATCCCGATTGATCGAGCCATGGCTCTTATTGCCTCCGAGGGGTCAGATGGATCCACGATGGAGGTCAGCATCTCGCGGTAGCCCGTTGCGAACATTTCTGATCATATTTTTCCTGGGAATCAATCTGAGCGTTTCCGCGCAGACGACGGGGACACTTCCGGCCGTTTTTGAGGGCGTCGGAATCGATGAGATGCTCGGAGACCACATTCCCCTGGATCTGGCTTTCAGGGACGAGACGGGACGTGAAGTGGTTCTCGGACAGTATTTTGACGGCTCCCGTCCGGTTCTTCTGAACATGGTCTACCACGAGTGTCCGATGTTGTGTAGCCTCACGTTGACAGAGTTCACGAAGACCCTTCGCGATCTCAACGACTCGGAGGGTTGGGCGCCGGGTGACCAGTTTGACGTACTGACCGTAAGTTTTTCGGCCACGGAGATGCCCGAGATCGCAGCCCGCTCCAAGGCCCGGCACACCGAGCAGCTCGGGTTGGAGTCGGCAATCGATAGCTGGCACTTTTTGACCGGGAGCGAGGAATCCATCCGGACCCTCGCACAGGCGATAGGTTTTCGCTTCAAATGGATGGACGCCGCCGCTGAATTTGCCCATCCAGCCGCTCTGATGTTCATGAGTGGATCTGGCAAGATCACGAGATACCTGCATGGTATGGCGTACCGACCTGCAGACGTGAGGAAGGCCGTCGTCGAAGCCTCTGAGGGACGGGTTGGTACGACGGTGGATCGGATATTTCTTTATTGTTTTCGGTATGACTCTGATGCCAACTCGTATGTGTTGCATGCCGAGAATCTGATGCGGGCCGGCGGACTGCTGACCGTTATCCTGATGGCTCTTGGTTTGGGTACATATTGGCGTCGGGAGAGACGGGCGCTGAGCCCTCTACCGGCTGGAACGCGGGCCGTTTGAGGCACACATAATCGTCGCGAGACGAACAACGACAACACGGAATTATGGGAGAGAATGGGACCGTATGGCTTCCTGAGGCGGCGTCGACCATCGCCCCAGAAGTGGATGCCCTCTTCTATTTCGTCTATTGGACGAGCACAGTCATTTTTATTGGCGTGGTTGCAGCCATCGTCTATTTCGCGTTCAGGTACCGGCGAAAGGATGCTGCTTTCGTGCCGCCCCGAGTCAAGGAGAATCATCTTGTCGAAACGATCTCGATCGTTATCCCCACGATTCTGGTTCTGATCGTGTTCACCTGGGGCTTTAAGGTGTTCGTGAAGCTTTATGCCGCTCCGCCAGACTCCTACGAAATCACCGTCCGTGCAAAGCAGTGGTATTGGGAGTTCGAATACGATAACGGGGTGGTGGTCGCCAACGAAGTCCATGTTCCGATCGGGCGTCCGATCAAGCTGAACATGAGTGCAGAGGATGTCATCCACAGCTTGTTTATTCCCGACTTTCGGGTCAAGCACGATGTGCTGCCGAATCGCTACACCTCGCTGTGGTTTCAGGTAGATCAATCCGGAGAGTTCACGATCTATTGCACCGAATACTGCGGGACCTCACACTCCGCGATGCTTGGGACCCTGGTTGCGGAACCGGAGGCGGAGTTTCAGCGGTGGTTGGCGAACCAGAATGCGGACCGCCCTCCTGAGGAATTGGGAGAGGAACTGTACTCTCAGTACACCTGCAACGCCTGTCACACTACGGACGGTGCCCCGGGGGTTGGTCCAAGCTTCCTCGGGTTGTTCGGATCCACCCGAGAATTGGTAGATGGATCGTCGGTGACTGCAGACGAGAATTACCTTCGCGAGTCGATTCTGGATCCGAGCGCGAAGGTAACCGAAGGGTTCAATCCGAACATGCCGTCGTCATACACTAGCCTCACGGCCAAGCAGTTGGATGGTCTCATTGCTTACATCAAGACGCTGCAATAACTGGCCCCGCCAGACGTACGATAGATGAGTACTTCGACATCGGCCGCGCCCGCGGTCCACTATCTGAATCACGAGAAGTCGATTAGGTCGTGGCTACTTACGGTAGACCACAAGCGAATCGGCATCATGTACCTGGTCGCCGTCTCCTTGGTGTTCCTGGCCGGCGGGATTCTGGCGCTTCTTATCCGGACGGAGCTAGCCGTTCCCGGCGAGACCATCATGGGTCCCGACGCCTACAACCAGATGTTCACGCTCCATGCGGTGCTGATGGTGTTCGCCTTCATCATCCCGGCGGTCCCGGCGGTGATGGGCAATTTCGTCTTGCCGCTTCAGCTGGGCGCCAAGGACGTAGCGTTCCCTCGCCTCAATCTGCTCAGTTTTTACCTCTACCTGGGCGGCGCGGCCATCGCGCTCTCGGCTCTCCTGGTCGGGCGCATCGACGGGGGATGGACATTCTATACTCCCTATTCGACTACCGTTGGGGACAGCATCCTGTTCGTTACGACAGGCGTATTCGTGATGGGCTTCTCCTCCATCCTGACCGGGCTGAACTTCATAGTCACCGTGCACAAGATGCGTGCACCAGGGCTCACCTGGACGAGGCTTCCGCTTTTTGTCTGGTCCATATATGCTACGGCCATCGTACAGGTGCTGGCGACTCCCGTTATCGGAATCACCATGGTGCTCCTGTTTCTGGAGCGGATGTTGGCCATCGGGATATTCGACCCGGCCCTGGGAGGAGACCCGGTCCTGTTCCAGCACTTCTTCTGGTTCTACAGCCACCCTGCCGTCTACATCATGATCCTGCCGGCCTTCGGGATCGTCTCAGATCTGATGGGGACTTTCTCCCGGAATCGTGTTCAGGGCTATCGCTTCGTGGCGCTCTCATCCGTGGCTATCGCCTTCCTGGGCTTCTTGGTCTGGGGGCATCACATGTTTGTGGCTGGCCAGTCGGCAGTCTCTTCGATTGTGTTCTCCCTAATCACCTACCTGATTGGCATACCCACCGGCGTCAAGGTGATTAACTGGGTGCGAACCATGCATGGAGGCTCTGTCTCCCTGAAGACACCCATGCTGCATGCCCTGTCATTCCTGATCATCTTCTCGATCGGGGGCTTCACCGGCATCATGCTCGGCGTGCTCGCTATCGATGTCCATCTCCATGACACCTACTTCGTGGTGGCTCATTTCCACTATGTCATGATGGGGGGCACAGTGATCGCCGCCTTGGGGGGGCTCCATTACTGGTGGCCGAAGATGACGGGCAAACTGTACAACGAGATGGCCGGCCAGATATCGGCTGTGGTGATCTTTGTGGGCTTCAACGTGACGTTCTTCCCGCAGTTCATTATGGGGGCTCAGGGCATGCCACGAAGGTATTACGACTACCTGCCACAGTACGAGTCCATGCACCAACTGTCCACGTTCGGCTCCTACATCCTGGCCGTCGGACTCTTCAT
>CAYXSE010000206.1:0-7236 GCA_964466675.1 uncultured Rhodothermales bacterium | reverse complement strand
CGGCTACCTGGACGAACTCGCCGTCGACCTGGCCAATATCCCGATGGCCAAGAGGAGCCGATGTATCGAGGGGTGTATCGAGGGTCTCCTCTCGGGCGTCGGTCGCCTGTACGAAGACGGGGCCAGCGCGGAGAGTTTCTCGGGGGCAGATATTTGGGAGTACTTCGCCGAGGATCTCCAGGTACCGTCCCAGGACGAGGCCGGAGAAACCGTCCGAAACCTCCTTGTCGTCCTCACCGACGGGTACCTGATCGCCACCGACAATCTGTATCGCGAGGGCAACCAGGCCAACCACATTCCTGCCGAGACCCTCCGTAGGCTTCGAAATCGCTCCGACTGGATGGCAGGTCAGCGTAGCCTCGTCCGCCAGTTCTTCGCCCATGAGACACGATAGCGCCTAGGAGGCGCTGCGGGCGGACTGCCCGTGCCGGAGTCTAATCCAACGCTGCCCGCATCTCGGCGACCGAGGTGAATTTGACGCGCGGTCGGCCGGAAGGCTCTCCGGCGGATACTTCGAGGGCATCCAGTCTCGTCCAATCGTCGAAGTCGAAAAAATCGGGCGATGCGTCTCGGGCCATTTTCAGCGCCTCTTCCGGGGACCCGTTGACAGGGGGTGGGAGCAAGCCTGCCTCCGCGTCTTGCAGGATTCCATTCACGGTCTCTACCGCACAGGCCTTGTTGGTGCCGATTACCCCGGACGGCCCCCGTTTTATCCAGCCGGCCGCGTAGATGCCGGGGATCACGGAGCCACTCTCATCGACCACCCGTCCCGCTTCGTTTCGAATCACGGCCCAGTCCTCGCGAAAGGGTACATCGGGCAATGCCACGCCCCTGTAGCCGACGCTTCTGAAGACCAGTCCTGCGTCCAGGTTTTCGAAATGTTGTGTCGCCCTGGGGCGGAGTCTGCCCGAATCATCTCGATAGATCTGGTTTCGGACGATCCTGACTCGTCCTACGCCTCCGTCGGGACCCGCAAGAATTTCTGTAGGCGACACTAAGAAACGGAGGTGCAGACGCTTTCTTTTTCCGCTTGGTTGGGCCTTGGCAAAACTCTGGATCATTTCCACCTTCCTGGTGGTGGCCCGGGTTGGATTCTTGTCTAACTCCTCCTGTGAACTGGGGTCGAGCGCGGCCTCCCTTTCGCTGATCAGCAGGTCTGCATCGACGAGCTCGCCCAGCTCCTTGGCTTCCGGGTTGGTGAATGCCGCCTGGGAAGGGCCCCGGCGGCCGAGAACGTAAATATCCCTGATCTGGCTGTGGGAAAGCGCCTCGAGGGCGTAATCCGCGATATCCGTAGTCGCCAATTCTTCAACCCTGCGACACAGAATCCTCGCCACATCGATGGCCACGTTGCCAACACCGATTACGACCGCGGCCTTTTGTGAGAGGTCGAAAGTGAGATGCCGGAAATCCGGATGCCCGTTGTACCAGGCCACAAACTCGGTAGCACTATGACTTCGGAGCAGGTCTTCTCCCTCAATTCCTAGCCGCCTGTCCACCTGAGCGCCGGTCGTAAACACCACGGCGTGATAGTGTCGCTTGAGATCAGCCAAGGAGACATCCCTGCCGTAGGCAACGTTTCCAAAGAATCGGAAGCCGGGTCGCGCGGCCGTTTTTTGGTAGACTCGGATGACATTCTTGATCTTGGCGTGGTCCGGGGCGACGCCGGCACGTACAAGCCCGTACGGAGTGGGCAGCCGGTCATAGAGGTCGACCGAGGCGGCTTCAGATTTCTTGAGCAGGTGCTCGGCCGCGTAGAATCCCGCGGGTCCGGCCCCGATAATGGCGATGCGAAGAGAAGTGTCAGATGGGTCCATCCGGAGCTGATTTGAGTGCGCTGGGCGAAACTAGCCCCGGTGCCACTGACGGGCAACCTGGATCGGGCAAGGAAACCCAACTGGGCCTCATGAGGTACCGGGCCGCAACCCATTCAGCGAGGATCAAGGCGACAACTCCACCTGAAAATACCGGCCGCCCGTGAGGAGGCTGTGTCTTGTCCTGGCGGTGGGACTGGGGGTTTTCGGGCAGGCTGCTCGCGCCCAGACGCCCCGGCTCCCTGGTATCGCCTACGCCGACACAGTGCTGATCGGCGCCGATTCGACCGTCTCGATTCGGCCGTTTGTCATCGCGGGGACCGTCGAAGCGTGGCTTCTTCCCGAGAGATCCCCTGTTTCGTTCCAGCTTTTCGGGGTTAGAGGGCGTCTTCGCCTGGCGGGCCCAGGCGTCCGCCCCGGTCGGATGGTGCTCGTCGCATATCGTGCGCTACCGCTGGACATGCGACGGGAATACCGCTTGGAGCGCGAGGCGGTCGAAATGCCTTCACCGGCTCGTACGCCCACGATTCGGACCCGTCCTACGTCGGCGAGTTCGACCGTCCTGCGAAGCTCGGGCTCTATTTCAAGGGGGGTCATCGCGGGATCCAACCGTGACGTGGCCGTCGAATCTGGATTGAAATTGGAATTGAACGGTGAGGTGGCTCCCGGGGTCGGAATTCGAGCGTCTCTGACGGACGCGGATACACCAATCCGCCCCGACGGGACAACACAACGCCTTTCTGAGTTCGACCGGGTATTCATCGAGCTCTCCGCCGCACCTGGCCGCGTGCTCCTCGGTGACTTTGATGGACGATTGGATGGCGGCCACTTCGCGAAGCTGTCCAGGAAGCTCCAGGGCGTTTTCGTCGATGCCCGGCTCGGGCCTCAGTTGTCCGTCAAGTCGGCCGGAGCGACATCTCGAGGTCAATTTCGGTCGCAAGCCATCGTCCCTGTGGAGGGAGTCCGGGGACCCTACAGATTGGAAGGGGCCTCAGGAGAGCGCTTCATCCTCGTCTTGCCCGGATCAGAATCCGTGTTCGTAGACGGCCAGTTGCTCACCCGCGGGGAGACCGAAGATTACACCATCGACTACGCCACGGGAGATCTTGGATTCACCGCCCGAACGGTGGTGACCTCAGACCTTCGGATCCTTGTTGAATTCCAATATTCGACCAATCAATTCACTCGAACCTTGTTGGCCTCTCAGTTCGATGCCGGACTCCTTTTGGATCGGAGAGGCATGCCGCGCCTCTCTTTCGGAGCGACGGTGATTCGGGAAGCTGACAGCGGGCAGTTTCTCTCGGAGTTCGGCCTTACATCGGCCGATTCCTTGTTGCTCGCGGCCTCCGGAGACGGTCGCGCAACCAGGTCCGGGGCAGTTCCAGTGAAGTACGATCCCGAAGCCAGGTATACCCACTACATCTTACAGGAGCAGGGAGGGGATTCGGTGTTCGTTGCACTGTCTGCTAGGCCTTCGGAGGGAGTGATTGTCTTTCGGGTACAGTTTTCGAGAGTCGGGGAAGGGCAGGGTTCGTATGCCAGAGATGCCGAATCGATAAACGGGATTACCTACGCCTACAGAGGCCTCGGGCGAGGGGCGTATGAGCCTGTTCGCAGGCTGCCGAGTCCGATCTCGCGTTCATTGATAGACTTCCGGATAAAAGTGGAGCCCGTCCCAGGAGTAAGTCTGGCCGGCGAATGGGCGCGGTCATCAACTGACCTGAATCGATTGAGTGCGCTCGATTCGGCCGACGACCTGGGTAATGCAGGCCGCATTGAATTGAATGTCAGCCCCTACCGGTTCGGGCGCTTGGGGCGCATCGGCGTGCAAGGGTTCGTCCGTCGGTCGTCTCGCAATTTTAGCTCGTTCGAGCGGTACAGGCCGGTCGAGTTCGCTCGAGAATGGAACCTGACCGACATCACCGTGGATCCTACCGGCCCCGTGGCCGGGGCTACTCATGAACAAGAAGCGGAATTGAGCATCGAATGGGCGTCGGCCGACTCAATCAGGATAGGAGGGAGTGTATCCAGTCTGGATCTTCCGGGAGTATTCAACGGGAGCAGATTCAGAGGAAACTTCCTGATCCCAGAGAGCCGGTTTCCCGAGGTCAAATGGGAGTCCATACGAGTCCAATCGAGCGATTGGCGGGCCGGGACGGATGGGTCCTGGCGACACGACTTGGCGAGTCTTCGTCGGAATCGAGGGGCCCTGACCGTGTTCGGTGAACTGGAATATGAGGAGCGTGAGGATGGGAGTACGGACTCGCTGGGGCTCAACTCCATCAGGTATTTGGAGATCAGGCCGGGGCTTAGGATAGCGGGCGAACGGGCCGGCGCTTCAGCTACGATTGAACGTCGGGTGGAGTCGCTGCCGCTGGCCGGCAGATTGGAGGAGGCGGCCCGTTCCTGGACGATCCGCACGAGCGCTGACCTACAGCGCGGAGAATCATTTCGCGCAGACATGTCACTGGCCTGGAGAACGAAAAACTTTCGTGAGACCTTCTCCGGCCAGCCGGGGATAGCGGATACGGAAGCCCTGCTGGTCGCGATCAATGCGGCTGGCAGAATCAAGCGCTTGAGCCTCGGATGGCTGTATGACGCCCGGACGGAGAGAACTCCGGTACTTCAGGAAATTTACCTCCGGGCGGGCCCCGAACTGGGCGCCTTCGTGTGGACGGACGCGAACGATGACGATATCGTGCAATTGGACGAACTCCTACCGGAGACGACTCCCAACGAAGGCAATTACATCCGGACCTTTCTCCCGTCGGATTCTCTGGCCTCCGTCAATGCGGTCAAGGCTCGCCTATCTGTGCGGTTGAGGTCAGCTGCCGAGGGGGAAGGGTTTCTTGCCCGCTTGTCCGGGCGCACGGTGTTGGAGGTAGAGGAACGCTCCCGAACGGACCGAAGATCTGACGTTTACCTGCTCCGGCTTGATCGATTTCGACGCCCGGGACTCACTACATCCGGCCGTGTCCGAATCCGGCAGGATCTCCGGCTCTTTCGCACGAGTGGCGGCTTCACGCTGGACGTCTCCTACCAGGAGCACCGATCATTGTCCGAACTCGCTTCCGGAATTGAGACCAGGAAGAACCGGACGGCGGAGGCTGTGGCCGGAATCAGAGTCTCTCGCCTTACAGATATTTCTCTTCGAGTCGCCAACAACCAGGACTATAAGAACTCGGATCGGTTCGAGTCCAGGCGGTTCAGGATAGACTCCTGGAGAATGGTGCCTGGGATAGTCGTGCGCCGCGGGCGAAGCACCACCATTAGGGTCTCCGCGGAGATCGCCTTCAAGAACGATGCGTCTGCCGGCCGTCGAGCCCGTCTTCTGAGAATTCCCGGGTCGGTCAGGTACGCGAGAGCAGGTCGATTGGACCTGATCGCCCGGCTGGAATTCGCCAGCGTGTCGCTCTCAGGGGATCCCGTGACCGGGCTGGCGGAGTTTGAGCTGACCGATGGCCGTGGTCCGGGCAACTCCGCGCTATGGGGGGTCACCGCGCAATGGTCATTGAGCTCCAGTCTCCGAGCAACAGTGGCCTACGATGGGCGGGCTCCCGCCGGACGGCGCACCGTTCATGCAGGTCGCGTTCAGATGACGGCCTTGTTTTAGCGGCTGCTTGTTCTCCAACCTATTCGATTTCGGGGTCTGCCCATTCGTCGTATCGCTCTCGTCGAATATCGGCTCCCGCACGAGCCAGTTTGCCCTCCAGGTCTTCGTATCCCCGGTCCAGGTGATAGATTCTGAGCACGTGGGTTTCTCCCTCGGCCACGAGCGCAGCCATCACGAGAGACACCGATGCGCGGAGATCGGTGGACATTACATGGGCACCTTTGATTTGTCGGCCGCCCTCCACTACGACTTCACCGTCCACGACGATCGCGTTGACGTTCATACGACGGAGCTCCGGAATATGCTTGAAACGATCCAAATAGACCGAATCTTCCACTTTTGCGTTCCCGTCGGCGCAGGCCAGTAGCACAGTCCATTGCGCCTGAAGGTCGGTCGGGAAACCGGGAAACACGTCGGTCCGAATCGATACCGATTTGAGTTTCGCCGGGCGTCCAACATGTACGGAGTGGCCGTCCACCGTGAGCTTAGCGCCTGTATCGCGCATCGCGGTCATAAAGGCCTCCCCCAATTGTCCCACGTTTACGCCGCGGACAGTCATGGTCTCTCCGGGGCGACCCGCCATGGCAGCCGTAATTATGAACGTCCCCGCTTCAATTCGGTCGGGCGGGTTCGAGATGGTGGTCGCGACGAGGTCGGAGACTCCCTCAACCTCAAGCGTTCGGGTCCCCACTCCGTGGATACGTGCTCCCATTTTGGTGAGCATGGCGCAAAAATCAACAACATCTGGCTCAATCGCCGCGTTTTCGATGCGAGACCCGCCGGACGCCGTCGCCGCGCCAAGCAAAAGATTGATGGTTGCGCCGACGCTGGAGGGTTTGAGTTCGAAAATGCCTCCTGACAGGCGACCGTTGGAAGTCGAGGCCATCACATAACCTTCTTCCAGCTCGATCTGCGCCCCGAATGCGACCAGTCCTTCCATATGCAGGTTCACAGGACGCGGGCCCCACGCACAGCCCCCTGGGAGAGACACTTTTGCCTTTCCGAATCGGCCAAGAAGGGCGCCCAGCATATAGAAAGAGGCCCGCATCCTCTTGACCAGCTCGTACGGGGCGATTGGCTTGGTCGCGCCTGCCCCATCAATCGTCAACCGATGGTTCGCTTCGTCCAGGGAAACCTCGGCGCCAGTCACCCCGATTACTCTTGAGAAGGTGCGGATATCCCGGAGATTCGGGACATTCAGGATGGTCGTCCTGCCATCGGCAAGTAATGCTCCGGCCATGAGCGCTAGCGCCGTGTTCTTTGACCCGCCTACGTCGAGGGTGCCGTAAAGGGGGCTTCCACCGCGGACTACAAGCTTGTCCATGCACTGATACAGGAAAACATCGGATGAGACAGGGGGGTATTGACGAATATATGGATCACAGGCACGCCGACGGCGTTGGGTGCGCCCTGATTTTCGAGACACTTCCAAGAATTGACCAGTCCGTTTGGCAGCGACGCCGATTTACCTGGACCATGCTTCGACCTCGCCTCTATTGCCCGAGGTGCTCGATGCGATGATGCCATATTTCGGGACGTCATTCGGGAATCCATCGTCGGTCCACAGCGCGGGAAGAAGTGCCCGCCACGCCGTTGACAGCGCCCGGGAGTCAGTAGCTGCTGTCCTGGGTGCTAAGACGGAAGAAATTGTTTTCACCTCCGGAGGAACGGAGGCCAACTTCATGGCCGTTCGGGGTTGTGCCGGGGGCGGGACGGTGTTGACCACGTCGTCGGAGCACAAGGCCATTCTCCACCCGGTTAGAGCGCTGGGACGGAAAGGGTCCCCAGGGTCTTCGCGGGGAAGAGATT
>CAYXSE010000205.1:0-7275 GCA_964466675.1 uncultured Rhodothermales bacterium | reverse complement strand
ACAGCACATACCTATGCCATTGCCCGGGACCAGGTTGCCCGGCGCAGTCCATTGGGAGAGACAAGCCGCATGCCTGGTCCTGTTTTCGCTATCTTTCAGGCTCGCTTGCCCGCACACTCGGCTCTTGATGTCCCGGAAACCCACGTCCAAAATACCATCGGCCTCAAGCGAGCAGGACAGGGTTCTGGTTGCCGCAGCACTGGAAGGCGCGCAGTCCGGCTATCAGGAGCTGATGGAGAAGTACAAGGGCGCGCTGACCCGGCACGTCCAGCGGATGGTTCGCAGCAACGACGACATCGATGACCTGGTTCAGGAGTGTTTCATCAAGGCATTTTCAGCCCTGACCTCATACTCAGCGGACTACGCGTTCTCCACTTGGTTGTACAAGATTGCGACCAACCACACCATTGATTTCCTTCGAAAGAAGCGCCTGAAGACCTTTTCGATCGACCGACCCGTTCAAACGAAAGATGGGGAGGTGGAGTACGAAATCCCTGACGCATCATACAGACCGGACAAACACATCGTCGAGGATCAGCGTCGCGAGCTGATCCAACAAGCGATCGAACTACTCCCGCCCAAGTATCACAAGGTGATCGTGATGCGGCACCAACAGGAGAAGTCCTACGACGAGATTGCTCGTGAACTGGACCTTCCCCTTGGGACGGTGAAGGCTCATATCTTTCGGGCGCGGGCTCTTCTGTACAAAACCCTGCGGGACAGGCGGGACACGCTCTGACCGTTTGAGGCCCCAAATGACCGGCCGACCGACAGCATGATTGAACGATATTCGCGGCCCGAAATGGCCGCTGTATGGACCGAGGAAGCGCAGTTTCAGGCCTGGCTGGACGTCGAACTGGCGGCGTGTTGGGCGTGGTCTGAGCTGGGCGTCATTCCGAAGCAGGACGTGGAGACACTCTACGCGAATGCCAGCTTCGCTGTAGACCGCATTCACGAAATAGAGGAGGTCACCCGCCATGACGTGGTGGCGTTTACGCGCTCGGTGAGTGAGTCACTGGGACCGGAGCGGAAGTGGATTCACTACGGGCTGACCTCTTCGGATGTGGTGGATACGGCCTGGTCGGTGAGGCTTGTGAAGGCGAATGACCTGATTCTGGACCGGATAGATAGGCTGATCGGGGTATTGGGGCGAAAGGCCAAGGCGCATCGGCATACGATCATGATGGGTCGCACCCACGGCGTGCATGCCGAACCGACCACGTTCGGGCTCAAGCTGTCGCTCTACTACGCGGAGATGAAGCGGAACCGGGAGCGGTTCGTGGCCGCCGCGGAAGGCATGCGCGTAGGGAAGGTTTCGGGCTCGGTCGGGACGTTTGCGCACGTTCCTACGGATGTGGAGCGACTCACCTGCGAGAAGCTTGGGCTGGAGTTTGCGCTCATTTCCACGCAGGTGTTGCAGCGAGACAGACACGCCCACTACATGTCGGTGTTGGCTCTGATCGGATGTACGCTGGAGAAGATGGCCATTGAGATTCGTGGCCTTCAGAAGAGTGAAGTCCGAGAGGTGGAGGAAGCGTTTAGGGCGGGGCAGAAGGGTTCGTCTTCCATGCCGCACAAGCGGAATCCCGTGGGCTCGGAGAACGTCACCGGCTGCGCACGCCTGCTCCGCGGGTACATGATTCCGGCGTTCGAGAATGTGGCTCTTTGGCATGAGCGGGATATCTCTCACTCCTCCGCAGAGCGAGTCATCCTCCCAGATGCGACGACGGTGCTCGACTATGCGCTGGACCGATTCGGGGCGCTCATGGACGGCCTTGTGGTGTTTCCGGAGACGATGCTCGAAAATATAGACCGGACGTTTGGACTGTTCAACAGCCAGCGGCTCTTGAATGCTTTGATAGACAAGGGCCTGGCGCGCGAAGATGCCTACGATACCGTGCAGCCGCTGGCCATGAGGGCATGGACAGAACGGGAGTCATTTCGGGCCATCGTGGGGGAGTCCGATGAGATCACTAAGCACCTGTCGAAGGAAGAGGTCGACGAAGTATTCGACCTCCAGTATCATCTCAAGCGAGTCGACGAAATCATGGCGAGGGTCGGCCTGGGAGACTAGTTTTTTCCGGCGACGTAGGAGACGAACCGGTAGCCGTCCCGCCGCCGTTCTTCGCGCAGGTGATAGCGGGTCCCCAGCAAATGTTCGTACGGGGGGAAGAACACGTCGCCCTGGTAGTCTCCGTCCACGAGAGTGAGTTCCATCCGGTCAGCATTTTCCAGGAAGCGGGCGTACATGGACGCGCCGCCGCAGATGAAAAGTTTCTCGGCGCCTTTCGCAGCCGCCATGGCCGCTTCCACAGACCGGAACACGTCCACATCCTCGAACTGGAAGTCCTTGGATCCGGACACGACCAGGTGCCGCCGGCCAGGAAGAGGCTTACCCATCTGCAAGACCAGGGACTCAAACGTCCGCCTTCCCATGAGCATGGGGTGACCCAGCGTGAGATTCTTGAAGTGTTTCAGGTCCTCGGGTATGTGCCACGGCAGCTCCATCCCGTGGCCGATCAATCGGTCCTTGGTGGCGACTGCGGCGAGGATAATGACCTCGGGGCCTCGGATCAGATGTGTCAAACGGCCACCGGTGCTTTGATGGACGGATGGTATTGGTAGTCCCGCACTTCGAAGTCCTCATACTCGTATTCGAATATCGACTCCGGCTTCCGTGTGATGTGGAGAGACGGGAGCGGGAAGGGCTGTCGCGAGAGTTGTTCCTCGATCTGGTCCAGGTGGTTCAGGTAGATATGGGCATCACCTATGGTGTAGATGAGTTCGCCGACCCCGAGGTCACACTGCTGAGCCACCATATGTGTTAGGAGCGCGTACTCGGCAATATTGAACGGCGCGCCCAGGAAGAGGTCATTCGATCTGATGTAGAGTTGGCAAGACAGCTTGCCGTTCCCGACCCAAAACTGGTAAAACATGTGGCACGGAGGCAGGGCCATCTGATCCAGATCCGCCACATTCCAGGCGCTAACGATGTGCCTTCGGGAATCGGGTGAAGTCTTGATCTCATCAATCACCCGTTGGATCTGATTGATGGCGTCCCCGCTCCGGTCTTCCCATCGCACCCACTGTTTGCCATAGACCGGCCCCAGATTGCCCTCATCGTCTGCCCACGGATCCCAGATGTGAACGCCACGCTCGTTCAGGTAGCCAATGTTGGTTTCCCCCCGGAGGAACCACAACATTTCTACCGCCAGTCCCTTGAAGTAGACACGTTTGGTGGTCACCAGCGGGAATCCTTCGGCGAGATCAAACCGAATTTGATGGCCGAAGACGCTCTTGGTACCCGTGCCGGTTCGATCCTCTTTCTGAAGACCGTTGTCTCGGACGGAGCGAAGCAAATCCAGGTAACTGCGCATCGGGATCTTTTGCGGGTGAGGAGGCTAGTGAGAAATTCCACGGACTACTGAAAAATGGACCCGAACCTGCACCAGAAGCAAGGGATTAATCACCTAAACAAAGTGCTAACCTATGCACAAATGGTTCGGGAGGGGGATAAGGCGCGAGTCCATCTCACCCCCGAGGACTGGCAGGTGGTTGCCGATACGCTTTTCCAAATGGAGACCCCGAAAGAAATGCTCCCGCCAGCCATTGACGAATTCCGGTTGGCTGGAGGGAATCAGGTCATTCAGTTGGTGACGAGCGGGTTGACGATCGACATAGAAATCATGTAAGCCCGCGAGCATGGCTCTCCTGATTTTTTATGTGGCGATGGCGCTGGGAGTGTCCTTCCTGTGCTCTGTGATGGAGGCTGTCCTGCTTAGCGTCACGCCGGCGTATGTAGCCCTCCTGACCGAGAAGGGACTACCGGTCGGTCGGAGCTTGCGAGCCTTGAAGGAGGAAGTCGATCGCCCCTTGGCGGCGATTCTCAGCCTCAACACCATCGCGCACACGGTAGGCGCGGCCGGTGCGGGTGCGCAGGCGGCGGTGGTCTTCGGGAGCGCCTATATCGGCGTGGCATCTGCGGTGCTGACTTTCCTCATCCTGGTGTTTTCTGAGATCATACCGAAGACGCTGGGGGCGCTGTATTGGAGATCGCTCGCGCCCCTGGTTACCAGAATTCTGATTCCGACGATTTGGGTGATGTGGCCTCTCGTGAAGATGGCTCAGGGTCTGACCGTCTTGATGTCACGGGGCGAGAAAGCAGGGACTCTCCGGCGTGACGAGTTTCCGGCGCTGGCCGATGTCGGTGTTCGAGAGGGGGTCCTCCATGAGGACGAATCTCGCATGGTGCGCAGCCTGCTCAAGTTTGCGGAGCTCCGGGTGGAGGATGTGATGACTCCCCGGACGGTGGTTTTCGCCCTGTCGGAGCGGAGCACCGTGGCACAGGTCCTCGAGTCAAATCCTGAAATGATTTTCGCGCGGATCCCCGTTTACGAAAAAAACATCGATCAGATAACCGGCCTGGTGCTGCGGCATGACGTCCTGCTGGCGGCTACACGCGGCCAAGAAGACGAGACCCTTGAGTCCATCAAACGGGAGATCATGACCGTGGCGCCCACCCTGGGCCTGCGGGTTCTTCTGGACCGGCTTAGAGGCGCGAGGTCCCACATGGCCTTGGTGGTGAGCGAATACGGCGGCACGATGGGGGTCATAACACTCGAGGATGCCATCGAGACGCTGATTGGGCTCGAGATCATGGACGAGGCCGACACGGTGGAGGATATGCGACTCCTGGCGCGTCAAAAGTGGCGCGACCGTGCTCGCCTGATGGACATTGACCCGGACGCGGTCAGTGCGGATCCCTGAGCCCCGGCGGTACACCTCTTTACCTCGCCCTCCGGGCCTATGACGGTGAGCCTAGTACTTTGCGGGCGTCTCGGCCGTTTTCAAGGCTTCCGCGATGAACTCCCGGATGTGCTGGTTGGACAACGCCAGATCTTCGGCGCGCAGGTACATCATGTGCCCACTCCGATACCCTTCGAAGCGCATCCGGTCCGCCAGCCGGCCTGAGGGATCCATCTGCCACATGGTGTACTTCGCCCCGAAATACTGGGTGGCCCCGTCGTAGTACCCGGATTGCACAAGCACATGCAGATTGGCGTTCTTCGCCATGGCCGCACGCAGCGTCTCTCCGGTGTTGTCTCCATCCCGGTTCCAAGGGTGTACGGGACCGAAGACCCAGTACCTGAGGTCGGTCTCGAATCCAAGCTCGGTTCGCAAATAATGATTGATGGCCGGCGCGAATGCGTGATTCCAGGAGGTCAACTCCTGATTGTAGTCGGGGCGCTCGCCGGCGGCTTCGGCATCCATCCCCCGGTAGCGCGAATCCAATCGGCCCACCGTGAACCCTTCATCGCGGAGCAACTCCTTCCAGAAATTGGCAGCTGAGACGTCCAGATTGTGGTCCCAGAAGTACTCTGCGGTGAGCCCTGAGTAGCGTGCCGCCTGCCGCGCCACGGCCTCCCGCGCCTCTCCCTGCAGAGAGCCGCCCCGAGCCAACGCGGGCAAGAAAGTCTCGATGGTGTACTGCTCCACCTCATCCAGCACATCGTTGAGATCGCGAGCCTGAAGGTCATCGTCCAGCTTCTCGTGATACCAAGCGGCGGCGGCGAAGTAGGGCAGGTTCAAGGCGCGACCCACGGGGCCGTCACGATCTACACCCAAGCCGGTCGGGGAGACCAGAATGACGCCATTCAGGAACATCCAGTGCCGGTCTTGGAGCTGTCCTGCCAGGCCAGATACCCGCGTGGTGCCGTAGCTCTCTCCGATCAGAAATTTTGGGGACGTCCACCTGTGCTGTCGCGAGACGAAGTTCTCGATCCACGCCGCGAGGTACTTGATGTCCTCATTCACCCCGAAGAACTGCTCTCGGTCGGCATCTCCGACGATCCGGGAAAACCCGACGTTCACAGGATTGACGAACACGATGTCGGCCACATTCAAGATCGAATGGGGGTTGTCCCGTACGCCGTAAGGCTGGATTGGGAATCCTTCATCATCGATCAACAGTTGTTTGGGGCCGGTGTAGCCGACGTGCATCCAGAGCGAGGCCGATCCCGGGCCGCCGTTGAACGAGATCACGAGCGGACGATTGGTCCGGTCCTCGACATCCGAACGTTCGTAGTAGGAGTAGAAGAGAGAAGCAATCGCCTCCCCATCGTCTCCCCAGACCGGTTGGGTCCCGATTGTGGCCGTGTAAGGCACGCGCTCTCCCTGGATAATGACCTGGTGCGAAGAGGTCATCATGGTGTCCACGGGCAGGCGCGAGTCCTGCGCCGACACGGCGATGGGAAGCAGAAGGAGTATCGAGAGGGAATAAATACGCATCAGTTTGCCGCGGCCCGGAGGTCAAATTTTGGGATACTCACCGTGAATCGGTCTCCGTGCTCTCGTTCCATCAGATAAGTCCCCTCCATAGCGCCCTCGAAGGTCTCGATGATGCAAAAGGAATTGTATTCGTGGGACTCGCCGGGCCCAATGGTTGGGGTTTTTCCCACGACGCCTTCGCCTTCAACTTCCTGCACTCTTCCTGTTGAGTCGCGGATGTGCCAGTGGCGTCGAAGTAGCTGGACGTTTGAAGAACCCAGGTTTTCGATTCGGACGAAGTAGCCGAAGACGAATCGCTTGTTGAGCACGTCGGACTGACCGTCCAGATAAACCGGTCGTACGGTTACCGTGATGTCTTCGGTCGTGGCTACGTAAGGAATCATGGGGAGGGGGTATTCGGCGTGTTGCACGCCGGAGGGTCACGACCTCTGGTATTCGGATCTCACGCGCGCAGCGGCTTCGACGACGGCGGACACCGCATCATCGGAGACAGGAGCATCCCACCGGCCGTTCTCTTTCATGGCACTTCCGATGATAAAGCCATCCGCAAACGGAGCGAAATCCGCCAGATTCTGAGCTGTGATCCCGCTCCCGATCAGAATGGGGAGCTCCGTCGCGTGGCGAACGGAGACGAGGTCGTCGGGAACGGGGGGGGACCCGGTCTGTGCGCCGGTCACGATGACGGCGTCCGACCGGTTGAGGGCCATTCCGTACGCCACATCACCGATATCCAGGTCTCCGGTCCAGGAATGAGAGGCGTGCTTCTTGACGATGTCGGTAAAAATCGGGATGTGGTCGGCTCCAATTTGATGCCGGTATCGGATGGCGGCACCCGCACAGGCTTCGGCGATGCCCTTGTCCGAGATATGGGCATAGGTCCATCCCTCCGCCCTCACAAAATTACATCCTGCCCCCAGGGCCACGGCAAGTGCGGTCTTGTTGGCCTGGAACAGCACCTGAATTCCAACAGGAAGGCGACTCGCGCGT
>CAYXSE010000204.1:0-7288 GCA_964466675.1 uncultured Rhodothermales bacterium | reverse complement strand
CTGGGAGGACGCGGAGGAGCGGTCGATGACTTGTTCAGATCCGGATCTTCCGACTGACAGCGGGAATCTTTGTTTTGCGGCGGCGCAGCGGCTGGCTTCGGCGTTGGGCTCTTCCCGCGGGTTTCGGCTGCATCTGGACAAGCGCGTGCCTTATGGGGCGGGGCTTGGAAGTGGGTCTAGTGATGCGGCGGCGGTTTTGCGGATGCTGGCGCGAGGCTGGGGGATTGGCGATGTGGGTGCGCCGGGCAGCGTGATTCCTCAGGTGGCTGCAGGGCTTGGATCTGATGTACCCTTTTTTCTGGAACACGCGGTGGCGGCTTTCGGGAAGGGCCGCGGGGACGAGCTCACAGCACTTGATTGGGTCTGTCCTTATCCGCTGGTTGTCGCGGTTCCGCCGGTCTTTGTGGCTACCGGCCAGGCCTATCAAATAGTGTCACCCTCAGACGCTGGTCGGGTGGACTTAAGGGAGGTGGTGTGCTCAGATGATCTGGATCGATGGGCGGCGGAGCTGGTCAACGATTTTGAGGGGCCTGTGGCGCGCGCGCATCCTCAGGTAGCCCAGGCTCTTGCGTTTCTCCGTTCGAACGGGGCTCGCTACGCGGCGCTGAGCGGATCGGGGAGCGCGGTGTTTGGCGTTTTCGAGACCGCTCATTCGGCGTCAGCGATCGCAGCTGAAATGGCGGCACGGGGATACCGGACCTGGAGCGGGTTTGCGAGGTCTGGGGATTAGCGGTCTGCGCTGGTCTGCGAGCAGCGTCTGGGGAGCGTCGACCAGGCGGACGGACAGATTCTGATCGAGAAGGAGCTTCATGCCGGGGCAGCATAAGTCCGGCGCTCACGTTCGGCGGCCCATTCCAGGCTCGCCAGGATGTCCTCCCTTTCCAGGTCGGGGAAATCGCGCAAGACGTCCTCCGTGCTCATTCCCGACGCGAGGTAGCTCAGGACGTCGTGCACCGTAATGCGGAGGCCACGAATGCAGGGTTTGCCCCCGCGTTTGCCTGGTTCCAAGGTGATCCTGCCGCGGTGCGTCATAGCCAGATGTCTCAGTGATTTCCTCAACCAACCCCTTCAGGATAGAGCAGTTTCTCGCCGCGTCGTAACTGTCACGGCCTCTTCGTCATGCTCCTGGTACGCCGCCGCCGGCGGTCTCGAGCAAGCGCCAGTACAGTCGGGCCTATACCCGGTTCAACCAAAAATCTGGATGTCGCCGCTGGTGGCCGACAGCCAGAACAAGCGCTCGGCCTGATTCGGTTCTATATATCACGATGAATGGAAACCGCTGCATCACGAGTTTCCGGTATCCCTTGTCGATAGGAGACCCGATGTCGGGTACCTCCGAAATCAGTGAACAGGCACGCTCAAACTCGGCCACAAAGGCTGCGGCCAGGTTGGTGCTTTGGTCGGAATAGTAGGCGACCGCAACCCTAACGTCGTTAGATGCCGAAATCAGAAACCTGGACCCTGGTCACAGATCGAACTCAGCTCGGATGGCCGTCAGAACGTCTTCGAGAGGCGACATGGACTCTTCTCCTTTCCGAACGGCCTTGTAGCGGCGGTCTGCTTCATCGGCCCAGGCCTTCTCGATTTCTGAATCGTCATCCAGGCTTGCGATAAGTCGGTCCGCCAGTCGCGCCCGCACGCTGCGAGGGAGCTTCAGGATTTCGGCTTCTAGCTGGACGGTTGTCATGGTGGGAGCGGGTTCAGAAGGCCGCGCGGAGCGACTCACCACCCCACCCTACCGCGGTCGCGCCTCTCGTCTCGCAGGCCTTCTTCGCCTTGTTCTTCGTAGGCCAGTGGCGGGGGCGGGAAGCGGCGGTCTTTGGAGATGAACTGCTCCTCTCCTTCGTCGACCTGGTCCATCTGGCGGTAAAAATCACCGACTACGAGCAGGGCATTGTGGGCACCTTGGCCCCACCAGTCCGTCCGGAAGGTCATGCGGCGGTCGTTGAAGCCGACCCAGGCTCCTGTCACGAGGTCCGGATGCATGACCATGAACCATCCATCGGCGCTGTTCTGGGTGGTGCCGGTCTTGCCGGCGAGGTCGTACTCGGTGAGGTGAAACTGCCCCCGCATGCGTCGGCCGGTACCGGACAGGATCACGCCTCGCATCATGTCGACTACGGTCGCGGCGGTCTCCGGCGAGAGGGCCTGCCGAGGTGTGTGCGAGGCTTCGTACAGCACGTTTTGTTGGGCATCCTCGATCCGGGTCACGACCACAGGTTCTGTCCGGAAGCCTCCGTTAGCCAAGGTGGAATAGGCTTTGGTGAGTTCGTAGAGGGTCACGTCGCTGGTCCCGAGCGCCAGCGCTGGCACCTCGGCGAGGGGACTGGTGATGCCCATGACACGCGCAATGAAGGCGACCTGAGACGGCCCTACCTCAAGAATCAGGCGCGCGGAGATGGTGTTCATCGAGAGCGCCAAGCCTTCCCGTAGCGTGAACTCATTTCCCGACATATGTCCGTCATTGCTGGGATTCCATTCCTCGCCATTGGAGTCCATGTAGTGCAGGGAGTCGTCCAGCAGCGAGTAGTAGGGTGACCAGCCGTTGTCGATGGCGGCGGTGTAGAGGAAGGGCTTGAAGGTTGATCCGGGCTGGCGGGCCGCCTTATCGACGTGGTCAAACCAGTCAATGGCCAGGTCGCGGCCTCCGATCCAGGCTTTGACGTGGCCTGAGGACGGATCCAGGGAGACGAGCCCCGCTTCCAGGCGAGACTTGACGGCTTTGAGGGAGTCGAGGAAGGTGTCGTCCGAGGTCAGCGAGGCCATGAGCAATCGGGCATCCCCGCCCCGTGCTCGGGAGGTCCGGTAGCGCGGCGACTCGCGGATCATCTGGGCGAAATATTCGGTCCGGGATTTCCAGTAATAGTCCCACGGCTTGTAGTCTGTGAGCTCTTCGTAGTCGCACGACGTGGTGCTCCAGACCCCGTCCGACGAGCGAGACCATTGGAAGTCCACCACGGTTTGAAGGCAGTCCAGTTGCCGTGTCAGCGCGGTTTCAGCCATCGCCTGGATGCGCGAGTCGAGCGTGGTGTAGACCACCAGCCCGTCCTCGTAAATGTTGTACCCGTTCTCCCGGCCCCACACATCCAGCCACTCCTTGACATGCTGCGCGAAGTACGGGGCGATGCTGGATGTGATGGCGAAGGAACTGTTGCCGGCCACGACAGGCTCGTCCCGAATGGCATCGTATTCTTCCTGTCGGAGCTCGCCGTTCCGAACCATGAGGGACAGCACTAGGTTGCGTCTACGCTGGGCGCGCTCCGGATACCGGTAGGGATTGTAAATCGAAATGCCCTTCAACATGCCCACCAGCACCGCTGATTGGGCCAGGTCGATATCCGCCGCGGACTTCCCGAAGAACGTTTGCGACGCGGTCTCCACGCCGTAGACATTGTACGCGAACTCGACCGTGTTCAGGTACATCTCGATGATTTCCTCCTTGGTGTAGCGCTGCTCGAGCTGCACGGCGGTCACCATCTCCTTGAGCTTTCGACTCACCGTCTGTACCCGGCCGATCCGTTTGTTGTACAGGTTTCGGGCCAACTGTTGGGTGATCGTGGAGCCGCCCTGGGTGTCGAACGGCAGGCCGATCTTGCCGAGGATGGTTTGGCTGACCGCGGACACCGTGCGGAAGAGATCCATTCCCCAGTGGGTATAGAAGCGCTTGTCCTCTGTCGAAACCAGTGCCGGCGGGAGGTGCGGCGACATGTCCTGGTAAGTGATCCACGCCCGGTTCTGCGACGCGTACCGGGCCAGTTCCATGCCGTCGGCTGTGTACGCGATCGTGGCCAGTTGGAAGTTGGGGTTCTCAATCTCCGTCAGCGGAGGGAGTTCGCCCCGCATCGAGAACATCCAGCCGGCGATGCCCCCGACCATGGTGAGTCCGATGATTACGACTGCGCCGAGCACCATCGCGGCGGTTGCGGCGTCCGGGTTCTTGAATCCACGCCGAAACCAGCCCGCAAAGGCTTCCCTTCGAGGCTTCCGCTTCGAGGGGTCTTCGAGGTACTCTCTCACCTCTTCGTCTGAATAATTCCAGTCTGACATGCCAAATTCGGGTCGAGTGGCGGGGGGACGCCGACTTAGCCCGCCATACGGATCAAACCGCCTGGAGTTTTGCCTCGGGGGATTCCTGTCCGAATTCGCGAGGGCCGTCCGTGGTCCAACGCCAGAGCGCGGGCGCGCCTTCCTCTAACGTCACGAAGGACCGATGTAGTGCCCACGAGCCCGTGTTGAGGTAGGATCCGCTCTCGATTTGGTCGTGCGACGGAGCGTGGCAGTGTCCGTAAACCACGATTTCAGCCTTGTTCTGGACCAGCACGTCCTCGCCGCGCTTGCGGAGGGCACGCACGATCTTCCCGTCCAACCGGCTCGATCTGGAGCCTCGGCTCCACATGCGCGCCAGCCACTGCGCGAAGCTGCCCGGCAAAATCTCGGCGTACAGCGTGTGAATGACACGGCTCCTGATGAATCGTTGCCACGACGAGAGGCCGTGCCGCGTCTCCTGATCTCCGTGACCATACGCCACCGTCTTGCCCTGGATGAGTTCCAGGGTCGATGCGCGGAGTAGCCGGAATCCGAGGTGTTTCTCCATGTAATCGCGATGCCACGGGTCGTGGTTTCCAACGACGACCGTCACGTTCAGACCCTCGTCCGACCAGATCGCCAGGAGGCCGAATAGCCTCGTGAGGCCCTTCGGAACGAGGTCCCTGTACTCGATCCAGGCGTCGAACAGGTCGCCGAGGAGGATCACATGGGTGAGGCGGTCACGGTGATGCTGGAGGCAGGCGACGAGTTCACGTTCGGCTTCGTCACCGCCGCTGAGGAGAGGGTCGCCGGGAGGGGGGCGATGATCGTAGTGGAGATCGGAGACGAAGAAGACCAAGGGTGGGGCGGGGGGTGGCTGGGCGGCGGAGGGCGGCGGGGTGGCTGGGCGGTGGCGGGCGGCTTGGCGGCGGAGGGCCGCAAATTACCACACAAGGCGCTTGCCATTTATCCGCGCGGTGCGACGGCGACTGGGCGCGCGCGCGGCGTCGGAAGCGGCATCGGAAACGGCGTCGGAAGCGTCGCGAACGGCGCCCTGAACCGCACCCGGCGGTCGTATTTCGCGTTCGAGGGTCGGATTCTCGGCGAGTGCGCGCCGTTCCGGGTCGACCAGGTTGCCTGCGAATCGATCGGCAGGAGGGAGTGGCGCGACATATCCCGGGGGCGCAATGAATCTGCCTGGGCCTACTCCCGACATCGGATCGGTGACGGTGGACTGGAGGAAATCGGCCACGACCAAGCCGGCGTTGTGGGCGCCCTGTCCGTAATAATTACTTCGGAAGCGAACGGCGGGCTGATTGAAGCCGACCCACGATCCGACGATCAGGTCGGGGTGGATGCCCACGAACCATCCATCGGTATTGTCCTGGGTGGTTCCGGTCTTGCCCGTCCACTCTCCCGGGATCGGGAAGCGAGCCGGCAGACTGGCGCCGGTGCCTCCAGGGCGGGTGACGTCCTGGAGCATTTGGAGGAGCGTGAAGGAATGTGTCGGAGAGAGTACGCGCGTTGGTTGCGGTTCGAAATTGGCGATGACTTCCCCCTGGGCGTTTTCAATTCGCCCGATGACGCGCGGCTTGGTATGCATCCCATCGGCCACGAACGTGCCGTAGGCGGATACCAGTTCCAGAAGCGTGACCTCGCTGGTACCGAGCGCAATCGAGGGGACTCCGAGGAGCGGACTGGTGATCCCCAGCCGCTTGGCCATATCGACAACACGCCGAGGCCCGATCTGCTCGACCAGTTTGGCGGATATCGTGTTCTTGGATTTGGCCAGTGCCTGCCTGAGCGTGAGGATCGCACCGGTAGCCCCTCCGCCTGCGTTCGTGGGTCGCCAGATTTGGCCGAACGGGGGAATTGGGTAGGAGGTGATGGTGTCCTCCGCGTAGTGGTGTGGCGTGTACCCCGCCTCGAGCGCAGCGGCGTAGAGGATGGGCTTGAAAGTGGATCCCGGCTGCCGGCGCGCCGAGGAGACCTTGTCGTACTGGTCCATGGCGAAATCCCTCGCGCCCACCCAGGCCTTGATGGCTCCGGAATGGGGGTCGATGGCCACGAGTCCCGTCTCGA
Organism: uncultured Rhodothermales bacterium; assembly: GCA_964466675.1. Lineage (GTDB taxonomy): Bacteria > Bacteroidota > Rhodothermia > Rhodothermales > UBA10348 > CAYXSE01. Next base: position 1,180 of record CAYXSE010000204.1, on the reverse strand, counting down.
GCCGGGTGCTCGCGGCGCGAAGCGAGTCCATGAACGCGAAGTCGGCGCGCAGGCTGAGGCTGGCTCGGCTCGAGGTCAGACCCGCGGCCCGGGCCAGGCCGAACCGCTCGGATCGGCGGATTTGTGATTCCTCGCATCTGCCGTTTCTGGCCCAGAAGCTCCCGAAGGGCTGCCCGTATCCCGACCAGTCCTCTCCGGCGATTCGCTGCAGCCGGCCGAGTTGCCGGGCTACCGCGGTTTCAGCCTTGGATTGCAGATACGGGTCGAGCGTCGTGTAGACGCGGAGCCCATCCTGGTAGATGTCGAATCCGTTTGCCTGGCCCCAGGACTCCATTTCCCTCCGGACGTACTCGGCAAAGTGTGGTGCTGTGCCGCTGAGTGCCCGGCGCGGTGCCATATGGAGTTGGATGGGCAATGTGGCGATACGGCTCATGACCGCTTCCGACAATTTTCCGTGAGCGACCAGCGACACCAGGACGACGCGCCGCCGGGCCTTCGCCCGCTCGGGATGCTGGACCGGATTAAAAAAACTGGGGCCCTTGAGCATGCCGATGAGGAGCGCGGATTCGAGCATGTCGAGCTCCATGGCCGATTTGCCGAAATAGGTTTCGGCAGCTGCCTGAATGCCGAACGCTCCGTTCCCGAAGCTCATCTTGTTGAGGTAGAGTTCCAGGAGCTCTCGCTTGGTATAGACGCGCTCCAGCTTGCGTGCCATGAGAATCTCCCGGGTCTTTCGGTCTACTCTCTTCTCGCGCGCGATCTCCGGGTAGACATTCCGGACCAACTGCATCGTGAGGGTGGACGCGCCCTCCGTGCGCCCCTGGAGGGCTGCGAATGCGGCGCCGACCAGCCGGCGGTAGTCGACACCGTGATGCTCGAAGAACCTTCGATCCTCCGTGGCGAGGAGCGCGTCGATGACGAACGGTGAGATGTTTGAAAGGCCGATCCACGTCCGGTTTTCGACGCCGAGCTGCGCGAGGACGGCGCCGTCTGCCGCATAGATGAAGGACTTGGTGGGGAGCTCCGCCGCCAGGTCCATGCGGACGGGAGGGAGCGTGCGCTCAACGATCTTGGCCTGGGTGGAGAGCCAGAAAAATCCGGTGGTGCCGGTCAGGACGAGGATCGCGAGGAGGACTGCGAGGGCGTGGGTCCAGCGGAAGCCTCGGGGGGTGGGCGCCTG
>CAYXSE010000203.1:0-7314 GCA_964466675.1 uncultured Rhodothermales bacterium | reverse complement strand
ATGCCGATCGGAATCCATTTCGAACACATTCCCGGATCTGATCCTCGGTCAGACCGCATTCGGTATGAGCCGTCCAGATTTCCTGACTCAGGGTCTCGCTGCTGAAGAGCCTGCTATCTGTATTGATGCTGACCCGTACGCCTGCAGTCACGAGTCTCGAAATCGGATGAGAGGCATAATTTTTCACCACCCCGGTCTGGACATTGGAGGTTGGGCATACCTCAAGCGGTATCTGATGATTGACCAGATATTCCAGAAGTAGGGGATCGTCGGCGGCCGAAATCCCGTGCCCAATCCGGTTGGCACCACAGAAGAACAGCGCCTGCCTGACCGAACTAGGGCCCCAAGACTCGCCAGCATGTATGGTGAGTCCCAGGAAATTATTCCGGGCGACGTAGAACGCCTCAAGGTGCACCTTGGCGGGATGGCCGCTCTCTGGTCCGGACAAATCAAATGCGACAACCCCTCGCCTGTAGTACTTGACGGCCAACTCCGCGAGACTCACTGAGTCTTCGGCATGCCGGCCTCGAAGTGCGCACACAATCACATTGGTTTCGACGCCAAATCGTTCTCCCGCCTCCCGCAGCCCCTCGATGACCGATACCAGGACCTCCTCGGGACTCAGGCCTTCATCTGTGTGCAGTAGCGGGCAAAACCTCACCTCCAAATAGCGGACGTTTTCGGCGGCCACATCTTCTACCAGCTCGGCGGAAATCCTGTGTAGCGCCTCCCGGCTTTGCATGAGGAGCAGTGTGATGTCGTACCAGGCCAGATAGGCCTCCAGGCTACCAGCGCTGTCGATCTCTCGCACGGCCAACTTCAACGCTTCGCTCGTGGATGCAGGGAGGTGGTCTGCCTTTCCTTGCTGCATCGCCAATTCAATCATGGTATCGGTCCTGAGACAACCGTCCAGGTGAACGTGAATTTCAGCCTTGGGCCATGATCTGACTTGATCCAGGGAGAGTGTGCTCAATTGGAACCGGGTCTGTGAGTTTCTGTAAGCTCGGGGACAATGGACAAAACAGCTTGGTAGTTCCATGGGAACCTTCGGACCAATAGAAATCGCCCTGATATTCCTGGTGATACTCTTGGTATTTGGCGCCAAGCGTATTCCAGAGATCGCCCGAGGTCTGGGCAAGGGCATTCGCGAATTCAAATCGGCCACCCGGGACATCTCCAACGAGTTCAAGGTGGATGACCGCTCCCAGCGGATTCAGGCTCCGCCTCCTCCGGCCCATGCTCCGGCTCCTCGCGAGGCCGAACCCGTGCAGGCCCAGCCTGCACAGGCTGAGTCAGTACAGGCTGAGTCAGTACAGCAATCTGGCTCAGGCGGCACCGCGTGACCGATCGGTTTTTGGCTGCGCAGCGTGATCTTTTCGCTGGGTCAGTTTCCTGCCGGCAGACGGCAGAGGGCTTTCTGGCACGAATACGAGCCGAAAATGCCGAGCTGAACGCCTTCGTGCTGGTTGATGAGCAGCGGGTGTTAAACGCAACCGAAGCCGTCGATGCGAGAGTGGCGGCCGGGGAGAAGCCTCGACTCGCGGGCCTCATGCTCGGCGTCAAGGATGTCATCTGTGAGGCTGGTCAGCCCGTTCAGTGCGCGTCCCGAATCCTGGGTGGGTTCACTTCTTTGATCGGCTCGACCGCCCTTGAGCGCATGACGGCGGAAGGTGCTGTGGTCCTCGGAAGAACCAATTGCGACGAATTTGGGATGGGCTCTTCCAACGAGAACAGCATCTATGGGAGAACGCCGAACCCCCACGATCCTACTCGGGTGACCGGAGGGTCCTCGGGCGGTTCAGCGGCCGCGGTTGCGGCCGGCCTGTGCCACGTCGCGTTGGGTTCAGACACCGGGGGATCCGTGAGGCAGCCGGCCTCGTTTTGCGGAGTATCCGCGCTGAAACCCTCCTATGGGCGAGTGAGCCGGTTCGGATTGGTCGCCTACGCGTCCTCCTTCGATTGTATTGGACCGATGGCTGCGGGCCTCGGTGATTTGGCGGCGGTGATGGATGTCATCGCGGGCCACGATGAGAAGGACAGTACTTGCTCTACGCATCCGGTGCCGGATTTTTCGTCCGCACTGCGTGAATCCGTGGAAGGGCTGCGCGTGGGACTGCCTCGGGAGTATTTCGATGAGGGGCTGGGTGCGGAGACGGCCGCCTGTGTTAAAGAGTCCGTTCAGAGACTCGCCGATCAGGGCGCGATGGTTCGGGACATTTCCCTGCCCCATACTCGGTACGGCATCGCGACTTACTACATCCTTTCGACCGCTGAGGCTTCCAGCAACCTCGCCCGATATGACGGAGTCCGGTACGGGCATCGCTCGAAGGTGGAAGCTCCAACGGATCCAGCGAGTCTGGAAGCCATGTACTTCCAAAGCCGAAGCGAGGGTTTTGGGGAAGAAGTGAAGCGTAGAATCATGCTTGGCACCTACGTCCTGTCCTCGGGTTACTACGATGCCTACTATGCCAAGGCTCAGCGCGTCAGGAGTCTCATCAGGAAGGATTTCGAGAAGGCGTTTCTAGAGGTCGATGTGATTGCAACTCCGGTGGCGCCCGGCCCGGCTTTCCGGGCGGGGTCCAAGGCGGAGGACCCGCTGTCGATGTACCTGTCCGACATTTACACTGTCACCGCGAATCTGGCCGGACTACCCGGTTTGGTGGTGCCCGCGGGGAGCAGTTCGGAGGGTCTTCCGATCGGCGTCCAGTTCCTGGGGCCGGCGTTCAGCGAACCAACCTTGCTCAGTGCCGGGAACGCCGTTCGGGCGTGAGACTCCAAATGTTGACAATCTCTCACTTTTTCTTCTCGTGTCCCGTGTGTGTCTGTCCTATTTTGCCGGATTCCAAGCAGAGCCGCCAGAGAGATGAGTATTCTAGTTGACGCCAACACCAGGCTGATCGTTCAGGGTTACACGGGAAAGGAAGGGACTTTCCATTCTGAGCAGATGATCGAGTATGGCACGCCACTGGTTGGCGGCGTGACTCCGGGAAAAGGAGGCCAAAAGCACCTGGGCCTGCCCGTCTTTAATACGGTTGCCGAAGCCGCCGAGAAGGAGGGCGCGAACACCTCCGTGATATTTGTGCCCCCGCCGTTTGCGGCCGATGCGATTCTCGAGTCCGCGATGGCCGGCATCGAGGTGATCATTTGCATCACCGAAGGCATTCCCGCGAGAGACATGATCTCGGTCTATCACTATGTGAAGAAAGTCGGCGTACGACTCATCGGCCCCAATTGCCCGGGAGTACTTACCCCAGGAGAGGCGAAGGTCGGAATCATGCCCGCGATGATTTTTTCGGAAGGCAATGTGGGTGTTGTGTCGAGATCCGGAACGCTCACCTACGAGGCAGTTGACCAGTTGACCCGAGAAGGGTTCGGTCAGTCAACCGCTGTCGGGATTGGTGGGGATCCGATCATCGGCTCAGGATTCGTAGACATCCTCGAACTATTTCAAGCGGACGATCAGACCGAGGCGGTCATCATGATCGGGGAGATTGGCGGAACGGCCGAAGAGGAGGCCGCCGACTATATCAGGGAGCACATGACGAAGCCGGTATTCGCGTTCATTGCAGGAAGTACCGCCCCTCCGGGACGGAGAATGGGCCACGCTGGCGCCATCGTATCTGGAGGGAAAGGCACGGCCGAGGAGAAGTTCAAGGCGCTTGAGGCGGCGGGAGCGATCGTGGTCAAGAATCCGGCGGCACTGGGCGCGGCCGTGAGAGAACACGGCGTTTTGGTGGGCTAGAGGCCGGTGCAGATTCGAAACCCGTCCTTCGAAACCGCTTCCCCGAATTTGCGACTCCTCCCGGAGCCGAGCCTGCCCGAGGTGGCTTTCGTGGGGCGCTCCAACGTTGGGAAAAGTTCGCTCTTGAACCGCATCGTGGGGAGGAAGTCGCTCGCGCGAACCAGCGGTCAGCCGGGGAAGACCCGGGAACTGAACTTCTATCGGATTGACGACAGCTGCTTCTTTGTGGACCTACCGGGGTACGGCTACGCTCGCGTGTCGAAGGCAGAGCGCGCGCGATGGAAGAAGACCATCGGTGGATACGTCACCACCAGGCAGCCCCTCCGTCTGATTCTCCATCTGGTGGATGCCCGTCGAGAGCCCACGCCGCTGGACAAGGAAGTGATGCTCCTGATTCGCGAGAGCACTGCGGCCTACGGGATCCTGCTCACCAAGTCAGACAAACTCTCAGGCAATCAACGAGAGCGCCACCGCCAGATGGCCTTCAAGGCGGCCAAGGACCTCGGCCTGGAAGTACCGGTTATCCTAACATCGGCCAAAGATGGCCGCGGCAAGAGTGAGGTACTCTCGCTCATCGCCCTCCACATAGCCTGATCCCCATGCCCAGCGTCCTCATTACCGATTCGGTCCATTCAGTCTGCACGGAGATGCTTCAGGCTGCCGGGTTTGAAGCGCGGGTGGAATTGGGACGAAGCCCCGCGGAGTTGTTGGAAATCGCGTCCGATGTGGAAGGATGGATCGTCCGCAGCGGGACGCACATCACGGCGTCCATGATTCAGGCGGCGCCAGAGCTTCGGGTGATCGCGCGCGCGGGCGTGGGCGTGGACAACGTCGATTTGGAGGCGGCTACACACCGCGGAGTGCTGGTAATCAACGCTCCGGCGGGTAATACGATATCGACGGCTGAGCACACGGTCGCCATGCTCCTGGCCATTGCGCGTCAGATCCCGAGGGCGAATCGATCCCTCCGTTCCGGATCTTGGAATCGCAAGGAGTTCAGCGGAGCGGAACTGCTGGACAAAACGGTGGGCATTATCGGAGTCGGCAAGATCGGGCAGGCGGTGGCGGACCGACTTGGGGCTTTTGGCATGCGTGTCCTGGGCTACGATCCGATCCTATCACCTGAGGTGGCCAGGCGCATGGGCATCGAGCTGGTGGGCCTGGAGAAAATATTTTCGGACAGTGACTTCATAACCGTTCACACTCCGCTGAACGACGCGACGCGTGGCCTACTCAATCGAGAGAGCCTATCCCTCTGCAAGAAGGGCGTGGGGATCATCAACTGCGCCCGGGGTGGCATTGTCGACGAGGCGGACCTCTTGGAGGCCTTGGAGTCCGGTCAGGTTGGGGGAGCGGCGCTGGACGTCTATTCCGTCGAGCCACCCCCGGATGCACTCAAGGGTCTCATCGCCCACCCTCGCGTCGTGGCTACTCCTCATATCGCGGCTTCGACCGGTGAGGCTCAAGAGAAGGTGGCTCGACAGGTGACAGAACAGATCATTCATGCTCTAAGAAATGAGCCGGTCGTGACCGCAGTCAACGCCGCCGCGATTCGATTGGCGGCTCAGCCGGAGGTCCAGCCCTATTTGATTCTGGCCGAGAAGTTGGGCAGGATTGCAGGGCAGCTCTCAGACGGTAGAGTCGGCAACGTCCTCATTCGCTGCCATGGCGAGATACCTCGGCACTACAAAGATGTGCTCCTGCTAGCTGGCCTGAAAGGGGTGATGGGAGACATGATTACCGAGCACGTCAATTTGATCAACGCGCCGGTGCTTTCCGTCGAGGCGGGGCTGAAGGCCGACGTCCAGACTTTTCATGCCGGGGAGAGTTACTCGAGCCTCGTGGAGATCGTCCTGACCTCCGATCAAGGGGAAACACGCGTCACCGGAACGGTTTTTGGCCCTGACGATGTCCGAATAGTCAGGCTCGATGACAGCTGGGTCGAGGTGAAGCCGGAGGGGGCGCTGCTATTCTACCGGAACGTAGATCGCCCTGGGATGCTGGCTCAGGTGGGTGGCATTCTGGCTCAAAACGGCATCAACATCGCCGCGCTGGCGCTGGGTAGAAGTGCCCCGGGCGGAGAGGCCCTCACGGTGATCAGCCTCGACGAACCCATATCGGCCGATGCGCTGGAATCGATCGAGGCATTGGAGGGCGTTGAGGGGGTGCGATCCGCCCAGCTTTAGCTTCGCTCGCGTCAGAGGCCAGATTCAGCAGCCAGTTCCAGAATGGCAACCTCTCGAGGCCCCAGGGTCAGACTAAAAGAGCCTTGGTCGAGTATGACCATCCTTTCAGAGAGGGCATCTCCAGCCTCCCGCCCGGAAATGTCGAGATCGTCCGAGTGGCCAGGACCGGGGAGCAGTGTCTGAATGGAGATGGTCGTCTGCAAAGCGTCGTCACCCAGGTTGAACACGACCCACACCCGCTCGCCCCCCAGACCCCTTTCATAGGCCAAGATTCGCTCATCGCCTGCTTCCAGGGGTAAGAAATGCCCTCTTCGTAGGGAAACCCGCCGGTGTCGAACGGCGGCCAGCCGGCGATAAAAATCGAACAAGTCGCGGTCAAAGGCGACTGGATCATCCGGCCGCTCACCGCCAAACGGGTGGGAGCTTTCGTTGGAATAAGTGAGCTCAGGCCAAACCATCGGTTTCCGGTCGTCGGGGTCATCTCCGCCCCACATTCCCGCTTCGTTGCCATAATAAACGTGCGGCGCACCGATGTAGGTGAACTGGTGGGCCGCCATCATTCGCATAGTCGCCCGATGGGCGGCGTCGGGCCGCTGAATCCGGTACCCCGGGGAGTCTTTGATGGACGTGGAATCGTCGAACCGGAAGTCAGGATTCACTATTTGCGATGCGAGTCGAGCCGTGTCGTGAGAGTCCAGGGTATTCATGAGCACGGCGGACACCTCCGTCGGGTACTGGCTGCGAAGCAGGGCGAGTTCCTGGAAAAACTCCCTCGGAGCGTAGCTTTCACCAGGCGTCAGGTCAGATCCAATGAACAGTCGGCGTGTCGCAGTAGCCCATCGATAGTTCATGACCGCGTCAAACGCATCGCCCTGGAGCCACGGAGCTCCATTAAAAATGGTTTCAGGCCACTCATCCCACCAGATCTCTCCGATCAGATACACCTCGGGATTTATGGAGCGGGCGTGCGAGCGAAAGCTTCGCCAGAAATCCAGGTCCACCATTTCGGCGACATCCAGTCGCCAGCCGTCGACTCCATCGGACGGATCGCCGTCTCCGTTGGGGTCCATCCATCGGGTAACGGAGGCGAATACGTAGTCTCGAATCGGCGCTATGAGACCATTCTCGTCTTCTCTCAGCTCGGGCAGTTCGGGCACGCCAGCCCAGCCCCGATAGGCGAATTCGCTGGTATCCGGCGTAGCGGGGTCATCCCATGCGTCGATATGAAACCAATCGGCGAACGGCGACTCCTCTTGATTCCGGACCACATCTTCAAAGGCAAACGACCGAAGTCCCATGTGATTGAAGACCCCGTCAATGATCACTCGCATCCCTCTCTCGTGGGCTTCTTTCAACACTCGCAAGAACAGCCGATCCGCGCGGGTC